>NZ_JADBZL010000209.1:0-23110 GCF_020402505.1 Phenylobacterium sp. | reverse complement strand
CTCTCCGGCGCAGATCCAGCCCGGTCAGACCGTGACCCTGTCCTGGACTGTCCAGGGCGCAACCTCCCTGACGATCAGCCCCGGTGTCGGATCCGTCGACGGGCTTACCAGCCGGACCGTCTCGCCGTCGGCCAGTATGACCTACACCCTCAACGCCGCGAACCCCTCCGGGTCAGTCACCGCCTCGACAACCGTGACGGTGGCGCCCGCGCCCTATCCACCGGGCCTCGCCTCGGGCAGCCTGCAGGTCGGCGGCGTCACCCGCGAGTTCCGCGTCTACACGCCTGCCGGAATGACAGGGAGCCCGAAGGCGCTCGTGCTTGTCCTGCACGGCGGCGGCGGCATCGGGCTCGGTATCGCCAATCCCGGCGCTCATCCCCTCTCCGTCTTCCGGGATGTGGCCGATCGCGAGGGCTTTGTCGCGGTCTATCCCGGCGGGCTCCCGGCCCTGGACGGCTCGCCCGGCTGGAACGACTGCCGGTCCGACAACCAGACGTCGAGCCAGGCGGACGATATCGGCTTCCTCAACGCCCTGATCGAGCAGCTTCGCACCGCGTATGGTCTGCCGACATCCAAGGTCTTCATGGCGGGAGGCTCGAACGGTGCGCAGATGACCCTCTCCTACGCCCTCGCCGGACCTGCCAATGTCGCTGCGGTGGCGTCCTCAAACGGGAACATGGCCAAGACTCCCAAGACGGGCGCCTGCAGCGCCTCCCCGCCACGGCGGCTGCCAGTCCTCATGGTGCACGGGACGGCGGATCCCGCCATGCCCTATGCAGGCGGGTGCGTGGCCAACCTGGGCGGAAACTGCAACCGGGGCCAGGTGATCAGCGCCGAGGCGACCCGTGACGTATGGCGCCAGGCGAACGGCGCTACGGGGACCCCTGTGGAGACTGTCTTCAATGGCGACCCCTCCGATGCCGGGCCGGCCAACAGGTTGGTCTACTCTGGAGCGTCTGACGTCGAATGGTGGCGGATGGATGGGGCCGGTCATCCTGTCGCAAGCCAGACGGTCCTGGTCCCTACCACTCCCGAGAGCGGACGACAAAACCGCGACGTTGAGTTCGCTGAGATCGCCTGGAGCTTCTTCAAGTCCAAACTCTAGTCGCCCCCAGCGTCCGACCCCCCGCTTCGAACCGCCCCTTTTGACCGTCGGGCTCAGACGGATCTGAGCGCGCTCGCGGGCCGGGCGGACAGGATGGGCAGGGCGCCGGCAAGGCTGAGGACCAGCGTGACCGTCAGCCCTGCACCCAGGGTGGCCAGGACCCGGCCCCAGTCGGGCGCCCATGTGAACTCAAAGACCTGGACGATGATCCACCAGGCCCCTCCGAGGCCGATCGCCAGGGCGACGGCGCCGAGCAGCAGACCCAGCAGCCCGTACTCGAGGGCCTGGACAGCCAGCAGTTGCCCGCGGGTGGCCCCGAGGGTCTTCAGCACCACCGCGTCGTAGGTTCGCGACTGCCGGGCGGCGGCGACGGCGCCGGTCAGCACCGCCATGCCCGCAAGCAGGGTCACGGAGGCGGCGGCAAGGACCGCGAGAGCCATCTGGTCCAGCAGGGTCCGGGCCTGGCCCAGCACCTCTCGCACCGAGATCACCGAAGCTCCGGGAAAGGCGGCCAGGATGGCCCGGGCGGCGGCGGTTTCCCTCTCCGGCGGCAGGTTGACGGCGCCCGCCAGGGTGTGCGGGGCGCCCGCCAGGGTGCTGGGCGGGAAAACCATCAGGTAGTTGAAACCCATCGTGTCCCAGTCGATCCGGCGGAGGGAGGCGATACGGGCCGCGATTTCCCGTCCCAGCACGCTGACCGTGAGCATGTCGCCCACCCCGAGGCCAAGGTCGGCGGCGACCTCGTCATCCAGGGAGACGAGGGGAGGACCCGCATAGTCCCTCGGCCACCACTCACCGGCCATGATGCGGCTGCCCGCAGGCAGATCCGCCGCATAGGTGACGCCGCGTTCGCCGCGCAGCACCCAGGCTTCGCGCGGGATGACCTTGAGATCGCGGACCTTCTGGTCTCCGTAGGCCGTGATCATGCCCCGCAGGGCGGGAACCAGGTCCACCTGCGCGCCTGGCGCCGCGTCCCTCACAACCTTGCGGAAGGTCTCGGCCCCGCCCGACGGCACGTCGAGCACGAACTGGGCCGGCGCCCGGGCCGGAACCGACCGGGCGATCTCGGCGTCCAGGCTGGTCTGGATGGCGGCGATCAGCACGAATAGGGTCAGGGACAGGCCCATGGCGATCACCAGGGCGGGGGTCTGGGCGCCTGGCCGGTGGAGGTTGGAGATAGCGAGGCGCAGGAGCGGCGAGGCGGGTCGGGGCAGGCGTCGGGCCAGCGCCTTCACCCCGATCCCCACCCCAAGCAGAAGCAGCAGCGCCCCCGCCGCCGCGGCCAGGATACTCGCCGAGTATAGCGGCCGGTCGGCCGTCCCCAGGGCAAGGCCAACCGAAAGCAGCACCGCCGCCCCGACCACCAGCACGTCCCGCCGCGACGGTGGGCCCGAGGGCTCGATCGCGGCCCTCCAGATGGCGGCGGGCGGGGTCGATCCCGCCCGGGAGAGGGGCAGCCAGGTGAAGATGAAGGCGATCAGCAGGCCCTGCGCCGCAGCGATCAGCAGGGGGGCCGGATGCAGGGAGAACTCGGGCTTCACCGGCAGGCGGTCCCCAATCAGGGACAGGATGGCCGAGGGCGCCGCGGCGCCCGCAGCAAGGCCCGTCAGGATGGCGGCGACCGCCACCACCCCCAGCTGCAGGAGGTAGATCCCGGCAATGTCACGCCCCGAGGCGCCGAGCACCTTCAGGGTGGCGATGGAGCCGCGTCGGGCCGACAGGTAGCCCGTGACCCCGTTGCTCACCCCGATGCCGGCGATCACCAGGGCGGCCAGACCGATCAGCCCGAGGAACTGGCCCATGCTCTCGAAGAACCCGCTGGCGCCGGGGGCTGCCCGACTATGGTCGCGCACCTGCCAGCCCGCCTCCCTGTGCTCGCGTTTCAGCGACTCGGACAATCGGTCCAGGCGACCGGTCCGGTCGTCGGGAAGCCTCACCCGGTACTTCGACTGGAACAGGCTGCCGGGCTGGATCAAGCCCGTGGCGGGAAGGTCCTCCAGGCGGATCAGGGCGGCGGGTCCCAGACTGAAGCCTTCGCCCACCCGATCCGGCTCGTTGTCGAGAACGCCGGCGACCCGGAATTCGGCCCGACCGAACCCGACGACGGACCCGGGACCGACCCCCAGCCGCTCGGCCAGACCTTGTTCCACCAGCACCTGGCCCGGTCCCGGTCGTGGCGCGGGACGCACGCCGGATGGGCTCTGGACCGTGAGGCTGCCATAGAGGGGATAGACATCGTCCACCGCCTTGAGCTCGGCGAGCATGGGCGGGCCGGACCCGCCCCGCGCCATGGCGCGTAGCCGGACGGTCTCGCTGACCCGGCCGAGGTCGGCCATCACCTGCTTCTCAGCATTGGTGGCGTATCTCTGGGTGAGGGCGATCTCGATGTCGCCCCCGAGAAGCTCCCGGCCCTTCCGAGTCAGCTCACCGGTGATAGCGGCGGTCAGGCTGCCGATTGCGGCGAGAGCGGCGACACCGAGGAAAAGACAGAGGAAGAGGAGGCGCAGGCCTCGGAAGCTGGCCGACAGATCCCGCCGGGCGATCCGCCAAAGGGTGGATAAGGCGACGGGTGTCATGTCAGCCGGTCGGAGACGATCCGGCCGTCCGCCATCTCTACGATCCGGTCACAGCGGGCGGCGAGCCCAGGGTCATGGGTGATCATCACCAGGGTCGCTCCGGCCGCGGCCCGGCGCTCGAAAAGCAGGTCCGCCACCCGCCGGGAGGTCACCCCGTCCAGGTTGCCTGTGGGCTCGTCGGCGAAGATCAGGCCGGGCCGCGGGGCCATGGCCCGGGCGATGGCCACCCTCTGCTGCTCGCCGCCAGACAGCTGGGTCGGGTAGTGACCCAGCCGGTCGGCTAGGCCCACTGCGGACAACTCCGCCACGGCGCTTTCCCGGGCGTCTTCTGTACCGCACAGCTCAAGAGGGGTCGCCACGTTCTCCAGCGCGGTCATTGTCGGCAGGAGATGGAAGGCCTGCAGGATGATGCCGATCCGCCCCCGGCGCGCTCGGGCCAGAGCATCCTCGTCGAGGGGGCCGAAGTCCTCGCCGTCGATGCGCACCTCTCCGGCGGTCGCACGCTCCAGCCCGGACAGGACCGCCATCAGGGACGATTTTCCGGAACCCGAGGGCCCCAGCACCGCAAGGCTTTGTCCGCGGGGGGCGTCGAGGTCAACGCCCTTGAGGATATCGGTGTTTCCAAGCGAGAGTGTCACCCCACGCGCGCGGATCATCAGGTCGGTGTCGGCGTCGCTGTGGGTCATCAGTGGAGGCGTCCGGTGCGTTCGGGATTGTGGCTATATGTGGTTGTGGCGGGGCTTTGCCAGTTTCTCCTGGCCTGTTCGCCGGGCGGCGATGCGCCCCGGACACAGAAGCCGCCCGCTACAGAGGCGGCCTTCGAGGGCCCCCTCGTGGTGGCCTTCGGAGATAGCCTGTTCGCCGGATATGGTCTCGAGCCCTCGCAGGGCTTCGCGCCGGCCCTGGAGCGGGCCCTGGCCAGACAGGGCGTCCGGGCCCGGGTGGTCAATGCGGGGGTCTCGGGAGACACCACCGCCGCGGGCCTGGCCCGCCTGGGTTTCACCCTCGACGGCCTGCCGCGCAAGCCGGACCTGGTGATCGTCGGCCTGGGCGCCAACGACATGCTGAGGGGACTCAGCCCGGCGCAGACCCGGACCAATCTTGAGGCGATCCTGGCGGAGCTCAAGCGCCGGGGCGTTCCGGCCGCCCTCACCACGATGATGGCGGCGCCGAACCTTGGCGAGGACTACGCGCGGGCGTTCAACCCGATTTACGCAGACTTGGCCCGGTCGACAGGCGCGGGGCTCTATCCCTTCTTCCTGGAGGGCGTGGCGGGTCAGCCGGAGAAGCTGCTGCCGGACGGCATGCATCCCAACGCTCGGGGCATTGAGGAGATCGCCGCCCGGCTGGCCCCGGCCGTGGCTGGCGACCTCCCCGCAGACTGAGGAAGAGGGGCGGACCAAAACCCGCCCCGTTCCGATCACTTCGCCGCCGGCGGTGCGGCGATCACCTCGACCGGCAGGCCAAGCTTGTCGAGTTGGGGCCTGACCACCGAAGCGTCGCCCACGACCACGAAGGTCATCCGGGACGGATCGATGACCCGCCGGACCGCCGAGTCCATGTCCGCCGCCGTCATGGCGCCATAGCGTTCGGGAAGCCGCTCGTACCAGTCGTCAGGTCGATTGAACTCGGCCAGCGTCGCCATCCCGTTCAGCACCGAGGCGCCCCGCTCGAACTGGCCTGGCAGTTCCCGCGTCGCCCCTTCGATGGTCAGCTGACGTTCTTCGGCGGTTGTTCCCCGGTTGGTGGTGAAATCCCGAATCTCCTTCACGATCTCCGAGATCGAATCGGCGGTGCGGTCGGCCTGGACGGGCGCGCTGACCCGGAAGGACACGCGCTCGACCACCTCAGGCACGCCGGAGCCGACCCCGTAGGACCAGCCCTTGGTCTCGCGCAGATTCATGTTCAGGCGCGAGAGGAAGCCGCCGCCCAGCACCTCGTTGCCCGCCTGAAGGGACAGGAGGTCGTCTCCGCCCTTGGCCTGAAGGACCTGACCGGCTGAAATCACCGACTGGGGCGACTTGGGACGATCGATCAGGACGACCCGGCTGCCCGACGGCGCCGGGGGCTCGACAAACACCTTGGCGCCCCTTGCCGTCCCGGTCGCCGCTTTCCAGTCGCCAAGGGCCGCGTTGAGCTGGGGCAGGAGTTCTGCGAGCGGCCTGTCCGAGACGATAAGCAGGCGTCCGTTGTCCGGCCGGATCCATTGGTCGTGAAGGTTCCGAAGGTCCGCAGGGCTGAGAGCGCTGACGACGGCCGCGTCGCCCGCGCCGCTGGTCCGGACGCTGTAGGGATGTCCGGCGCCGTAAAGCCGCCTCGAGAGTTCCAAGACGGCGATGGCCTGCGGGTTGTTTGCGTCCGCCGAGATCCGCGCCAGTTGCTGGCCCCGGATCCGCTCGACCACCTGCGGCTCGAAGGTCGGTCTGCGCAGGACGTCGGCGTAAAGGGCGAGGGAGGGCGTCAGATTCGGGGTCAGGGCGTCGAGCATGACCGTCGAGCGGTCCGCGCCCGCCGAGGCGCCGACCCTGGCGCCCAGGAGTTCGCTACGCTCGGCGATCTCGCGGCTGGAGAGAACACCGGCGCCCTCCGTGAGGGCGCTGAGCATCAGGGACTGCGCCCCGTACCTTGTGGCGCCGTCCGCCGCCGTCCCGGCGTCGAAGCTCGCGGCGATGAGGGTTCGCGGCTCCCCTGCGCGGCGCGCGTAGACGACAGGCATGCCGTTGGCCAGCCTGGCGCGCTCGATGTCCGGGAAGTCCAGGGTCGGGACCTTGCCGGCGCCTGGCAGGGTCGCATCGGCGCGGGGCGCCCGCGGCGCCGTTGTGACGCCGGTCCGGTCGATCACGGCGCCCTTCGCCGCCTTGTCTCCCCCCAGAGGGCCGCCATCGAGATCACGCTCGCCCGGATCGACCCGGAGGGCCAGGGCCGGCCGGCCGAGCCAGGTCTTCAGGGCGGACTGCACGGCGGCGGGAGTGAGGGCGGCGTAGGCGTCGAGCCGCTTCCGGTAGAGTTCGGGGTCATTTGCGTAGAGCTCACCCTCGGCAAGGGTCACCGCCTTGCCGCCAAAGCCGCCAACGGCCTCCGTTTCGCGAATCTTGCCCGCAATCTCCACCCGGCGCGCCCGATCCAGCTCAGCAGGGGTGGGGCCGGTGGCGATCAGTCCGGCGATCACCTCGTCCATCCGCTTGGCCACGAGGTCCGGCGAGACGCCCGGACGGACATCTGCGGCCAGGGTCAGGATCCCCACCGACTGGAACACTCCGAAGTCCGCTGTGACAGACACGGCGATCTTCTCGTCGCGGACCAGCGCATTGTCGAGGCGCGAGGAGGAAAGGCCGCCCAGGACGCTGACCCCCGCTTCCAGGGCGACGGAGGACAGGTCATTCAGGCCCGGCGTGGACCAGCTGCGATAGATCCGTGTGGTTGCGACCCGGTCCTTGTGGGTCAGGCTGACGGGCGCCTTGAGGGTCACCGGGCCGTCCTGAACAGGAGCCACGCGGGGGCCGCGGGGGATCGCTCCGAAGTACTTTTCGACCAGGGGGCGAGCGGTCGCAAGGTCGATGTCGCCGGCCAGGACCAGGACGGCGTTGTTCGGGCCATAGTTATCGGTGAACCAGCGCTTCACATCGTCAAGCGAGGCCGCGTCGAGGTCGGCCATGGATCCGATCGTGCTGTGACGGTACCCATGGCCCGGGGGGAAGAGATTGTCGTTGATCAGATAGTCCACAAGGCCGAAGGGCTGGTTGTCGTACTGGCGCTTCTCGTTCTGGACGACGCCCCGCTGATTATCGAGCTTCTCCTGGGTGACAGCGCCCAGGAGGTGGCCCATGCGGTCGCTCTCCAGAAACAAGGTCCGGTCCAGGGCGCCGGTCGGGACGGTCTGGAAATAGTTGGTCCTGTCGAACCAGGTGCTCCCATTGAGGTCGGTGGCGCCGACCTCCTGGAGCGGCTTGAAGTAGTCGCCAGGCGCGTTCTCCGACCCGTTGAACATCAGGTGCTCAAAGAGGTGCGCGAAGCCGGTGCGACCGGCGGGCTCATGCTTGGACCCGACCCCGTACCAGATGGAAACGGCGACGATCGGCGCCTTGCGGTCGGTATGGACCAACACCCGCAGGCCGTTGGGCAGGGTGAAGCGCTCGTAGGGAATATCGACCAGTCGCGCCAGTTCAGAGGCGGGGGCGGGTTGCACCGCCGCTGCAGGCGGCGCCGGAGCCGAGATGACGGGGGAGGTGGAGAGGGTGAGGAGGAGGGCGAGGCTCGCCCCGGAAAACAGCCTTCCGGCGAGGGTCATGTGAACTCCGGTGTCAGGTCAGGCGCGAGGGCCCGGCGGCGGTGGGACTACGATACAGATACCCCCCAGAAGGCCGGAGGCAAGTCCGGGATGCCTTCCGGTGTCCCTCCTGGCCCGATGGCGGCGGGGGCCCAGCTCCAGTCCGCGCCTGATCAAGTTCAGCAGGATCGTGCCGCGAGCAGCAAGATGATAAGAGTTGCGTGAGTCGTGTGCGCCGCGCCCATGGAGTTGATATCAGGAGTTCCGCGGTTGGACGAAAGCGCCCGTTCAGGCCGCCTCGGCATCCTTCGCCATACCGGAGACTGGTTTTCAATGACCGGAAGGCTCGCTCGTCCAGAACGCAACATGAGCTACGCCGTCGGGGGCGTGGATCTGGTCCTGAGCTCCATCCTCAGGGATGTCGAGGTGGGCGCCTACCTGGACGTCGGCGCCAATCATCCCATCGATTTCAGCAACACATACATTTTTTACGAAAGGGGATGGAGCGGGTACGCCGTCGATGGAAACGACGGCTATAGGAATGACTGGTCTGAAATCCGGCCTAGGGACACGTTCCTGAACGAAATCGTATCTGACTCCCCGAAATCAGTACGCTTCGAGATCTTCCCGGATCCTACGATGAGTACGATCGCTCACACGACAGGCGAAAAGTACCGGTTAAAATTCAAGGACCTTAAGCCTAAAATCTTGGATGTCGAGGCGACAACAATCTTTCATATCTATCAATCCTATATCAATAGAGAGATACATTTATTTAATATAGATATCGAAGGAGAAGAATTGAATGCGCTAAAAGGCGCTCGTTTGGATATATTCCGACCTGGTGTTATATGTATTGAGATAAAAAATGTATCGATATATAATATACAAGACAACGAGATATTCAGATATATCGAAAACTTTGGATACCGCTTGATCGCCAAGACGCCATTAGACTCGATATTTGTGGATACTCGAAAGCCCTACCTGAGCTGGATTCCCAATGGGATTGTCTGATGAGGCTGTGTTTACTCACCGGGGGAGACATCAATATGTGGGATGAAGTCCATGCGGTTTTCGGGCTGGCGGCGTGGTTCGAGGATGGGGAGTGAGGATCGGATGCTAGAGTCAAAGGCTATGAGGCCCCTGGATCTCGCCTCCAACGCGGACGGATTTTCTGTCGTGGATGCGCCTGACCTCCGGAAAGTTGTCCAGGAGCTCGTTCTTGAACATCTCTCCGACGCGGCGGGTAAATCTCTGCCGACGATCAGCGCTGCAGCCGCCTACTTGTCGGGCGAAGGATATCCAAATTTCCGGGAGAAGGCGGCGAGGATGCTTCCGGCCTACCTCTTTGGGGCCCTTCAACGGGCCCTTCAGGAGGAGGGGTTTCTCGATCCTTTGGCCGGCGAGTTCGTGACTGGTGAGGAGGGTAGGGGTGAACCGGATGTCTACTGGCGCGTCGTCCGTCCGGACAGCCCTTCAGACGTTGGCTCCATCCACGCCGACAAGTGGTTCTGGGACCTGCTCGGCTTCGACTTTCCTGCCGACATGCAGCGGGTGAAGGTCTGGCTTCCGCTCCTGCAGGATGATGACAATCCGAGCCTCATGGTGCTGCCGGGATCCCACCTCAGGGACTTCCGTTACACGTCTTTCGTGAACCACCTGGGGCATCGTAAGCCCCAGTACGCTGACGAGGACATTACCGACCGCCTCATCCCGGCGCCCGTTAGGACGGGGCAGGCTGTCGTTTTCAACGATCGGCTCCTGCACGGCGGTCGCTCGACCGGCGTCCTGCGCATCAGCCTCGAGTTCACTCTCGCCTGCAGGCCTCGCGTCTGACCACTGGACCTTGCCGCCAGTCCGTCCATTATCCCCGGTACAAGGATATGGCGCTGCGGGAGAGTGAAGATGGCTGATGGAACGATGGGGAGGACTCCGGTGAAGGGGGTCCAGGTCGACGTGGCTGTGGTCGGCGCCGGCTTCGGCGGCCTCTACATGGTCCACAAGGCCCGGGAGGCCGGCCTGTCCGTCCAGGGGTTCGAGGCGGGTGGCGGGGTCGGCGGCACCTGGTACTGGAACCGGTACCCGGGCGCGCGGTGCGACATTCCGAGCCTGTTCTATTCCTTCACCTGGTCCGAGGACCTCGCCCGGGAATGGCGCTGGAGTGAGAAGTACGCGCCCCAGCCTGAAATCCTGAAGTACGCCGAACATATTGCGGACCGGTTCGACCTGCGATCTTCCTTCCTCTTCGAAACCCGTGTCGAGAGCGCAGTCTTCGACGAGGCCGCCGGGCGCTGGACTGTGAAGACCAACCGCGGCGACGAGGTTTCGGCCCGGTGGGTGGTCATGGCCACCGGCTGCCTGTCCGTGCCCAAGACGCCGGACATCCCGGGGGCCGACCGCTTCAAGGGCGAGACCTACCTGACCGGCCTCTGGCCGCACGAGGGCGTCGACTTCACAGGCAAGCGCGTGGCGGTGATCGGCACCGGATCCTCGGCCATCCAGTCCATCCCCCTGATCGCTCAGCAGGCCGCCCAGGTGACGGTCTTCCAGCGGACGCCCAACTTCTCGCTTCCGGCCCTCAATTCGCCCCTCGCCGACGCCGAGATCGACGGCTTTCTGGAAGGCTTCACCGCCTACCGCGACATGCTCCGCAGCGGGCAGTCCATCTTCCCGTCGCCACCCCCCGATCTGCGAGTCCAGGGAGAGGAGCTCGAGGCGCTGAAGGCGGGTCTCTGGAACGGCATGGGCCTGATGTCCCTGTCCGCCATTCCCAACCTGATGCGCATGCCGGACCTGAACGAAGAGATCTGCGAGCATGTCCGCGACCGGGTCCGGCAGATGGTCCGCGATCCCGAGGTGGCAGAGCGCCTTGTCCCCCGGGGCTACGCCATCGGCGCCAAGCGGCCCTGCGTCGACACCAACTACTACGACACCTTCAACCGAGAGAACGTGCGCCTCGTCGACCTTCGCGAGACCCCCATCGCGACCCTCACCGAGACCGGCGTCCGGACGACCGCCGGCGAGTCGGAATTCGACGTGATCGTCTTCGCCACCGGCTTCGACGCCATGACCGGCGCCCTCCTGAAGATGGACATCCGGGGGCGTGGCGGACGCACCCTCGGGGAGGCCTGGGCGGAGGGGCCCAAGACCTATCTGGGACTGATGGTCGCCGGCTTCCCGAACCTGTTCACCGTCACCGGCCCGGGCAGCCCCTCCGTCCTGTCGAACATGATCTCGTCCATCGAGCAGCACATTGACTGGATCAGCGGCGCCATCGGCTGGGCGGATGGCCGTCAGGTCCGGACCCTGGAGGCCGACGCCGGGGCGCAAGAGGCCTGGATGGCGCATGTCAACGAAGTGGCGCAAGGCAGCCTCTACCTGGACGCCGCCTCCTGGTACATGGGCGCCAACGTTCCCGGGAAGCCGCGGGTCTTCATGCCCTACATCGGCGAGGGCTACAAAATCCGCATCGATCAGGTGGCGGCCCGGGACTACGAGGGCTTCCGGACGGAGTAGCGGTCTGCGCGTCCGGCGGGCCGGGGGAGGAAACATGAAGCGTCTGATCGCCGCCGCCCTTGCGGCCGGCAGCCTCGTGGCGGGTTCCTCCGCCGCCCAGGTCGCCCTGAAGCCGGAGACGCCGAACCTGCTGTTCTGGAGCGCTGAGCAGCAGGCCCGCTGGTATCCGGCGATGGAGACGGTCTACCAGACCCGGCCGATCGCTGCGGGAGACCGCGTCCACGCGCTGCCTCTTGCGGACCGCAACCTTGATCCCGTCTTCACGCATGCCGGCCGGACCTGGACCGTCGACGAATACATGGCGACCTACCGTGTCTCCGGGCTTCTGGTGATCCGCGATGGCCAGGTCCTGCTGGAGAAGTATGGCCTGGGACGCAGCCCCAGGGATCGTTGGACCTCCTTTTCCGTGGCCAAGTCGGTGACAGCCATACTGGTCGGGGCCGCCATCCAGGACGGCCGGATCAAGAGCCTCCAGACCCCGGTGACGGACATCCTTCCCGAGTTGAAGGGGTCCGCCTACGATGGAGTCTCTCTGCGACAGCTCCTCATGATGAGCTCCGGCGTTCGCTGGAATGAGGACTACAGCGATCCGAGCTCCGACGTCGCCAAGGGCCCCACAGAGGGCGTCAAGCTGGCGCAGGGGCAGCCCGATCTGAACCCTGTCGTCGCCTACATGCGCACCCTGCCGCGGGCCCACGCCCCCGGGACGACCTTCAACTACAACACCGGCGAGACCGACCTTGTCGGGATCCTGCTGGCCAGGGCGGTTGGAAAGGGCCTGGCGGACTACGCATCGGAGAAGATCTGGAAGCCCTACGGAATGGAGGCGGAGGCTGTGTGGGTGACCGATCCCGGCGGCCTGGAGCGCGGCGGATGCTGCATCTCCATGACGCTCCGAGACTACGGGCGCGTTGGCCAGTTTGTACTTGACGAGGGTATCGTCGATGGCCGGCCCGTCCTGCCTCCTGGCTGGGCGCGGGAGGCCACAAGCAAGCAGATCGAGAACGGCCAGGCCGGGTATGGCTACTTCTGGTGGATGCAGCCCAATGGCGCCTATCAGGCGACGGGAATCTTCGGCCAGTCCATCACCACCTTCCGCGAGGACCGGATCATCATTGTCGTGAACTCGGCCTGGCCCAAGTCTGGCGGGCCGGATCTGCGTGATGGGCGCACCGCCCTGATCAATGCGCTCCGGCAGGCGGCCATCGCCCCCGCGCCCTGAGTCCCATCCGTCGCCCCATGGGGCGCTTGCATTTGCCCGTCTGTCGGGGGACTTTCGGTCCAAGCCCTCCTGAGCGGGGCGAGAGTGGAGGATGACAAGACCATGGGCTGGAATTTCGGAGACATCCTGGACGCGGTCGGCCCCAACGTATCCCCGGAGGCGCCGGCCTTCATCCATGGCCAGCGGGTGATCAACTGGGGCGACGCCGTCCGGACAACGAACAACATGGCCCGGGGGCTGATCGCCCGGGGCGCCCGGCCTGGCGACAAGATCGCCATCTACATGCGCAATCGTCCTGAGTATCTGCTGGCCGTCGCGGCCGGGTGGAAGGCGCGCCTGACCCACGTCAACGTGAACTACCGCTACACGCCCGAGGAAGTCTGGTACATTTTCGACAATTCCGACGCTCAGACCGTGGTTTACGCCAGCGAGTTCAGAGATGCGGTCGCTGAGATCCGGCCCCGTTTGCCCAAGGTGAAGACCTGGGTCGAGGTCAGCGAAGACAGCCAGGTCGCGCCCTTCGCCGAACGCTTCGACGCCCTTGGCGAGGAGGGCAACGGGGGGCCGCTGGACATCCAGCGCTCCGGCGACGACCAGTTCTTCATCTACACCGGCGGCACCACCGGCATGCCCAAGGGCGTGATGTGGACCCACCACGACATGCGGGAGATCACCCTTCAGGCGGCCCGCAAGTTGGGACCGGTGCCTGAGACCCTTGAGGAGCTCGCCGAAGCCACCCGCCGCATGCCGGTGGGCGCGCGCATCCTGCCGGCCCCGCCCCTGATGCACGGCACGGGCCTGCTGACCTCAATGGGTGCGATGATGGCGGGCGGCTGCGTGATCACTCTGGAGAAGCCGACCTTCGATGCAGAGGAACTGCTGACGGCGATCGACGCCCACAAACCCCAGACCCTGGTGATCGTGGGCGACTCCTTCGGCAAGCCGATCCTGAACGCCCTGAACGCGGCGCCGGGCCGCTACGATGTTTCCAGCATCCTGACCATCGTCTCCTCCGGCGTCATGTGGAGTCACGAGGTCAAGAAGGGCATGCTCGAGCACATGCCCCAGGCCGTGCTGAGCGACGGCTTCTCCTCCTCCGAAGCCCTGGGCATGGGCAACTCCATCATGACCAGGGACTCCGAGGTCCAGACCGCCAAGTTCATGCTGGGTGAGCGCTGCAAGGTGTTCGACGAGAACGACCAGCCGGTGGAACCGGGCTCGGGCAAGTCGGGCATGGTGGCCATCGGCCCGCCCAATCCGCTCGGCTACTACAAGGACGACGAGAAAACCGCCCGGACCTTCCGGACCATCAACGGCGTCCGCTATTCCATCCCGGGCGACTGGTGCATCGTCGAGGCGGACGGCACCCTGACCCTGCTTGGGCGGGGCTCAGCCTGCATCAATACCGCCGGGGAGAAGGTCTTCCCCGAGGAGGTGGAGGAGGCGCTGAAGACCCATCCCAGCGTCGATGACGCTCTGGTGGTGGGCTTGCCCGACGAGAAGTGGGGCCAGGCGGTGACCGGCGTTGTCCGGCTCTCCGAGGGCGCGAGCCTGGACGAAGAGGCTCTGCGCGCCCACGTCCGCAAGAGCCTCGCCGGTTACAAGACCCCGAAGCGGGTGGTCTCCACGGACCAGTCGATCCGGGCCAGCAACGGCAAGGCCGACTACGCCACGGCCAGGAAGATCGCCGAGACCACTCTCCCCTGAGCGGGCCGGTCAGCGCCTGCGGATCTCCATCGGGTAGCCGGGGCGCGAGGCCCCCGCCGCCCGGTCGAGGTCGGTCCATCCGGAGGCGTCGCCCGCCAGGGTGGCGCGCCAGAAGGCCGATTGCAGGGCGCGGAGCCGGCTGGCCGTCCGGCCCAGGACAGGGTCGCTCTCCGGGGCGTCGAAGTCTCCATGGCGGAAGCCGTCCAGCACGGCGGCGTACTTGCGGCCGGGCGGGGCGCGATTGAAGGCCTCCAGTCGCCAGTCCGGCGTCTCCCCCGCCGCGCCGAAATCGCGGCTGCCGGTGACGCTGAAGAGGGGCAGGGACATACGGTCGAAGGCGCCGGGCCTGAGGCCCAGTCGGCCGCTGCCCTGGCCGCTGATCGCCAGGCCGCTGCGGAAGCCCGACGGAAGGGGGGGCGGCGGCTCGGGCGACAGCCGTGCACCGCAGAGCACCAGGGTCAGGTAGGCGCCGAAGGAGTGGCCAGCCATGCCGATGCGCGTCGGGTCGATACGCGCACGCACTGCGGCGGGAAGGCGGTCATCCCGTTTGCGCACGAGGCCGAGCAGGAATCCGATGTCCGCCAGGCGGCTGCGAAGGAAGACCGGCCGCTCCATCACCTCCGTCAGGGGCGGGCCGCCCGGGCGACCGCCCATGGCGGCGGCCAGGGCCTGGCGCACAGCCAGGGCGTCCTCGGCCGGGAGCGTGGGGTCGGGGACCTGGACCGAGTCCGTGTGGGTGGGATGGATGACCACGACCCCCCGGGTCGCCCAGTATCGGCCGGCCTCCCCAAAGGCGGACAGGGACCCCCCGAAGCCATGGCTGAACAGGACGACAGGCCAGGGCCCGGCGCCCGCCGGCATGTGAATCCGGGTCGCAATTGTCCGCCCCCGCGCAGGGTCGACCAGGTCGATCCGCTCCAGGGTCCGGACGGGGGGCTGGAGATCGGCGGGGACAGCGAGAGCGGGGGCGGCCTGCAGCAGGCGACGGCGAGTGATCATGCGACGGTTCTATCCGCTGCAGGGCGGGCTGCGCCAGTCCCGGCTCGGGGCTGGCGTCAGGAGCTTGCCTTGTCTACTCCGGGCGTGAGGAGCGCCCGATGACCCAGACCGCCGGAACCCCTTTTCGCATGATGATGCAGTCCCTGGCGCCCGGCGAGGGCGGCCTGGTCATCGACTTGCCAGAGGACTGGCTGCAGGGACGGACCGCCTACGGCGGCCTGACCGGCGCCCTCTGCGTCGAGGCGGCCGCGAGACTGAACCCGGACCTGCCGCCCCTTCGCAGCGCCCACTTCGCCCTGGCGGGGCCAGCCTCAGGCCGCCTTATCGTGACCGCCGAGGTCGTTCGCCGGGGCAAGTCCGCCGTCGTCATCGAGGCCTCGGTCACCGGGGAGGCCGGACCGGCCGCCCGTGCGCTCCTGACCTATGGCGGGGTGCGTGAGTCCCGTGTCATGCGCACGGGAGAAGCGCCGCCCGTCCTTCCTCCCCCGGAGGATTGCACCGCCTTCTTCGCTGCGGACAGGGCGCCTGGCTTCGCCCGGCACTTCGACGTCCGGCTGGCGGGCGGGGCGCGGCCGATGACCCCGGAGGCGGAGCCCCGTATCGCCGTCTGGATCCGGCACGGCGATGGCGAGGCCCCCGCGGGCGCGCCTGCCCTGGTGGCCCTGGCGGACGCCGTTCCCTCTGCGGCCCTGGTGCTCTTCCCCGAGTTCGCCCCCTTCAGCACCATGACCTGGTCCCTCGACTTTGCGACCGACGCGCCGGCCAGCGCCTCGGGCTGGTGGCTCCTCGACAGCCGGATCGACGCCGCCGCCGGCGGCTACGCTGCGCAGGACATGAGCCTCTGGAACGATGCCGGCCAGCTGGTCGCACGCGCCCGGCAGATGGTCGCCGTCTTCATCTGACGGGGTCCAGGCCCAGCCAGGTCCGCGCCCTCGGCAGGCGGCGCAGCACCAGGAACTCGACCAGGCCCACAACGACGAGGCTGACGCCCAGGACGGGCATGAAGACCCCGAGGGCCAGGATGGCGACGCCCACGGCCCTGGCCGCATTCCGGTTGGTCAGCCGCTCCGGCGCCCCAAGGACGCCCAGGGGCCCGCGCCGGCGCCACATGATGATTCCGCTCACCGACAGCAGCACCAGGCCCGATGCCGCAAAGAGACCAAGCAGCTGGTTGGCCAGCCCGAACAATTGGCCCTCATGCGCGGCGATGCCGTAGCCGATGGCCTGGTCGATCGGATGCTTGTCCCCGAAGTCCTCGCGGCCTGTCACGGCGCCCGAGGCGGGATCCAGGGTCAGCACCACCCGCTGCGGCCGGTTCGGCGTCTCCGACCTCACGGTCCAGTCCGGAGAGGACCGCCAGCCGCCGCCAGGGGAGGGCGGGGCGATGAGGACCGGCGGCGGCAGACCCAGCCCGGCAGCCGCTTCCGCCATCCGGTCCAGGGACGGATTGGCGGCCCGGATCTCCTGGTCCGCCGGCGCGTTATGTGCGGCGTGTGGGTCCGAACGTTCGGACTTGCGGCCTGAGGACCATTCTTGCGAGGCGGCCAGGGTTCCCGTCACCCGGCGAACCTCCTTGAAGGCGTCATTCCAGACCGTGGTCCAGGGCAGGCCTGTAAGCAGCAGAAACAGGGCGAGCCCGGAAACCCAGAAGCCAGTGACCGCGTGCAGGTCCCGCCAGGCGAGGCGTCCGCCGAGGCCAAGCCGGGGCCAGAGGACCCCGCCGGGCCCTCGACCGCCGCGCGGAAACCAGAGGACGAGGCCGGTAAGGATCATCACCACCGCCCATCCCGCCGCGAGCTCGACAAGGATGGCCCCCCGGTCGCCCATGAGGAGTTCGCCGTGGAGCGTCTTGATCACCTCCATTGGTCTTTCGGCCTCCCTCTGGAGAGACAGGACCACATTGGTTTCCGGGTGGACAAAGGCGATCAGCGGTCCGTCCGGCGTGGAAAGGGTGATCCGGGCGGCATCCCCCGGGCGTGAACGGACCTCGTAGAACCGGAGCCTGGAGCCTTCGGGCGCCGCGGCCAGAGCGGCGTCAACCTGGGCTTGGGCGCTCCGGGGACCACCTTCCATGACCAGATGGTCGAAGGGACGATCCAGGAAGGCCTCCACCTGGGGCTTGAACAGGTAGGCTGCCCCGGTCAGCGAAAGGACGATCACGAAGGGAATGCAGAACAGACCGGCGTAGAAGTGCCAACGCCAGACCGTCCGGTGGGCGAGGATGGCCTGCCTCTCAGCGGCTTCGGGGTTCTGGAGGATGTCGGAAGGGGCCATGGCTCTCACCACCGTCCCTTCAGGTCGATGACGAAGGACCTCTGCGGCAGGGGGTGGGCGACGTAGGCCTTGTCATTGAGCAGATTGTCGATCCCGATCCCCAGTTCGGCATAGTCGCCGACGGCGAGCGTCACCCGCCCGTCGAAGGTCAGGTACTCGCTCTGGAACCCGTAGGCGTCGCCTCGAGACAGGCCGAACAGGTCCGAGTTGGGACGGGTCGCGTACCGCCAGCCCAGGGAGGCGCGGGCGGCGTCCGAGATCCGGTACCGGACCGATCCATTGGACCGCCATTCGGGAATCCGAGGGAACATCTCGCCCTCGGCCAAGGGCGCGGATCGGTTCCGGAGGGTCCGGGCATCCATCCAGGAGACATTGGCGTCCACGTCCAGCCCCTCGATGGCGACATCCCGCGCCTCGACGATCACCTCCAGGCCGACCTGGCGTACCCGATCGACATTCTTGAAGGAGGAGGTGACCTGGCCGAAGGGGTTGAGGCCCTGGAAGCTGAAGATGGCGTCGTGCACATCCTGCAGGAAGGCTGACCCGGTGAATCTGACGTCGCCAAAGCTCCGGCGAAGGATCAGGCTGGCGTCGATGGAGGTCTCGGGCCTGAGGTTCGGGTCGAAGCTCTGCGGGTCGATTTGCTGGGTGATGTCATCGATGCGGCCCTGGAACAGCTCTCCGACGGTCGGAAAGCGCGTGGCCGTCCCGAGGCTGAGCTGGACGTCCCAGCCAGCGGTCAGCGGCCCCTGGAAGCTCAACTTGGGGCTGACGGCGCTGTCGATCCGGTCGGGATAGGCGTCGTCCACCTGGCGACCGGCGATCAACTTGCCGATGCCGCCATCGTACGCCTTCCAGCTGTCATAACGCAGGCCCGCGGTCAGCCGGTAGTCGCCGGGCAGGGAGATCTCATCTTCGAGGAAGACCCCGAAGGTCGTCGTCTTCCCCCAGGTCGCCGCCGAGAACACCCGCCCGGTGGCGTTCTTCCAGGCAGTGGTGTTGAAGGTTTCGGACTCAGTCTCGTAGAGGCTGCCATTGACGCCCAACGCCAGGGCGTGGTTCCCGAAGGCCTTCTCCACGACCAGGTCCCCCGTCCACCAGCCGGGCTGACGGGCCAGGGTCTGTGTCCCGGCGCCGTTCACCAGGCCCGTCGCCATGTCTCGGGAGGTGCGACCGTCCTGGCGGGCGATCCAGTAGCGCGAGAGATTGGCTGAGACGTCCCAGCCCATGGCTGCACCGCCCGCTCTCAACCCCGCCAGGTACTCGGTGCGCTCCGTCAGCGACTGGTTGAGCCCTGTTGCATTCCAGGTCTTGCCGCCGAGGACGACCCTTCCCTGCCAGACCGGCGCGCCGCCAGCATCCCTCAGAAAGGTCCGCGTATCTGTGAGGTCCTGATCCGTCAGCCAGGCGAAGCCCAGGGCCTCCAGGCGCCAGCCATTGTCCATCTCCCAGCCGGTCCTGACCCGAAACTGGTTCTGGATGACGCGGACGGGGGAGGCGGCGCCGAAAACCGGGGTCGCCAACCTGGGATCGACATAGGCGCCTGTCACCGCCGTCCCGGTCCCGGTCGCCGCCGACAACAGGTTGTACGTCATGGATTGCCCGGTGTTCTCGAAGCGCCTGAACCCCGCCCGCAGGCTGAATGGCGAGTTCTCAGGCTTCCAGGACAGGCCGCCCTCTGCGCTGTAACCCTGGAAGGCTTCGTCGAAACCGTACTCCTTGAAGGGCATGGTCATGACCTGGGACTGGGCATAGACCTCGTTCCGCTCGGGCGCCCGGGTGGTGACAGAGATCACCCCGCCCATCGAGTTACCGCCGTAGCGCGCCGAGTAGGGACCGTAGACGATGTCGAACTGACGCACCTCAGCCGGCCCGACGACGTTCCATTTGGGCGGAAAGTCCCATCGGTTGCCCAGGAAGTTGGAGACGACGAAGCCGTCGACGAGGACCAGGGTCCGGGCGCTCTGGACCGTGTTGGCGCCCCGCAGGGCCACCACGGCGTTGTCGTCGCCCGCAAACCGCTTCCGGACGAAGAAGTTGGGCGCATACTTCATCAGGTCTTCGACATTGACGGCGTTCACCGCTCGGAACTCGGCCTCGCCGAGGGAGACGGACAGTCCCCGGGGCTGGACGGTGATGGGCCGGTCGCCCTGTCCGACGATGATGACGGCGTCAATCTCGGGGGCTTCGGCGACGGCGTCCGAGGCGTGAACGGACACGGGAGCTGCGGCGACCGCGAGGGCCGCCAGAAGGGCGCGCCGCGAAGCGCCGGCGCGAATGGGGGGGGTCATTGAGGGTCTCTCGACTGAATGTCAGGCAGGGCCGGGCCAAGCTGGCCGGGGCGACAGGGTCAGACGAGAGAGGGAGGACCGGTCTTGGGGGGAGGCGGCGCCGGAAGCCCCAGGCCGGGGCGCTGGTGTTCCGTCCTGACGCCAGGGTGTGCGGTGGGCGCCGGCCAGGGCGCTGGAACCGGCAGAAGAACGGACTCGGTCGGTGTGAAGGCCGCCGTCGCCGCGAAGGCGCACGGGGAATCCGAAGCGCCCCTTCCAGCGTCCGGGCCTGTCCCGTCGTCGCTAAGCGGGGCCACCATGGCCCCCTGGCCGGTGCAGAGGGTCATCTGCAACCCGCCGTCGGTCGTCTCTGCGAACATCACGCCCGCCGGAACGACAATGCGCATAGCCAGGGCCAGGACCACCAGGACGGGGGCCGCCCGGCGAAGCATCCAGATGAGGCCCGCGATGCGCATGGCGCGCTTCCTAAGCTACAACCGGACGGCCTGTCCATCCGGGTCCGCTGAGACCGTCTCCGTTGTCTCTGGCCGACTTCCGGGACAGTGTGGGGCCATGCTGAACCCCGCGCCTGGAGGCCCCGTCCGCCGTCGCGCCGACGCGGTGCTCGTCGCGCGACGGTTGGCGCCCAGCCGCGCCCAGGCGCGGGCGGCCATCGAGGCCGGCGGGGTGACCGCTGACGGTCGCCATGTGACGCGTGCTTCGGACCTCATCGCAGAGGACGCCGAGATCACCTTCCGGGCCGCCTTCGAGGAGGTCAGCCGGGCGGCGGGCAAGCTGAAGGGCGCCCCGGGCTTTGCCGACGCCCCGCTGGAGGGCGCCATCGTGCTGGACATCGGGGCCTCTACCGGCGGCTTTACGGAGGTCTGCCTCAACCGGGGCGCCGCCCGGGTCTACGCAGTGGATGTCGGCCGCGGGCAGCTTCACCCGCGACTGGCCGCCGATCCGCGGGTGATCAGCCTGGAGGGCGTCGATGCGCGGCGTCTGGACCGGGAGTGGATCCCCGAACCGCCCGACGTGGTGGTCTGCGACGCCAGCTTCATCGGGCTGGCCAAGGTCCTGCCGGCGGCACTCGACCTGGCCCGGCCCGGGGCCTGGCTCTTCGCCCTGGTCAAGCCGCAGTTCGAGGTGGGGCCAGCGAGGGTGGGCAAGGGAGGTGTGGTCCGCGACGAGGCCGCGCGAACAGCGGCGCTTCAGTCCGCATGCGCCTTCCTGGAGGGCTCGGGCTGGCGGGTTTCGCAGACTGCGGAGAGTCCCGTTGCGGGCTCGGACGGCAACCTCGAATACCTGGTCACCGCCCGGAAGGGCTGATCACTCCCGCCCGCTGGCCCGCCAGATGCCGTCTGCATTCCGGCAGACCTCGAACTGGCGGGGTTGGCCATCCTGGGGCGACTGCTGGACCCAGCGGCAGTTCTCGCGGCTGTAGTCCGTCTGGGTAACCTGGGGCGGATAGTCGATGCAGGTGACCGATCCCCGGCCGACGCCGTAGCCGATCCCCGCGCCCGCGGCGGCGCCGATCACCGTCCCGGTCGTCTTGTTGCCCTTCCCGGCGATGGCCCGGCCCAGCAGGGCGCCGCCAATCCCGCCGATCACGGCGCCGGTGGTCCCGGCCTCCTTCTTCTTCTGCTTGCAGATGTCTCCGCTGCCGAAATCGCCCGGAGGCGGATTGGCGCGCACCGGGGCTGTGGTGACGCCGGAAAGCAGGATGGCGACGGCGGTCGCGGCGATGTACTGGCGCATGCGTCAGCTCCCTCTTGAAGAGGGTTCAGGGTATGCGACAGGCCGTCGATTGCAAGGCCAAGACGAGGGCTCCCCGCCGGGCGTCGAACCGGTCTAAGATCATCCGGTGCCCCCTCGCAGACCCTCCCCGCCGCCCGCGCCGCCTCCTGAGGGTCTCCTCACTGTCGAGTCCGTGGGCGGGGAGGGGGACGGTGTGGTGCGCACGGCCGAGGGCCGCCTTCTGCACATCCCCGGAGCGCTTCCCGGCGAGGTGATCCGCCTTGGCGCCGGACCCGACGGACCCGTCCTTCTTTCCGTGGACCGGGCCAGTCCCGACAGGCGCGCGCCGCCCTGCCCGCACTTCGGGACCTGCGGGGGCTGCGCCCTCCAGCACTGGGACGAGACGGCGGCCCTGGCCTGGAAGGTGGAGCGGCTGCGCGCCACCCTGGCCCTCGAGCGGCTGGAGACGGACATCCTCCCGGTGGTGACGACGACGCCCGGCGGCCGGCGACGCGCCGCCCTCCACGCCCGCCGGGGCCCCACCCGCACGGAGGCGAGGATCGGCTTCAAGGCGCGCCGGTCCTGGAGCCTGGTGGAGCTGTCGGACTGCGCCGTGCTCGATCCGGCCATCACCCGGGCTCTTCCTCTGCTCCGGCGCCTGGCCGCGCCCCTGCTGGAGCATCCCAAATCGGCCCCCGCCCTGCACGTGACGGTGACGGATACCGGCCTCGATATCGACGTCACCGGGGTTGAGGCGCGATCCGGCGGCCTGTCCGCGGACGCCCGCCAGCTGGCGGCGGAGGTGGCGGGTCAGGGCGACATCGCCCGCCTCACCCTCGCCGGGGACATCCTCTTCCAGCAGCGCCAGCCCGTCGTCCGCCTGGGGCGGGCCAGGGTGGTCCTTCCGCCCGGCGCCTTCCTGCAGGCGGCGCCCGTCGCCGAGGCGGCCATGGCGGCGGAGGCTGTCGCCGCCGCCGAAGGCGCCCGGAGGATTGCAGACCTGTTCTGCGGCGTGGGCACCTTCACCTTTCCCCTGGCGGAGGTCGCGCCCGTTCTGGCGGTGGACGGATCCGCCCCCGCCATCGCCGCCCTGGTCGCCGCCGTCGCCACGGCGCCCGGCCTGCACGGGATCACCGCCGAGACCCGGGACCTGTTCCGCCGGCCGGTTGCAGCGGCGGAGCTGCGTCGCATCGACGTCATCGTCTTCGATCCGCCCCGCGCCGGCGCCATCGCCCAGACAGCCGAGATCGCCCAGTCGGGCGCGGCCCGGGTGGTGGGCGTTTCCTGCAATCCCGCCACCTTCGCCCGGGACGCCCGGCGGCTGGTCGACGAGGGATTCCGGCTGGAGCGCGTCCGGCCCGTGGACCAGTTCCTGTGGTCGCCCCACCTGGAGCTGGTTGCAGTCTTCAGCCGCTGAGGCCTGCGCCTTGCCCG
>NZ_JADBZL010000208.1:0-5519 GCF_020402505.1 Phenylobacterium sp. | reverse complement strand
CGGATCGCTCCGGGGCCCCTGTTCGACTCAGGTCGGTGTCCGGATCAGGACGCGTAGAATTCGACCACGAGGTTGGGCTCCATCTTCACCGGATAGGGCACCTCGGAAAGCTCCGGGGTCCGGATGAAACGGGCCGACATGCCCTTGGCGTCGACCTCGATATAGTCCGGCGTGTCGCGCTCGGCCGACTGCAGGGCCTCGAGCACCAGGGCCATGTTGCGCGAGCGCTCACGAACCTGGACCACGTCGCCGACCTTCACGCGGTAGGAGGCGATGTTCACGCGCTTGCCGTTCACCGTCACGTGTCCGTGGTTCACGAACTGTCGGGCGGCGAAGACGGTGGGCACGAACTTGGCGCGGTAGACCACCGCGTCCAGCCGGGCTTCCAGAAGGCCGATCAGGGTCTCGGCGGTGTTGCCCTTCCGGCGGGCGGCCTCGGCGTAGGTGCGCGAGAACTGCTTCTCGGTCAGGTTGCCGTAATAGCCCTTCAGCTTCTGTTTGGCCCGCAGCTGCAGGCCGAAGTCGGAGGTCTTCTGCTTGCGACGCTGGCCGTGCTGGCCGGGGCCATAGGCCCGCTGGTTGATGGGGGACTTCGGGCGACCCCAGATGTTCTCGCCCATCCGCCGGTCGATCTTGTACTTCGCCGAGTGGCGCTTCGACATGTGTCGTCTCTCTTCAAGTGACGCAGGCCGGCGGCACCCCATGGGGACCGCGATTGCAACGGCGGCTCTGCATCTGCCCGTCATGCCGGCGCCGGACACGAAGGTCCCGCGCGCGGAAGGCGCGGTCCATACCCCAGCAGGGGGCGAATTGCAACGCCGGCGAGGTCAGGCGGGCTCCACCGGGGGCAGGCGCCAACGCCCGTCCAGCAGCTCCGGCCGGGGCAGGTAGGCGCGCATGAAGAGGGCGAAGGGCCCCTCCGGCGCGGGCAGCCAGTTGGACTCCCGCTCCGCCCCCGGCGAGACGGCCCCGATCCAGAGGTCCAGGGAGCCGTCCGGGTTGTAGGCCAGGCCCGGGGTCCGGTCGCCGATGGCGAACCGGTTCAGGTCGTTGCGGGTGAAGAAGAACTGCCCGTCTTCCGTCGCCTCGTAGAGGCTGAGGGACCAGAAGCTGTCCACGGGAATGCGACGATCCGCAGGAAAGTGGAGCCTCCAGGCCCGACCGCCGTTGAACAGGGCGCGCGGCAGGTCGCCCTCGGCCCGCATGTACATGGCCTCCTCGGGCGGCAAGGCGGCGAGCCCGCCTACGGCGACGGCAGCGCGCAGGGCGTAGTTCTGGCCGAAATTCCCCAGGCGGGCGTCGGGATAGGACCAGCCGTCGATGAAGTTCGGTCCCGTCAGGCCCGCCGAGGCGCGTCCGAACCGGCGGCCCGCCTCCAGCCCCTCGGCGATGGCTTCGGCTTCGGCCGGCGTGAACCGGTCGGGATCAAAGGCCTCGAGCCCCAGCGGGGCCATCCGGCGCAGCACCTGCCCGTCCGTCGCAAGCGGCGGGTTCAGCCGCATGAGCTCCGCGGCGGAGGCCAGATAGGCCTTCCAGTCCGCCCCGCGGGATGCAAAGGCCCCGGGGTCCGGGACGGAAGGGCCCTGCATGGACAGGCCGGTCTGCACCGCCTTGGCCGCCAGGGCGTCTTCGGGGCCTGTCACCAGGATCCGCGCCAGGACCCAGACGTGCCGGGTGGGCGAGCGGAGCACCCTCGGGCCCGGCTCGGCGGCCTCGCCCGGGCCGACGAGGGTATAGGTTCCCCCCTCCCCGCCCGTGGTCCGCGTGCCCAGGAGGGCGAAGGTGTTGCTGTAAGCGTCCATGAACTGGACCGAGAGGTACCGCTCGCCCGAAGGCGGCAGGGTCAGGGTCACCGGCCCGGCGGACAGGTCCACCTGGGCGGTGGAGTAGAAGGTGTCGTTGTTGGGCGTCGTCACCTTGCGGGCCGTGTGGTCGGCCAGGTTGCGCATGTGCCCGAAGGTGTTCGTCGGCGAGCCGACGGCCAGGCCCCGGCTCCGGGTCGTGGCGATCTCGATCAGCGGCAGGGTGAAGACATAGGCCGTGCGGGCGGCCTCGCGGAGGGCGTCGAGGTCGGTCATGGGTGGCTCCCGTCAGTTGGACTTGCGCCCGGCTTCAGCCTTCTGGCGCGCGATCTTTTCCAGCACCCGGCCCCGGCCGCGGGACAGGGCGGTGATGACGCCCCGAAAGGTCCGGACCTCCTGCTCGCTGAACCGGGCGCGCCCGAGGGCGGCGCGCAGGTTCTGGACCATGGACGGCTTCTTCTCGGGCGGATGGAAGAAGCCTGCGGTCTCCAGCTCAGCCTCGAGGTGGCCGTACAGTCCCATCAAGCTGGCGGCGTCCGCAGGCTCCGGGCCTGGGCGGAAACTGGCGGGGACGCCCGCCTCGACGCGCATCCGCCACTCGTAGGCCAGGATGATCACCGCCTGCGCCAGGTTCAGGGACCGGAAGCGCGAATCTACCGGAAGGGTCACCACGGTCTGGCAGAGGGCGATATCGGCGGTCTCGAGGCCCGCGCGCTCGCCGCCGAACAGAATACCCGTCCGCAGCCCCTGAAGGGCCTCTCCATGGGCCCGCTCGAGGGCCTCACGGGGGGTCAGGACGGGCAGCTGGAGTTCCCGCGGCCGCGCCGTGGTCGCCTGGACGAAGGCCAGGTCGGCGATGGCGTCGGCGACGGTCTCGAAGACCCGGGCGGCGTTCAGGGACCAGTCCGCGCCGGACGCCGCCGCCCAGGCCCGCTCCTGCGGCCAGCCGTCGCGCGGCGCCACGAGCCTGAGGTCGGTGAGGCCGAAGTTGGCCATGGCCCTGGCCACGGCGCCGATGTTCTGGGCCAGCTGGGGCCGGTCCAGGATGATGGCGGGGGCGATGATGTCCATGGGCGCCCTTTTCAGGCCATGCGACCGCCGGTGCAAGCCGAAGCCGGCCCCGCAGCCTTTGCGCCGGGCGCGGGGGCGGGTATAGCACCCACTGAACCGCATCGTTTGCCCGAGGAGTGCGCGCCCGTCATGGCCAAGATCAAAGTCGCCAACCCTGTCGTGGACCTCGACGGGGACGAGATGACCCGCATCATCTGGCAGTGGATCAAGGACAAGCTGATCTTCCCCTACCTCGACATCTCCCTGGACTATTACGACCTGGGGATGGAGCACCGGGACGCCACGGACGACAGGGTGACCATCGAGTCCGCCGAGGCCATCAAGCGGCACGGCGTCGGCGTGAAGTGCGCCACCATCACCCCGGACGAGGCCCGGGTGAAGGAGTTCAACCTCAAGAAGATGTGGAAGTCGCCGAACGGCACCATCCGAAACATCCTGGGCGGCGTGGTCTTCCGCGAGCCGATCATCTGCCGGAACGTCCCCCGGCTCATCCCCGGCTGGACCCAGCCCATCATCATCGGCCGTCACGCCTTTGGCGACCAGTACCGCGCCACAGACTTCCGGGTGCCCGGCAAGGGCAAGCTGACCGTCAAGTGGACCGGCGAGGACGGCCAGGAGATCGAGCACGAGGTCTTCGACTTCCCCGGCTCGGGCGTCGCCATGGCCATGTACAATGTCGACGAGTCGATCCGCGAGTTCGCCCGCGCCTCCCTCGCCTATGGCCTGCAGCGCAACTACCCGGTCTATCTCTCGACCAAGAACACTATCCTCAAGGCCTATGATGGGCGCTTCAAGGACATTTTCTCCGAGGTCTTCGAGACCGAATTCGCCGCCCAGTACAAGGAGGCGGGCCTCTCCTACGAGCACCGCCTGATCGATGACATGGTCGCCTCGGCCCTGAAGTGGAACGGCGCCTTCATCTGGGCCTGCAAGAACTACGACGGCGATGTCCAGTCCGACCAGGTCGCCCAGGGCTTCGGTTCGCTGGGCCTGATGACCTCGGTCCTCCTGACCCCGGATGGCAAGACCATGGAGGCCGAGGCCGCCCACGGCACGGTCACCCGTCACTACCGCCAGCACCAGAAGGGCGAGTCGACCTCGACCAACTCCATCGCCTCGATCTTCGCCTGGACCCGGGGCCTGGAGCACCGCGCCAAGCTGGACGGCAACGAGGCCCTGGCCAACTTCGCCCACACTCTTGAGCGCGTCTGCGTCGAGACGGTCGAGGCCGGATCCATGACCAAGGACCTGGCCCTGCTGGTCGGCGACGCCCAGGGCTGGCTGACCACCGAGGGCTTCATCGACAAGGTCGCGGCCAACCTCGACAAGGCCCTCGCAGCGGGCTGAGCCCATCACCCCCTCCGCCCCCTCCGTCCCGCTGCGCGGTCCACCTCCCCCTCAGGAGGTGGAGGAATGACAGTAACCTAATTGCTCACCATCAGGGGGAGCTGCCGGCAAAGCCGGCTAAGGGGGTGCAAGGGCGGCGCAGCTTCCCCCTCCGACCCGCTGCGCGGGCCACCTCCCCCTCAGGAGGGGGAGGAATTGGGGCGCCATTGCTCCCCCTCCCAGCGGGAGCTCCGACCGAAGGTCGGTGAGGGGGTGCAACGGCGCTTCCGCAGACCCCCTCCGACCCGCTGCGCGGTCCACCTCTCCCTCAAGGAAGGGGGAGGAATTGCTGAGCCAATGGCGCCCCTGAGGGGGCGCTCCGGGCGAAGCTCCGTCAGGATCCGACGGCGGCTCGAAAGACCCTCTACCGCCCGGCCCCGAGCTTTCGCCGGAAGAAATCCAGGGTCGCCGCCGTGCGGTGGGCGAGGTGCGCCTGGGTCCAGCCGGCGCGGTGGCGGAGGCCCGGATAGACCATGGTCTCGAAGGCGACGCCCCTGCCCTGCAGGTCGGCCATGACCCGGGTGGCGTTGTCGAAGGTCACGTTGTCGTCCGCCATGCCGTGGATCAGAAGCAGGCTTCCCGGCTTCAGCCGGCCCAGCCGCGCGGTGACCTCGGACGCCGCGTAGCCTGTCGGGTTCTCGGACGGCTTGCCCATGTACCGCTCGGTATAGTGGGTGTCGTAGAGGGTCCAGTCGGTGGGCGGCGCGCCGGACATCCCGGCGGCAAAGGGCGTATCGGGCGCCGTCAGGAGCATGAGGGCCATGTAGCCCCCGTAGGACCAGCCGGTGACGCCGATCCGGGCAGGATCGACGAAGAGCTGGGCGGCCAGCCAGCGGGCGCCGGCGATCTGGTCGTCCACCTCCAGCTGGCCCAGCCGGCGGTCGATGGCCGTCTTGAAGGCGGTCGATCGGTTGGGCGTACCCCGGTTGTCCAGGGAGAAGAGAATGAAGCCCGACTGCAGGTAGAGCTGATCGGCCGGGTCGTACCAGACCTTGCGCACCTGGGCGCCGCCAGGCCCGCCATAGACCCGGACAATGACCGGATACTTCCGGGACGGATCAAACCCGGGCGGCGTGCGCAGGGACCACCAGAGGTCGGACCCGTCCACCGCCTTGATCGTCCCGTAGGTCGGGGTGCGCAGCCGCTCCCGGTAGGCCGCGAGGGGATGGCTGGCGTCCAGCGGGTTCTCCTCGATCCAGCGCACGCGCTCGCCGTCGGCGCGGTAGAGCCCCGTCCGGGGGGGCGTCGTCGGGTCCTCGT
>NZ_JADBZL010000207.1:0-12923 GCF_020402505.1 Phenylobacterium sp. | reverse complement strand
GCAGGGCCCCCGAGGGCAGGTCTTCCGGAGTCAGCAGGACAAGGGCCGGGGCCCCGTCCAGCCGCACGGCGACGATGAGCCGGCGGGCGATGGCGGCGTCGGTGACCAGCACCTTGCGGCCGGAAAGGACGAGGCGTCCGTCGGCGCCCCGCACCGCCGCGGCGGCGATGCTTTCGGGCTCCCAGTCGGTGTCGGGCTCGCCGAGGGCCAGGGTCGCAGCCTCGCCGTCGGCGATGCGCGGCAGGTGCTCGAGCTTCTGGGCCTCGGTTCCCGCCGCCAGCAGGGCCTGAGCCGCCAGGGTGGTGGAGACGAAGGGCCCGGCCATGAGGCGCCGGCCCATCTGCTCGACCAGGGGAACCACCTCGGCCAGGCCGAGGCCCGAGCCGCCGTAGGCCTCGGGAATGGCCACGCCGAGCCAGCCCAAATCGCCCATCTCGGCCCAGACCGACGGGTCGTGGCCGAGCTCGTCCTCCATCAGGCGGCGCACGGTCGCCACGGGCGAGCGGCGCTGGCAGAAGTCCGTGGCGACCTCCAGGAGGCTCGCCTGGTCCTCGGAAAATCCGATCCGTCCCAGGTCCTTCATCGGGCGCGCCTCCTCAGGACTTCGGCAGGCCGAGCACGTGCTCGCCGACAATGTTGGCCTGGATCTGCGAGGTGCCCCCGCCGATCGTGGCCGAGAAGGCATTCAGGTAGTTCCGGGCCCAAAGGCCGTTATCCACCGCGTCCGGGTCGTCGACATAATAGGCCCCGCGGGCGCCGGTCAGGCGGACGGCGAAGTCGTTGAGCCGCCGCGACATCTCCGTGCCCATCAGCTTCGAGGCCAGGGGGATGCCCTGGGGCCGGTCGGCGATGAGCTGGGGCACCTGGGTCCTCTGCCCGTTGAGCTGCAGGGCCTGGATCTCCATCAGGAAGCCGACCATCTCGTCGGCCACGATCGGGTCGTCCAGGACCGGGCGACCGCCTCGCCGAGTGCGTCGGGCCAGCTCGAAGACGTCGAAGGCGTTGGCGCCCACCGAGACATAGCCGCCGGCCTGCCCGCCCCGGGCGCCGCGCTCGTACTCCAGGGTGCGCATGGCCACCTTCCAACCGCCGCCCTCGGGGCCGACCAGGCCCTCGGCCGGGGCCTTGGCGTCGGTGAAGAAGGTCTGGGTGAAGCCGTGCTCGCCGGTCAGCTTGCGGATCGGGACGGTCTCGATCCCCGGCGCCTTCATGGGCATGAGGAAGAAGCTCAGGCCGTCGTACTTGCGCTCGGTGGAAGGGTCGGTCCGGGCGAGCAGGATCATGTACTTGGCGTACCGCCCGAGGGTGGTCCAGATCTTCGAGCCGTTGACGACATAGTGGTCGCCATTGCGCACCGCGCGGGTCTGGGCCGAGCCCAGGTCGGAGCCGTGGCCGGGCTCGGAAAAGCCCTGGCACCAGATGTCCTCGGCCGAGAGGATGCCCTTCAGGTAGGCCGCCTTCTGCGCCTCGGTCCCCATCTCGAGGATAAGGGGGCCCGCCCAGTTGAGGCCGATGGCGTTCAGCATGATCGGGCCGTGATGCTTGCGCATGGCCCGGGTGGCGGCGGCCTGGAAGGCCTGGGGCAGGCCCCCGCCGCCGTACGCCTTGGGCCAGGCGGCGCCGAGATAGCCGGCCTCCCAGACCTTGTTCTGCCAGTCGCACAGGAAATGGAACTGCGGGTCCGTTCCGACCTCCATGAAGGTCAGGGGCAGCATGAAGCCGGGGTCGCGCACGACATTCTCGGCGAACCAGGCGTCGGCCTGCTCGGCGAAGGACGCCAGGTCCTTCGGGTCCACTGTACTCATGGTCTCGCTCCTGCGGGGCCGCCGCCCTTGTCTGTTTCCTGCATACCGTTCCGTCAGTCCGCCCTGAGGGCCTGTTTCTCCCGGGCCCGCTGGAAGGCCGGGCGGTCCTTGAGCCGAGCCAGGTAATCCTGGCACCGGGGCTTGTAGCGCTCAGCAAGGCCCAGGGTCTCACCCAGGAAGAGGGCGTAGTGGACGGCGATGTCGGCCATGGTGAAGCGCCCGGCGCAGAGGAACTCCCGGTCCTCTAGGGCGGCCTCGACGCTGCGAAGTCGCGACAGGTACCAGACCGTGTAGTCCTCCGCGGCCTGGGCCAGCCGGCGCTCCTTCGGCTCGAGGCGCGTGTAGCGGAGCACGATGGTCTGAGGGAAGGTCAGGGTGGCGTCGCTGCGATACATCCAGTTGAGGTACTCGCCATAGGCCGACTCGGACGGATCGACCCGAAGGGTGTTGGGCGCGAACTTCTCGCCCAGGTAATGGCAGATGCCCGTGGACTCGGTGAGGGTGACGTCGCCGTCCACGAAGGTCGGCACCGTGCCCAGGGGGTTGATGTTGAGGTATCCGGGGTAGGCCGCGCGGGGCGGGAAGGCCATGTTGACCAGCTCATAGTCCGCCCCCAGTTCCTCGAGCGCCCAAAGGGGACGCAGGGAACGCGCGTCGGCGCAGTGGTAGAGCTTCATGGATTCCCCGGACTCTGCGGTCGTTCCATACACCTTATTCAAATTGCGTCGGCAAGGAAGGGATGACGGTTGGTCTGGACCGATCTGTCCGGTAATGCTCCCACCCTGACGGAACAAGCAGGACCCGCGGCCAGCGGGCGGGGGAGTTGCGATGACGGATGTGGCGACGGGTGCGCCGAAGGGCGTGGAGACGCCGGCGGGACTGGCCTCGGTGGAGGCGGTGATGTCCATGCTGGCGGAATCCGGCTACATCGCCACCCCGGAGATCGCCACCGCCGTCTACCTGGCCCACCATCTGCGCAAGCCTGTCCTGATCGAAGGGCCCGCCGGGGTCGGCAAGACCGACCTCGCCCGCTCCGTGGCCCAGGGCCTCGACCAGCCCCTGATCCGGATGCAGTGCTACGAGGGCCTGGACGAGTCCAAGGCCCTGTACGAGTGGAAGTACGGCAAGCAGCTCCTCTACACCCAGATCCTGAAGGACAAGATCGGTCACCTGGTCGAGGACGCCGACACCCTGGACCAGGCCCTGCACAGGCTGACCGGCTTCCAGGACATCTTCTTCTCCCGCGACTTTCTGGAGCCGCGGCCCCTGCTGAAAGCCATGGAGCAGTCCACCGGCTCGGTCCTGCTGATCGACGAGATCGACAAGTCCGACGAGGAGTTCGAGGCCCTGCTGCTGGAGGTGCTCTCCGACTACCAGGTCACCGTGCCGGAGATCGGGACCATCGCGGCCCAGGTCCCGCCCCTGGTCGTGCTGACCTCCAACGCCACGCGCGAGCTGGGCGATGCGCTCAAGCGCCGCTGCCTGCACCTGCACATCGACTTCCCCGACGCCGAGCTCGAGGCGCGAATCGTGCGCACCCGCGTGCCCGGCGTCTCCGACCGGCTGCTCGAGCGGCTCGTGGCCTTCATCCAGGCGGTGCGGGGCGAGAACATCCGCAAGCTGCCCTCGATCAGCGAGACCATCGACTGGGCGCGCACCCTGATCCTGCTGCACGCCGACAGCCTGGACCCGGCCCTGGTGCGCTCGACCCTGAACGTCATCCTCAAGCGCCAGTCGGACATCGCCGAGGTCGCCGGCAAGGTGGAGACCCTCCTCGACGGCGGGGACAAGGCCGCCCGCTGATGGAGCGGACCCTCACCCGCTACATCCGCGCCCTGCGGTCCGCCGGCGCCGGGGTCTCGACCACCGAGGCCATGGACGCCGCGCGGACGGTGGAGGTGGTGGGCTGGGAGGACCGGGGCGTCCTGAAGACCGCGCTCGGGACAGTCCTGGCCAAGTCCGTCGAGGAAAAGGCGATCCACGAGCAGCTCTTCGAGCTGTACTTCAGCCGGGAGGCGGCGGCGAACGCCGCCGCGGAGGGGCAGCCCGGCGAAGGGGGCGAGCCTGACGCCGGGCGGCCCGGCGGCGGGGAGGCCGAGCCCCAGGCCGGCGCCAGCGAAGGGAGCGAAGGGGGCGAGGGCGGCGACCCGGTGGAGGCCCTCTCGGCCCTGGCGCGGGGGGAGAATCCCGGGCAGCTGGCCATGGCCCTCGAACGGGCGGGCGCTGCTGCGGGGGTGGACGAGATCCGCTTCGCTACCCAGTCCGGCTACTTCGTCCGCAAGATGATGGAGCAGATGGGGGTCGAGGCCCTGGAGGCCCGGCTCATGGAGGCCCTGTCCCGGCGCAACGCCGAGGGCGAGGCCGAGGCCGAGGCCCTGATGGGAACCCGCTCGGCCCTCCAGAAGCAGGCCCGCGCCTTCGTCGAGGCCCGCTTCGAGATCTACGGCCGGTCGGCGCAGGACGCCTTCATGAACGAGATCCTGGCCGAGCGCAGCTTCGGCGCCCTGGGGCGCAGCGACACCGAGCGCATGCGGGCCCTGGTGGAGCGCATGGCCAAGCGGCTCGCGGTGCGGCACGCGCGCCGCCGCAAGGTGAAGGACCGGGGGCGGCTGGATGTCCGCCGCACCCTCCGGGCCAACGCAGGGCACGACGGCGTGCCCTTCGACATCATCTGGAAGATCAAGCGCAAGGACCGGCCGAAGATCGTGGCGGTCTGCGACGTCTCGGGCTCGGTGGCCCAGTATGTCCGCTTCCTCCTGCTCTTCCTGCACGCCCTGAAGGAAAAGGTCACCGACCTGGAGACCTTCGCCTTCTCCGCCCACCTGGCCGATGTGAGCCGGCCGCTCGAGACCCTGCCCTTCGAGACCGCCATGCGGGCCATCGTCGACGAGGTGGGCTCGGGCGGGACCGACTATGGCGCGGCCTTTCTGGAGCTGGACCGGGACTTCGGCGAGGTCATCGACCGGCGCACCACCGTGCTGGTGCTGGGCGACGGTCGCTCGAACTACTCAAACCCGCGGCTCGATGTGTTCAAGCAGATCGCCGACCAGGCCAAGCGGCTGGTCTGGCTGTGCCCGGAACCGGCGACGAACTGGGGCTCGGGGGACAGCTGCCTGCTGGAATACCGGCCCTTCTGCACCCTTCTCACCCATTGTTCGACCGTCACCGACCTGGAGCGGGCGCTCGACGAAATCCTGATGGCCTACGACTAGGAGACCCGCCCATGAAGGTTCAGGGAAAGATCATCATCGTCACCGGCGGCGCCGATGGCATCGGCGCGGCCCTCTGCCGGCGCTTCGCGCGGGAAGGCGCAGCCCACGTGGCCGTGGCCGACCTCAACGGCGAGGGCGCGGCGAAGGTCGCGGCGGAGATCGGCGGCTCCTCCTACGCGGTGGACGTCTCTGATCCCTCGGCCGTCGAGGCCATGGTCCGGGCCGTGGAAGCCGCCCACGGGCGGATCGACCTGCTCTGCCAGAACGCCGGCGTCGGCGGCGGCGAGCCCGACCCCGACAACGCGGCCTCCGCCCCCGACGCGGTCTGGAACCGGGCCTGGGGGGTCAATGTCATGGCCCACGTCTATGGCGCCCGCGCCGCCCTGCCCGGCATGATCGCCCGGGGCGAGGGCTACATCCTGAACACGGTGTCGGCGGCCGGCCTGCTCTCGCAGATCGGCAGCGCGGTCTATTCCACCACCAAGCACGCGGCCATCGGCTTCGCCGAGAGCCTCGCCATCGCCCAGGGGGACCTGGGGATCAAAGTGTCCGTCCTCTGCCCCCAGGGCGTCGACACAGCCATGCTGAGGGCCGGCGGCGGCCAGGAGCAGCCCCAGAACCTGGACGGCGTCCTGACCCCCGACGAGGTGGCGGAGGCTGTGGTGAAAGGCCTGGAGGCCGAGAGCTTCCTGATCCTGCCGCACGAGATCGTCCGCACCTACATGCAGCGCAAGACGGCGGACTACGACCGCTGGCTGGGCGGTATGCGCAGGCTCAGGGCGAAGGTCCTGGGCCGGGCCTGACGACGGGCCGACACCGCCTCCGCCTCAGTTTTGACTCGCCCCCCTGAGGCGCCGCGTATACACCGCCGGGGGAAATCGCCTCCGGAACTGGTCCTCTGAACGACCGGTCCGGGAACCGCAGACCGAGGGAACGCCATGACCGCCATCAATCCGGTGACCGACCTTTCCATGGACGGCGACGTCGCCGTCATCACCCTCAACTCGCCGCCGGTGAACGCGCTCTCGGCCAACGTGCGCGAGGGCCTCTTCGAGGGCTTCAAGGCCGCCACCGCAAACCCCGACGCCAAGGCCATCGTGCTGATCTGCGAAGGCCGGACCTTCATCGCCGGCGCCGACATCACGGAGTTCGGCGGCGCCTCGCGCGGACCCTCCCTGTTCGACGTCCAGGAGATGATGGAGAACGCGCCCAAGCCGGTGATCGCCGCCATCCACGGCACCGCCCTGGGCGGCGGCCTGGAGGTCGCCCTGGTCGCCCATTACCGCGTCGCCGTCCCCTCGGCCCGCCTGGGCCTGCCCGAGGTGAACCTCGGCCTGCTGCCGGGCGCCGGCGGCACCCAGCGCCTGCCCCGGGTGGCCGGCGTCGAGAAGGCCCTGGAGATGATGACCTCCGGTCGCCACGCCCCGGCCAAGGAAGCCCTGGAGATGGGTCTGGTCGACGAGCTGGCCGAGGAAGGCAAGCTGCGCGAGGCCGCCGTCGCCTTCGCCCGCCGCTGCGTGGCCGAGAACAAGCCCCTGGTGAAGGTGCGCGACAACAACACCAAGGTCGAGGCGGCCCGCGGCAAGCCCGAGATCTTCGAGGCCTTCCGCAAGGCCAACGCCCGCAAGTTCCGCGGCTTCCTGGCCCCCGAGTACAACATCCGCTGCATCGAGGCGGCGGTGAACCTGCCCTTCGACGAGGGCCTGGCCGTCGAGCGCAAGCTGTTCGGCGAACTGGTCACCGGCTCGCAGTCGGCGGCCCAGCGCTATTCCTTCTTCGCCGAACGCCAGGCCCAGAAGATTCCGGACGTGCCGGACGACACCCCCCTGATCCCGGTCAAGTCCGTCGGCATCATCGGCGCCGGCACCATGGGCGGCGGCATCGCCATGAACTTCGCCAATGTCGGCATCCCGGTGACCCTCGTCGAGGTTCAGAAGGAGGCGCTGGAGCGCGGCCTGAAGGTGATCCGCGGCAACTATGAGAGAACCGCCTCGCGCGGCGGCATCACCGCCGCCCAGGTCGAGGAGCGCATGGCCCTGATCACCGGCTCGCTGGACATGAACGACCTGGCCCCGGTCGACCTGGTCATCGAGGCGGTGTTCGAGCGGATGGACGTGAAGAAGGACATCTTCACGAAGCTGGACGCCATCTGCAAGCCGGGCGCGATCCTGGCCACCAACACCTCGGGCCTGAACATCGACGAGATCGCCTCGGTCACCAAGCGGCCCGAGGCGGTGATCGGCCTGCACTTCTTCTCACCCGCCAACGTGATGAAGCTGCTGGAGATCGTCCGCGCCGACCACACCTCCAAGTCGGTGATCGCCACCTCGATGAAGCTGGCCAAGCAGATCGGCAAGATCGCCGCCCTGGTCGGCGTCTGCCCCGGCTTCGTGGGCAACCGCATCCTGGCGCAACGCCAGCGCGAGGCCCAGAAGCTGGTCATGGAAGGCGCCATGCCCTGGGATGTCGACCGGGTCCTCTACGACTTCGGCTTCCCCATGGGCCCCTTCGCCATGAGCGACCTGGCTGGCCTGGACATCGGCTGGGTGAAGGAACGCTCGAAGGGCGAGAGCATCCGCGATGTGCTCTGCGAGATGGACCGCCGCGGCCAGAAGACCGGCGCCGGCTATTACGACTATGACGAGAACCGAAACGCCAAGCCGAGCCCGGTGACCGAGAAGATCATCAACGACTTCATCGTCAAGACCGGCTCCAACCCGCGGACGGTCAGCGACGAGGAGATCCTCGAGCGTTGCATCTACCCGATGATCAACGAGGGCGTGAAGATCCTCGAGGAGGGCAAGGCCATCCGGTCCTCGGACATCGATGTGGTCTGGCAGAACGGCTACGGCTGGCCCGTCTATCGCGGCGGCCCGATGTGGTACGGCGACCAGATCGGCCCGGCCAAGGTCCTGGAGAAGATGAAGGAGTTCCAGGCCAAGATGGGCGACGACTTCAAGCCCGCCGCCTTGCTCGAGAAGCTGGTGGCCGACGGCAAGAAGTTCTCCGACCTCTGAACCCGCAAGCCCCGGGCCGGCGACGCGCCGGTCCGGGCGGCCTATCGCACTCTGGATTTGCAGGCGCTTCGGCGCCTATCCTCCCCCAGGGACGGGACCCTTGGGGAGGCGGATATGGCGGGTGAAGCGCGGAATGACCGGATGATCGTGGGGGCGGCCTCGGCCGGCACGGTCTTCGAGTGGTACGACTTCTACCTCTACGGTTCGCTGACCGCCTTCATCAGTCTCCACTTCTTCTCGGGCGTGAACGAGACCACGGGGTTCATCCTGGCCCTCATGGCCTTCGCCGCCGGCTTCGCGGTGCGACCGTTCGGGGCCCTGGTTTTCGGTCGCCTCGGCGACCTGTGGGGGCGCAAGAACACCTTCCTCGTCACCATGCTGCTGATGGGCCTGTCGACCTTCGCGGTCGGTCTGTTGCCAGACTACAGCCAGATCGGTGTCGCTGCGCCCATCATCCTGGTGTTCCTGCGCCTGCTCCAGGGGCTCGCCCTGGGTGGAGAATATGGCGGTGCGGCCACCTACGTGGCCGAGCATGCGCCGGACGGCAAACGCGGCCTTTACACCAGCTGGATCCAGACCACCGCGACCCTGGGCCTATTCCTGTCCCTGGTGGTGATCATCCTGGTCCGCACCCAGGTGGGCGAGGAGGCCTTCAAGGCCTGGGGCTGGCGGATCCCCTTCCTGGTCTCGGCCGTCCTCCTGGTCCTGTCCATGTGGATCCGACTGAAGCTGAACGAGAGCCCGGTCTTCCAGAAGATGGTCGACGAGGGAACCACCTCCAAGAAGCCGCTGGCGGAGGCCTTCGCCGACCGGGCGAACCTGAAGCTGGTGGTCCTCGCCCTGGTGGGCCTGACGGCCGGCCAGGCGGTGGTCTGGTACACAGGCCAGTTCTACAGCCTCTTCTTTCTCGAAAAGACGCTCAAGGTCGACGGCCTGACCACCAACGCCCTGGTGGCGACCGCCCTGTTGATCGGCACGCCCTTCTTCATCGTTTTCGGCTGGCTGTCGGACAAGATCGGTCGCAAGCCGATCATCCTGGCGGGCTGCCTGCTGGCGGTGCTGACCTATTTTCCGATCTTCAAGGCCCTGACCGTAGCCGCGAACCCGGCCTTGGCGGCGGCGAGCGCCTCGGCCCCGGTCACCGTCATCGCCGATCCCGCTGACTGCGCCTTCCAGTTCGATCCCATCGGCCGGAGCGCCTTCGCCTCGTCCTGCGACATCGCCAAGTCGGCCCTGGCCTCTGCGGGGGTCAGCTATCGCAACGAGGCGGCGCCGGCCGGAACCCTGGCCCGAGTGCGGATCGGTCAGGCGGAGATCGCCGGGATCGACGGCCGGGCGCTGTCCCGCAAAGACCTGGCCGACGCCCGCGCAACCTGGACCCAGACCCTGGGGGCGGCCCTCTCGAAAGCCGGCTACCCGGCCAAGGCTGACCCGGCCCGGATCAACAAGCCCCTTGTCGTGGGTCTGCTGACCTTACTCGTACTCTATGTGACCATGGTCTACGGACCGATCGCCGCGGCCCTGGTGGAGATGTTCCCCGCCCGGATTCGCTATACCTCCATGTCCCTGCCCTATCACATCGGCAACGGATGGTTCGGCGGCTTCCTACCGGCCACCGCCTTCGCCATGGTGGCCGCCTCAGGGGACATCTACCGGGGCCTCTGGTACCCGATCGTGGTCGCCGGAGTGACGCTCATTGTCGGGGGATGGCTTGTCCGGGAGATGAGGGGCGCTCCGATGGACTGACTGATCGTGAATTCTTCGTGAAAAATTTGTGAATTCTGCTGCGCTATGCGCCGGGCTGGCAGGGTCGGTTGGGCGAGTCGCAAGGATCGCTGTATGTGATCGCGCTCTCCACAAGAGGCTTTGTGGCGAAGCTATTCGGCCACCTCAGGGGACAGGGTTCCCCCGGTGGGTCAGCGTGAATAATGTGTGAACAGCGCCATCCAGGGCGTACCCGGGGCGCTGGCGGGGCTGTTTGAATGACGAAGCAATCCGGAATTTACTCTGTCCGGCTGATGGGGGCCTTTCGGCTCGAGGGCATGGACGGGGCGCGGTTGGAAGTCGCGAGCAGGAAATCGATTGGCCTCATCGCTCTTCTCGCCACGGGACGGGACGGAGAGAGAACGCGGCAGTTCCTGCAGGACAAGCTCTGGGGATCCCGCGAGTCCAGTCAGGCCCAGACCAGTCTCCGGCGCGAACTGGCCAACCTCCGAAAGCTGCTGGCCGACCAGCCGGAGCCCTTCCTGATCACCGTTGGGGCCCGTGTGCGCCTGAACCTGCCCGTGATCCGGTTCGATGTTCCAGTGCCCGGGGCGGCGAACGAGAACGATCCGCCGCCGCCGAGGGGCGCGTCCGAGTTTCTGGAGGGCCTGGACATTCCCGGAGAGGAGGGCTTCGAGGATTGGCTTCGGGAACAAAGGACGATGATCCATAGCGAGGCCGTCGACTGGGAGGCCGCGCCGAAGAGCTACATCCCGTTGCCGCGCCATGTCCTCGATCTGAGCCAACCCGCACCGGGGTTCGAGGGCCGACCGGCCGTCGCGGTGCTGAAATTTCAGAACCTGACTGGCGACCCCGCCCTCGACTTCGCCGCCGAAGGCATCGGCGAGGACCTGATCGACCAGTTGTGCCGGCTTCGCTGGCTCCCCGTCATCGCCCGGAACTCCAGCTTCATCTTCCGGTCTGATGATCTCGACCCGAAATCTGTCGGTCAGAGCCTGGGCGCCCGATACCTCGTGGAGGGTCGCCTTCGCAGCATTGGCGAGAACTTCCAGCTGACGGTCTCCGCCATCGACACAGAATCCGCCCAGGTCGTCTGGACAAAGCGGTTCGACCTTCCGGGCAGCCTGTCGAATACCAGCCTGGCGCCCCTCCTTGACGACCTGACCGCCATTCTGGCGGCGAAGATCGACCATGCCGAGCAGTCCCGGGCCGTCGCCCGCCCGGCCACGAGTCGGGATGTGAACACACTGATCTGGAAGTGCCGCTGGCATCTGAACCGGATGACCCGACGCGACTCCGAGATCGCCCGGGGTTTCATCGAGGAGGCCTTGCGGCTGGAGCCAGAGAACCCCGAGGTCCTGGTGCAGGCTGCCTGGCGGATTGGCTGGACCTACTGGGCGGAGAGGGTGAAACCCGCGGACATGCAGGCTGGGGCGCGGCTGGCGAGGGAGGCCATGCGGGCCGATCCCGAGGATGGACGGGCCTACGCCATTCTTGGGGCGTACGAGTTGCTGGCCAGGAACAACGAAAGGTCTCGCTCCCTTTGCCAGCAGGCGATCGGGCTCAATCCCAGCCTCCCTCTAGGTCACGCCATGCTCGGTTCCGGCCTGAGTTTGGCGGGCCGTCCTGACGTGGCTATCCAAAGTCTTCTGACCGCCATGCGCCTCAACCCTAATGATCCCTTCGCCTTCCATACGCTCGGGGAACTGGCCACCGCCTACTGGATGGCCGATCGCTGGCGGGATGCCGTGGACCTTGCCGAACAGTCCCTGATCCGACGCCCGGCCTACTGGCTGGCCCACCTGGTCAAGGTGAACGCCCTGCTGGCGGGAGGGGACGCGTCAGGAGCGACCGCCGCCGCGCAGGCCATGAGGGAAAGCTGCCCCGGGTTCCGGGAGGGAGACATCGACTGGCTCCCCTTCGTGGACCCGAGTTGGAACTCAAACTTGAAGGACGGACTTCGAAGGGCCCAGCAGACAGAGGGACCCGGACGGGGCTGAGCGCCGCTCCCGACCCTCCGTTCCATCCTTCCGACAAAACCGGCGAAGACAGACAGGGAGGGTGAAGATGTGGATGGGTCGTCTTCGGGGAGTGATCCTGATCAGCGTGCTGTGGGCTGTGGTCGCAGTCCTCCTCGCCGGAGTGATCTCCGCCGCCCTGAAGGTCTTGCTTCTCCTCTGGCCGGATCCCTCGCCCCTGTTAGCGGGTTTTGCCGGCGTTCTTCTGACCGGCCTCTTTCTCCTGTGGCTACGGAAGCGTCCCTGGATCAGGATCCGAGAGGCGATCACGCCCAAGTACTGGGAGAAGATCCGGCAGGCCAGAGCGCGGGAGAAGGCTGATCCCTATCAGAAGACGCCCCCCTTCAGGCTGGACCCGGAGCAGGAGCCTGGTCTCTTGCGGCAGGTCCTTGGAAGGGTGTCAAAGGCGCTGGTCGGGGGCGGGTTGCGTCTCTTCCGGTTTGCCTCGCCCAACATCCGCATCTGGCCGCTGCCGATCCGGTTGGTCACCCGGTTCTCTGATGTGCGCGCGGTTCTTCAGGACACCGAGCACTTCTTCACGCCCTTCGGCGCAGAAATGGAGGATATGGGCGGGGGCGTGAACTTTGTCCTTGGCGTGAACGGCCCGGCGCACGAGCCCGCGCGGAGCCAGCTGGACGAAGTCATCGGCAGCCTCGCAAATCCTGGAGACCGAAGCCGGGTCTCTCGGCGGGCGGCTCAGGCCGCCGGAGCCCTGGTGGATCAGGCGCAGGGCCGAATGGATGTGGTGGCCGACCTTATCCGAAGGACCGCCGCCGAAACCTGCATCGACTATTTCGGGCTTGAGGCGCCGGATCCTGACGCCCTCGCGGACTGGACAATCGCCATGTCGGCCTTGGTGTTCTCTGATCCTTTTGGATCACCAGACGTCAGAGCCCGCGCCCTGCAGGCCGCCCGACTGTTCAGCGGCGTCGTGGAAAAAAGTCTCGAAGTCGGCGCGCGCCGGACGTCCGGGGACACTCTGGTCACCCGACTGCTGGCGCTCGAGAAGGCTGGCAAGATCCAGAGATCGGAGATTCCTTCCTTCCTGGCGGGCAACGCCACCGGGATGATTCCGACCACCACCATCGGCATGACCAACATCATCACGGAGTTGATGTCCCGACCGCTGTGGTGGGCGGAGGCCCG
>NZ_JADBZL010000206.1:0-4874 GCF_020402505.1 Phenylobacterium sp. | reverse complement strand
CGGAGGGCCCGTCGCCCTACCAGAAGAGGGTGTAGGCCACCTGGACGATGCGCCCGGTCCACAGGTCCACCAGGGCGGCGTCGCGCCCCAGCCGCACCCAGGCGAAACCCACAGGCGGGACCGGCAGGCCATAGCTCCACCAGCTCTCGATCCGGAAGCGCGGCGTCCACCAGGTCCAGGGCAGGACCTCGCCATGGGACCAGCGGCGGGGCACGAAGCCCGGCGGCGGGACCCAGGGCCCGCCCCGATAGCGATAGGACGGGGTCCAGACCGGCGGGTACCAGCGGGGGTCATAGCGCGGCGGGCGGGGCGGCGGGCGGTGACGGTCATAGCGGTCGGCGCGATAGCCGTCGTAGCGATAACCGTCGTATCGATAGGGATCGTAGCGATGGGGATCGTAGCGGTCGTAACGATCGTCGCGATCCCAACCCCAGGACCCGTGGGCCTCGTCTCCGCCGCGACGCCGCCGGTCGTCATGGCGATCACGCTCGCTGCGGCCGGAATCCGGTCGCGCCTCAGGCCGCTCCGCCGAGGGCGGGACCTCCCGGGGCTGGCCGAACCGTCCCCAGGCCTCGGGACGCTGCGCCTCCGGGGGGGGCGGCGCGGGGGGCGCCAGGGGGGCGGGCGCCGGCGCCTCGTAGGCGTCAAGCTCCTGCCCGGCGGCGGGTCGGGCCGCGGCGAGGCCCAGGGCCAGGATGAGGGTCAGGAGGGATGTGCTGGCCGCAGGGCGGTTCATGGTCCTTGCCTCGGTTGCCGGAGCCGGGACGGCTCCGGGCGGTTGTCGCCCCCGCACGCATCGGATTAGGAAGGTCAACCTGAACCGCGGTTGAATGTGTGTTCCGCAGGAGGTCAAAGACCATGCCCGCCCTTCCCCAGGATGTCGTCGGCTACTGGCGCAACGCCGGCCCGCGCCGCTGGTTCCGCAAGGACGCCGCCTTCGACGAGGCCCTGCGCCTGCGCTTCGAGCCCGTCCACTTCGCCGCCGCCCGGGGCCAGTACGACGACTGGGTGCAGGAGGCCGAGCCGGCCCTGGCCCTCATCCTCCTGCTCGACCAGATCCCCCGCAACCTGTTCCGGGACAGCGCCCATGCCTTCGCCACCGACGGCAAGGCCCGGCGCGCCGCCCGCACCGCCCTGCGCCGGGGCTTCGATCTGCAGATCGAGCCCGAGCTGCGCCACTTCGTCTACATGCCGCTGGAGCATTCCGAGGATCCGGTCGATCAGGCCGACTGCGTGCGCCTCATCCAGGCCCTCTGCGCGGAGACCGGCGACACCGAGATCCTGCGCTTCGCCGAATTGCACCGCGACATCATCGACCGCTTCGGCCGCTTCCCCCACCGCAACGCCGCCCTGGGCCGGGAGAGCACGCCGGCCGAGCTGGCCTATCTCTCCGACGGCGGTTTCGCGGGATAACTCCGCCGGTCCTGTGGACCGCGGCGCCTGTCGCAGTTTCCGGAAGGGTGCGAATCGGGTCCCCTAGGCGGCCTTCCGGAGCCTTCATGAACGCCCCCGCCCGCATCGACGCCGACGAGACACCCGACGGGACTTCCGCCGCGGCCGGCTCGGCGCTTGAGCAGCCCTATCTCGACCTCCTGGCGGACATCCTGGCCAACGGCGTCGACCGGCCGGACCGCACCGGCGTCGGCACGCGCGGCGTCTTCGGCCGGCAGATGCGCTTTGACCTGTCGCGCGGCTTTCCCCTCCTGACCACCAAGACCCTGCACCGGCGCTCCATCGTGGTGGAGCTGATCTGGTTCCTGCGCGGCGAGACCAATGTCCGCTGGCTGCAGGAGCGCGGGGTCAGCATCTGGGACGAGTGGGCCGACGCCGAGGGCGAGCTGGGGCCGGTCTATGGCCGCCAGTGGCGCTCCTGGGCCACGCCGGACGGTCGGGTGATCGACCAGATGGCCGCCCTGGTGGAGGGGCTGAAGCGCAGCCCCGAGAGCCGCCGCCACATCGTCACCGCCTGGAACCCGGCGGACGTGGACGACATGGCCCTGCCCCCGTGCCACTGCCTCTTCCAGTTCCACGTGGCGAACGGGCGGCTGTCCTGCCAGCTCTACCAGCGCTCGGCCGACGTCTTCCTCGGCGTGCCCTTCAACATCGCCTCCTACGCCCTGCTGACCCACATGGTGGCGGCGGTGACGGGGCTGGAGGCCGGCGACTTCGTCCACACCCTGGGCGATGCGCACCTCTACCTGAACCACCTGGACCAGGCCCGCGAGCAGCTGACCCGGACGCCCCTGCCCCCGCCCCGGCTGGAGCTGGCGGCCCGGGACGACCTCTTCGCCTTCGAGCCCGAGGACGTGAAGTTCAAGGGCTACAAGGCCCATCCGGCCATCTCCGCCCCCATCGCGGTCTGACCGCCATGGCCGCCCCCCTCCTCACCGCCGGCCCCATCGCCAGGGCTCGCAACGGCGTCATCGGCCGCGCCGGGGGCCTGCCCTGGCGGCTGAAGTCCGACCTCGCCCGCTTCCGCGCCCTGACCATGGGCAAGCCGGTCATCATGGGCCGGCTGACCTGGGAAAGCCTGCCCCGCAAGCCCCTGCCGGGCCGCACCAACATCGTCCTGTCCCGGGACGCCTCCTACGCCCCCGAAGGTTGCGTGGTCTGCGAGGACTTCACAGAGGCCGTCGCCATCGGCCGGGAACAGGCCGAGGAGGACGGCGCCTCGGAGGTCTGCGTCATCGGCGGCGCCTCGCTCTTCGGCCTGGCCCTGGCGCGCGCCCGGCGCATCTACCTCACCGAGGTCCACGCCGACGTGGAGGGCGACGTGACCCTGCCCCCCTTCGACGAAGGCCGCTGGCGCGAGGTCCGCCGGGAAGACCTCCCTGCCGGAGAGCACGACGAGTTCCCCGTGACCTTCCGGGTGCTCGAGCGGGCCTGAGCCCTTCCCCTCGCCGCACCCCTCGCCCATAGTCGCGAGAGAGACATCCGGGGAGGAGACGGGCCATGGACCTGCAGCTGATCGCCGAGGACTTCCAGTTTCCGGAAGGTCCCATCGCCATGAACGACGGCTCGGTGATCCTCACCGAGATCAAGCGCCAGACCCTGACCCGGGTGAAGCCGGACGGCTCCAAGGAGATCCTGGTCCACACCGGCGGCGGCCCGAACGGGGCGGCGGTCGGCCCGGACGGCGCCATCTACATCACGAACAATGGCGGGTCCTTCGAGTGGCTGGACAACATGGGCATGACCATCCCCGGCCCGACCCCGCCCTCGCACACCGGTGGTTACATCCAGCGCTTCGACCTGAAGACCGGCGAGCTGAAGACCCTCTACAGCGAGTGTGACGGCAGGAAGCTGGTCGGGCCCAACGACCTCGTTTTCGACCGGCAGGGCGGCTTCTGGTTCTCCGACCATGGCTGCTCCACGCCCGAGGGCCGCAAGTTCGGCGCGATCTACTATGCGAAGACCGACGGCAGCCACATCAGCCGCCAGAAGGACCACCTGATCTCGCCCAACGGCATCGGCCTGTCCCCGGACGAAAAGGTCGTCTACCTGGCCGACACCAACCTCGGCCGGCTCTGGGCCTTCGACGTCGCCGAACCCGGCGTTCTGGCGCCCCCGGACGGCTTCGCCCCGGGGCGGGTGGTCTGCAACCTGCCCGGCTATCAGCTTCTCGACAGCCTGGCGGTGGAGGCTGGCGGCAAGGTCTGCGTCGCCACCATCATCAACGGCGGGATCACCGCCTTCGATCCCGACGGCTCGGTAGAGCACTTTGCGGTGCCCGACCTGGTCACCACCAACATCTGCTTCGGCGGCGCGGACATGCGCACGGCCTGGATCACCGCCTCGGCCACCGGCAAGCTCTACCGCGCCACCTGGCCGCGGCCGGGCCTGAAGCTCAACTTCAACGCCTGAAACCGGCATGCCCCGCAACCCGGACCCCCGCGAGCCCCTCATTGTCGCCAGCTTCGAGCTGGCTGCGGAGCGCAGCGAAGACCTGACGCCTGACGTTTATGCGCGCCTGTTCCGTGAGCAGCCGGAGATGGAGATCCTCTTCTGGCGCGACACCAACCACCAGATCCGCGGCGAGATGCTGACCCGGGTCATCCAGGCCATCCTCGATTTCGTGGGCGAACGCCTCTACTCCCGCACCCTGATCCAGAGCGAGGTGGTGGTGCATGAAGGCTACGACGTACCGCCCGAGGTCTTTCGGACCTTCTTCCGCACGGTCCGGGACGCGGTCCGCGAGGTCTGCGCCGCCGACTGGACGGCGGAATGGGAGGCGGCCTGGGAGAGTCTCCTGGCCGACCTCGACTATTACGTCACCCATCCCGACCAGGCCGAGACCCAGGCCCTGGCCTGACCGGGAGGGCGGCCGGGCCTCAGGAGAGGCTGGCCATGGCCGCGCGCTCGAAGCTCATGAGCTCGTCATTGCGGCCCTGGTGGATCTTCACCGCCCAGTTCGGGTCCTGCAGCAGGGCCCGACCCACGGCCACCAGATCGAACTCCTCCCGCTCCAGGCGCCGCAGCAGGTCGTCGATGGAGGCGGGCTGGGAGGCCTCGCCCGCATAGGCCGCCACGAACTCGCCCGACAGGCCCACAGAGCCCACCGTAATGGTCGGGACGCCGGTCAGCTTCTTGGCCCAGCCGGCGAAGTTGAGGTCCGAGCCCTCGAACTCCGGCTCCCAGAAGCGGCGCTGCGAGCAGTGCAGGATATCGGCGCCGGCGTCGGTCAGGGCGGTCAGCCAGGCCTCCAGTTCCTTTGGCGTCGGCGCCATCTTCACGGTGAAGTCCTGCTGCTTCCACTGGCTGATGCGGATGATCACCGGATAGTCCGGCCCCACCGCCTTGCGCACCGCCCGCAGGATGTCGCCGGCGAAGCGCGCCCGGCCGGGCAGATCCTTCGAGCCATAGGCGTCCTCGCG
>NZ_JADBZL010000205.1:0-3561 GCF_020402505.1 Phenylobacterium sp. | reverse complement strand
CTGGAGTTCGGGGAGACGCCCGGCCTTGGATGGATTCCCGGCGAGGTGCGCCGCCTGCGCCCCGCCGACGCGACGGCCAAGGTCCCGCACATGGGCTGGAACGATCTTGTCAATCCGCACGGCCCCGAACTGATCGCCGCCATCGGCGCGGCGCCCATGTACTTCACCCACTCCTTCGCCTTCTGGCCCGATGACGCCGCCGACGTGGCCGCTGAGGCCGACCATGGCGGACGGTTCCCCGCCGCCGTGGTGCGGGAGAACATGGCCGGGGTGCAGTTCCATCCCGAAAAATCCCAGTCCGCGGGGTTGGCCCTGCTGTCGCGTTTCCTGGAGTGGCACCCGTGATCCTCTACCCCGCCATCGACCTGAAGGACGGCGAGTGCGTCCGCGTCCTGCATGGCGACCTCGACACGGCCACGGTCTTCAACACCTCCCCGGCGGCCCAGGCGCGCACCTGGGCCGGGGCCGGGTTCCACTGGATCCACGTGGTGGATCTGAACGGCGCCGTTGAAGGCCGGGCGGTGAATGGCGAGGCTGTAGAGGCCATCCTCGCGGCGGTCTCCACCCCTGTCCAGCTCGGCGGCGGAATCCGCAGCCTGCAGGATGTGGAGCGCTGGATCGAGGCCGGCGTCTCGCGGGTGATCCTGGGCACGGTCGCCGTGACCCGGCCGGAGATCGTCATCGAGGCCGCCCGGCTCTGGCCCGAGCAGATCGCCGTCAGCGTCGATGTCCGCGCAGGCAAGGTCGCCACCCAGGGCTGGACCGAGAGCACCGACCTGGACGCCGTCACCGTCGCCCGCCGCTTCGAGGACGCCGGGGTCGGCGCCCTGATCATCACCGACATCGACCGTGACGGGACGGTGATGGGATTCAACGTCGAGGCCTTCGGCGCCATCGCCGACGCCGTGGCCATCCCGGTCATCGCCGCCGGCGGCCTGGCCTCGGTGGAGGACATTATCCGGCTGAAGGCGCGGCGCGGCGCACCTGTGGCGGGCGCGGTCCTGGGCCGGGCCCTGTACAACGGCGCCATCGACCCCGCCGTCGCCCTGGCGGCCTCGGCCTGACCATGCTGAAGGTCCGCGTCATCCCCTGCCTCGACGTGAAGGACGGGCGCGTGGTCAAGGGCGTGAACTTTGTCGCCCTGCGCGACGCCGGCGATCCTGTGGAGCAGGCGCGGGCCTACGATGCAGCGGGGGCGGACGAACTCATGTTCCTCGACATCACCGCCAGTCATGAAGGCCGGGGCGCTCTCCTGGATGTGGTCGCACGGACAGCGGACGTCTGCTTCATGCCCCTGTCGGTAGGTGGCGGAATCCGGTCGGTGGAGGACGCTCGCGCCCTGCTCCTGGCGGGGGCGGACAAGATCAGCGTCAACACGGCGGCGGTGGAGGATCCGGACCTGATCTCCCGCTGCGCCGACGCCTTCGGCTCCCAGGCGGTGGTGGCGGCGGTCGACGCCCGGGCGACGCCCGAGGGCGGCTGGCGGGTGTTCACCTATGGCGGGCGCCGGGACTCGGGCCTGGATGCGGCGGCCTGGTCGGAAGAGGTGGTGCGGCGCGGGGCCGGCGAGATCCTCCTGACCTCCATGGACCGGGACGGGGTCCGCAACGGCTATGACCTGGGCCTGTTGCGGGCGGTGACGAACGCGGTCAAGGTTCCGGTCATCGCCTCAGGGGGCGCAGGAGAGGCCCGGCACATGGTCGAAGCCGTCACCCAAGGCGGAGCGGACGCCGTCCTGGCCGCCTCGATCTTCCATTTCGGCGACGTCTCCATCCGCGAGGTCAAGGCCGCCATGGCGGCGGCGGGCCTGCCGGTCCGCCAGACGGAGCCGGCGGCGTGAGCCGGCTTGGCGAGGTGGTCGGGCGCCTGGAGGCGGTCATCGAGGCCCGGCGGGACGCCCGCCCCGAGACCTCCTGGACCGCCCGCCTTCTCCAGGACGGGCCGCCGCGCGCGGCGCGCAAGCTGGGCGAGGAAGCGGTGGAGGCCATCGTGGCGGCCGTTTCCGGAGACCGGGACGGCCTGGCGGCTGAGGCCGCGGACGTTCTTTACCACCTCCTCGTGCTTCTGGCGGCGGCGGGGGTCTCGCCGGACGAGGTCGCCGCCCGGCTGGAGGCCCGCGAGGGGGCTTCGGGCCTTGAGGAAAAGGCCGCCCGGGGCCAGGCCGGGTCATGAGGGCGCCGTCCGCCACGACCCTGATCCTCCTGGGCCTGGTCGCCGGCCTGACGGCGGGGGCCGTGCTGCACGCCGTCGAGGCGCCGGGCGAGGCCAGCCTGGTCGCGGCGGCGGCGGCGGTCGGCGGCGTCTGGCTCGACGCCCTGCGCATGACCATCATCCCGCTGGTCTTCGCCCTCCTGGTCACCGGCATGGCCCGGGCCGCCGACGCGGTGGGCCGCGGCGGCCTGGCGGGAAGGGCGCTCCTGGCCTTCGGCGGGCTCCTCCTCTTGGCCGCCACCCTCACCGCCGGGCTCACCCCGGCCCTGCTGGCCGCCTGGCCGGCGCCGGGCGAGGCGGCGGCGGCCCTGAGGGCGGCGGCGACCGGTGACGCCGGGAACATTCCACAGACCCCGCCGCTCTCCGAGTGGCTCGGCGCCTTCATCCCCGCCAATCCCTTCAAGGCCGCCGCCGACGGGGCCATGGCCTCCCTGGTGGTCTTCGCCCTCATCTTCGGCCTGGCCGTCTCCCGGCTCGACGCAGCCCGTCGGGACCTGCTGGTCACGGTCTTCGACGGCGTGCAGGCGGCCATGATGGTGATCGTCCGCTGGGTCCTTGTCCTGGCGCCGGGCGGCGTCTTCCTCCTCGCCCTGACGGTCGGCGCGCGGACGGGCTTCGGCGCCGTGGGTCTGCTGGGGCACTATGTGGTCATCGTCAGCCTGATGTGCCTCATGGCCGGCGCCCTCGGCGTCATTGCGGCCCTGGCCGGGGGCCGGACCCCGGCCCGGGATCTGGCGGGCGCCATGGTCCCGGTGGGCGCCATGGCCATCTCCACCCAGTCCTCGCTCGCCTGCCTGCCGGTCATGCTGGCGGCCTGCACCCGGCTGGGAATCCCGGAGCGGGTCAGCGGCCTTGTCCTGCCCATGGGCGTAGCCCTCTTCCGGATCACCAGCCCGGCCGGTAACCTGGCTGTGGCCCTCTACGTGGCGCATCTCTACGGGGTCCCCCTCGCCCCGGCCCAGGTGGCCGCAGGGGTGCTTGTGGCGGCCCTGGTCAGCCTTGCGGCGGTAGGGGTGGCGAGCTCGGTGACCTTCTTCACCACCCTGGTCCCCATCTTCATGAGCCTGGGCCTGCCCATGGAGCTCCTGCCCCTGCTGCTGGCGGTGGAGACCTTCCCGGACTTCTCGCGCACCCTCGGCAACGTCGCCGGGCACGTGGGCGTTACGGCCTGGGCGGCGCGCTGGCGTCGAGCGGACGCCGCTTGAGGGCGATGTAGAGGGCGCCTTCGCCGCCATGACGGCGGTGCGCCTCCGAGATTCCCGCCACGACCGCCTGCAGGTGGGGGGCCGCCAGCCATTCCGGCGTCAGCCGGCGGAGCACGCCGTCCCCTCGAACCCCCTTGCCGGTGAT
>NZ_JADBZL010000204.1:0-3485 GCF_020402505.1 Phenylobacterium sp. | reverse complement strand
CGAGGGCGACCACCGTCTCGCCGAGGTCGAGGTCACCGGTCGTGGCCTTGGCCTCCTTAGCAAAGCGGGGGATCTGATAGTCGGGGCGCAGCCAGCGCACGTGGCCGGCGGCCTCTTCGCGGGCGCGCTCGGCGTTCAGCGCCACAAGGCGTTCCAGGATCTCCTCATCGGTCAGGTCGACCGGCCAGCCATAGGCCTGGGCGGTCGCCGCATCGATCTGGTCGTGCAATTCCTTGAGGATCAGCACCCGGCCGCGCTGCTTGACGTCCTCGTCGGCCGGGGTGAGGGCGGCGCCGGCGCGAATCTTCTCCAGCACATTGTAGAGGCCGGTCAGGGTGAGGTCAGGGTGTTCGGCCTGGACCCGCTTGCGGGTGGCGTCGAGTTCTTCGCCGAGGGCGCGGAGCTGCGCCTTGAGGTTCTCATCCGGGTCGGGGAAGGGGAAGGGGTCGAATCCTCTAGTCTTCGTGTAGATAGGTCGATCTTCAAGAAGACCACCAGTCTTGAGGGCCCACGTCACGTGCGTCTTAGATGAAAGAGCCGCAATAATCCAGGCATCGGCTTCTGCAAAGCAGACGAGTCGGTTGTCAGGGATCACCTCTGAGGGCAAAAATGTAAAGAATCTGTGTTGAGATGTCTCGACAGTTACAATGTATCGATCGAGGCTTGCGAGAGCAGGTCGCAATTCTCGCCTCGGCTCCCCAAATATCCACCAGTTTTCACGATAGACCGCCCGATTGTTGCGATCGCGCTCAGTCTTCACAGACAAAATCAGGTGCTGATAGACCTCCGGATAGTTTTGGCGAACCTCGGCTTCACCGAGTCCAAAGAGATCAATGACCAGGACTCCCCGGGGCCTGCTGGTGAGGTCGCGGCCGTTGCGGTAGGGCCGGATGTGCTGCTCAAGCCCCGGGCGTCTCCCGAGACCGAGGAGTTCCGCCTGGGCCGGGCTAACAATGAAGCCCGATCCGTGAAGCTTAACTCCAGGCGAGCATAACCCATCGTTTGACCTCAACGCGGCGGCCTTCGTGACATCCACACCCGCGGAGAGGTCGGAATTTATGCGGCCTAGGATTACCTTGAAGGCGAGCGAAGGCTCGTCGGTGTCTAGGCCGCCTTCCTGGATGACCTCCCATAGCTGACCCTCTCGCGATCCGGCTTGAGCCACCGTCATGCTGATCCGGACAGCTGCGCTGTCCTTGGTGGCCTTGGTCCAGGGATGATCTGGCACGGCGAAAACCAGAGAAATCGGCGCTTTGGCGTTCAGGTGCCGCTCCATCACCCTTCTCTGAAAGGGCTGACTGATGGAATTGGTGGTCACGAAACCTATCCGCCGGGTCTTGGACTTTTTTCGGCCAAGGATTTCCGCCGCCCGATCCCACCAGTACATCACGAAGTCAGCGCTATTGTTCATGTCTTTGTGCGCCGCCCAGAGCGCCTCGGCGTAGCCGGGCTCCATGCGGGAGCGCAGGTCCTTGCCGCCGATGAAGGGTGGGTTGCCGACAATGAAGTCCGCCTCCGGCCAGTCCGGCCGCCTCGGATTGGGATAGACCTCGACCCGCTTGCCATCCTTTTCGACCACGCTGGGCAGGGGATAACCGTCCCAGGTCAGCACGGCGTCATAGCCGGCATGGGTGCCGAAATTGATGTTCTTGAAGGCCTTCAGGATAGGCTCGGCGGGATGGCTCTCGTGGTTGCGATAGTGCCATTGCAGATAGCCGATCCAGATCACCAGCTCGGCGATGGCCGCCGCGCGGGGGTTGAGTTCCAAGCCCAAGAACTGGTGCGGATCCACACTCTCGCCGGCGATGGCCAGGCTCGACTGGCGCTCGCCCAGGGCAGAGAGGGTCTGAATGACTTCGCCCTCCAGCTTTTTCATCAGCTCCAGCGTCACATAGAGGAAGTTGCCGGTGCCGCAGGCAGGGTCGAGAACGCGGGTGGTGCAGAGCTGGTGGTGGAAGGCGCGGACAATCTCGACGGCGTCGGCGTCCTTGGCGGCGTCCTTAGCGGCCTGGGCCCTGGTGAGGGCGGCTTCCCAATCGGCGCGCAACGGCTCCATCACCGTGACGTCAACCAGCCGCTGGACATAGGAACGTGGGGTATAGTGGGCGCCAAGCCGCTTGCGCTCTTCCTTGTCCAGCGCCTGCTCCAGCAGGGCGCCGAAGATGGCGGGATCAACCTGGGTCCAGTCGGCGCTAGCGGCGGCCAGGAGTTCGCCGATCTCCGCCTGCCCCAGCTCAAAGACCATGGTGTCGCTGAACAGGCCTCCGTTGAAGTGTCGGACCCGGGCGTCGATGATCGCCGAGAACTCCGCACCGGTGTTCATGTCCTTCCAAAGCTGTTTCAGGCGGTGCGGGAAGTGGCGGGGATCGGCGACCGACTTTTCCAGGAGCTGGCGGAAGCTGCCCCTGGGCAGCAAGTCGGTGTCCTCCGCAAACATCGTGAACAGACAGCGCATCAGGAAATGCGCAACATGCTCGGCGTTGGCGCCGTTGTCCTCCAGGCGCTTGCTGACGGCGGCGAGGCGGGCGGCGATCTCGCGGGTGACCCGGGCCGACTTTTTGGTCGGATCAAGGCTGTGCGGGTCAGTCCAGATGGTCTTGAGGAGGCCCCGCACCTCCTCCTTACGCAGGTCCTCCAGATAGATCCGGTAGCCCTTGCGGTCGGGGAACTGGCCATAGGCGCGGCCGGTGCCGGTAAAGTCGGCATAAAGCTCGAAGCAGTGGCCGACATCGCAGGTGAGGATGAAGGGGGGCGCTGCATGGTCGGCATCGAGGAGGAAGACGTAGCCATCGGCCTGTTTGCGCGCGTTCTGCATCATCACGTCCCAGCGTGGCGAAGCGCTGCGACGGCCGAGTTGTTCGGGTTCGTCGGGCTGGAAGCCCGGCTGGCCCGGCAGGGCGTTCTTGGCGCCAGGCAGGCGGGATTGCTTGGCCTCTAGAATGAAGGCGTCCCGCTTGTAGAGGTCGATACGCTTCGGTGCAGTCAGGGCGTCGCTGGCGCGGGGGCGAACGGCGCGCTCAAACACGTAGTTATTGCTCCGGACGTCAGCGCCGGCCGGGTCGGGTGGAGGCACGCCAATGACCGCACAGAGTTCCGTAAGGAACATGGCATAGTTAGCCCGTTCGGCGCCGCCTTCCAGTTTGGACCATCGTCGAATGAACGCCTCGACATCCACGCTGCTCCGCCTCCCGCCCCTCCACTCACCGCATACAACCTAGACGCTATGGGAGAGGGCGCAAGGATCACCGCCGCTCAGACATTGGGTCGGCATCCGATGATTTCTCTCCTGCCAGCGGCCGCGCTGACCTGTGCGCCCGAGGGGGCTGCAGTGATCGCCCGCCTCGCCTGACCGATCGCGCTCCTGCAACGAGCGGGCCCGGAGCATTGGGGCTCCGGGCCCTTGTCGTCAGAAATTCAGGCGCGCGGTCACGCCGTAGTAGCGATCCGCCTCACGCGGGATCAGGTAGCGGTAGCTGCCGCCCGGT
>NZ_JADBZL010000203.1:0-7258 GCF_020402505.1 Phenylobacterium sp. | reverse complement strand
GGCCCTGCCCCAGGCGGCCATCCTGTCGCGCCTGACCCGGGCCGGGATGATCGAGGCCCTGGCCGCCGGCCATGTCCGCACCGCCCGGGCCCGGGGCCTCCCGGAGATCGCCGTCGTCCTGCGCCACGCCCTGCGTCCGGCCCTCACGCCCCTGGTCAGCTATCTGGGTCCGGCGGCCGCCGGCCTGCTCACCGGCTCGCTGGTGGTGGAGAAGATCTTCAACCTTCCGGGCCTGGGGAAGTTCTTCGTCATCAGCGCCCTGCAGCGGGACTACACCGTGGTGATGGGCATGATCGTCGTCTACGCCGTCCTTGTCCTGGTGCTGAACCTGCTGGGGGACCTGATGCTGGCCTTGGTCGATCCCCGGGTGCGCCTGTCATGACCGACCTCGCCGCCTCACCCCGGCCCGCCGCCCGCGGCCGCAGCCTGACCGACGATGCGATTGCGCGGCTTCGGGCCAATCGCGCCGCTACCCTCAGCCTGGGGGTCCTGGTCCTCCTGACCCTGTTCGCCCTGTTCGGCCCCTTGCTGAGCCCCTGGCCCTATGACCAGGTGAACAAGGACCATGTCTGGGTCCCGCCCCTGACCGACGGGCATCTGCTGGGCACCGACGCCCTGGGCCGGGACCTGCTGGCGAGGCTGGCCATGGGTCTGCGGGTCTCTCTCGCCATCGGCCTGGTCGCCACCCTGGTCTCCCTGGTCATCGGCGTCGCCTGGGGGGCGACCGCCGGCTACATCGGCGGCGCCGTGGACGAGGCCATGATGCGCATTGTCGACGTGCTCTACGCCCTGCCGTTCATCTTCTTCGTCATCCTCCTGATGGTGGCCTTCGGGTCGAACATCCTCCTGATCTTCGTGGCCATCGGCGCCGTGGAGTGGCTGACCATGAGCCGGATCGTCCGCGGCCAGACCCTCTCGCTGAAGCAGAAGGAGTTCATCGAGGCGGCGCGCGCCGCGGGCCTGGGCCGCCTTTCCATCGTGGCCCGGCACATCATCCCCAACCTGCTGGGGCCCGTGGCGGTCTATGTCACCCTGACCATCCCCGCGGTGATCCTGGCGGAGAGCTTCCTGTCCTTCCTGGGGCTTGGCGTGCAGCCGCCCATGGCCTCGCTCGGCACCCTGATCTCGGCGGGCGCCCAGGACATGGAGATGGCCTGGTGGCTGCTGGTCTTCCCGGCCCTGGCCATGGCCGCCACCCTGGCCGCCTTCAACTTCATCGGTGACGGCCTGCGCGACGCCCTCGACCCCAAGGACCGCTGAAGGCCTATTCCTCGCGGCGGACCCGGATGGAGCGCTGGCCGTCCACGCTCAAGAGGAAGCTTCCCATGGCGGCGGACTTGATCACCACCCGCGACCCGGCCCGGGGCGGGCGACCCCTTTGAACCTCGATGGACTTCATGACCAACCCGATTTCCGGCGCATGGCTTCGGACGACCAGTCCAGCGGCTCAGGGCGCCGAGACGGGCGCCCGGACCGCCGCCGAGCCCGGAGGCATCCGGCTCCAGGCCATCTCGTCGAGAAGGGCCTGGGCCCGCGGGTCGCCCAGCACCCAGGCGGACGCCGCCAGCGTCCGCGCCGAGGCGGCGGAGACTCCGAACAGGCGTTCAAAGGCCTCGAAGGGCGAACCCTCGGACGCCATCCACTTCAGCCGCATCTCCTGGTTGACCCCGGACAGGGCGCGGGCCCGGTCGACCGCGTCATAGAAGCCCCCGATCTGGTCCACCAGGCCGAGTTCCCTGGCCTGGGCGCCCGTCCAGACCCGGCCCTTGGCGAGGGACTCCACCCGCTCGACGGGTAGGCGCCGACCCTCGGACACCCGACCGATGAAGCGGGCGTAGATCTGGTCCATCCAGCGACCAAAGGCCGCCCTCTGGTCCTCCGTCAGCCCCGATCCCAGGGAGAAGGCGGAGGCGTAGTCCGCGCCGACGCCCACCTGGCGAAGATCCACCCCCACCCGCGCCAGGGCCTCGCCGAGGGCGATCTTGCCCCCGAAGACCCCGATGGACCCGGTCAGGGTGGTGGGCTGGGCGACGATCGCCGAGGCGTTGGACGAGATCCAGTAGCCGCCCGAGGCCGCGTAGGGACCCATGGAGACCACGACGGGCTTGCCCGCCGCCTTGGCCGCCTCCACGGCGCGCCGGATCTGCTCGGAGGCGGTGTCCGACCCCCCCGGCGAATTGACCCTCAGGACAATGGCCCGGACGTCCTTGTCCTCGATGGCGGCCCGGAGGGCGTTCTCCAGGAGGTCGGAGTAGATGGCGCCCTCGGCGGCGAAGGGGTTGGCCCCGCCGTCCCCACCGGTGACGATGCCGCCCTCGGCGGTGACCACGGCGATGGCCGGGCCGGTCAGGGACTTCAGGTCGCGCTGGCTTCGGGCGTAGTCGCGCAGGTCCCGGAACTCGGCGTCCTTGCCGGCGCGGTCCGTCAGCTGCTTGCGGGCCGCATCGAGGTAGTCCACCCGGTCGATCAGGTTCAGCTTCAGCGCTTCCTCGGCCATCAGGGGGCCCGACTCCAGGGCGGCCTTGAGGGCGGCGGGCGACTGGCGTCGGTCGGCCGCCGCCCGGTTGAGGGCCGAGCCGTAGATGGACTCCAGCATGGACTGGGTCGCCTCCCGGTGGGCGGCGGTATAGTCCGACTGCAGGTAGCCGTTGACGGCGTTCTTGAACTCCTTGCGCTGCTCGTACTCGGCGCGCACGCCGTAGCGCTCGAACAGCCGCTTCAGGAAGATGTCCTCCGAGACCAGACCCGTGGCCTGGAGAGAGGCGCCGGGCTGCATCCACACCTGGCCGCCGGCCGCCGCCAGCATGTAGGTCGAGGGGGTCGCTCCGGCGGGATAGACCCCCTGGCTGAAGACGATCACCGGCTTGCCGGTCTTGCGGAACCGCCGCAGAGAGTCTGCGATCTCGTCCGCCATGGCCGGCTCCATGCCGGCCTCGGGCAGGCGGACCAGGAGGCCGCGGACATGGTCGTCGGTCTCGGCCTTCCGCAGCGTGGTCACGATCTTCAGGACCGACAGGCTCGGCTGGCCGAAACTGGCGAAGGGATTTGCGCTGTCCTGGTCGGTGATGACCTCGCGAAGGTCCAGCTCCACCACGGTGCGCGCAGGGGTCGGTTCAGGGCCAGAGGCGCCGGCCGCCAGGACGATCAGCAGAAAGGGAACACCGACCAGAAAGAGCAGCAGACCGGCGAAGACGCCGGCCATGGTCAGGAGGAAGTGTTTCATTGCGCGCCATGGGAGGGGACAGGGACCTTGACCCTATCCCGAGACGCGTCGCCCGCCAATGGATCAAGCAGCGTTGAGGGGCCGCCGGGACGCCTCACAGGAACTGGGCGAGCCCGAAGACGCGCGTGGAGTCCCCGGCCCGGGCGCCCGGGACCGGGCGATCAAGACCGAAATCCGACCTAACGGTGCGGACGATCTGCACATCACCGGCGCCGTAGCACCGCCAGCGCCTGTTCGGGGAACTCCTGGCTGCCGGGGATGATCTCCAGCAAGTCGAGGTCTGCTGTCCTCGCCAGCGCGCCGAAATGAGCGCGCGTGGTCCAGGCCGAAAGATAGTTCGAGCCTTCAAGGGCGTTGTTCCAAACCAGATAGGGGCGGGTCTTGAGAGCGGGACTGACCTCGGGTGGTCCCCAATGCTCGGCGAATGTCTCATCATGAAAGGTGAGCAGCGCAATTGCGCCAGGCTTCAAAACGCGTGCGCATTCCGCCAGCCAGTCGACCGCGACCGCTTCCGTGAGGTGGGTCAGAACCGAATGAGCATAAACAAGATCGAACTGGCTGTCCCCGAGGGGTAAGGGAGGACGCAGGCTGTTCTCCGTATAGAAGCCCGGCAGGTTCGCGGCGCACCAGCGGATCAGAGTCGGGTTGAGATCTGCGCCATGGAACCGACCACCCCCGCGGATCACGTCGTCGGCGATCCAGCGAGCAATGCGACCGCACCCGCAACCCCAGTCCAGAACCGCAGCTGCGTTTGCTTCATCGAGCCCATACCTCTTCGCGATAGTCATGAATTTCGCGGCGTCGGACTTTCCACGCTCTGAGAACCAGCGCTCATCGGCTGTTCCAGAGACGGCGACGATCAGGTCTCGAGGCGGCATCGGGCGGCCGTCGATCACCGGCTCACCGGGTCGGCGAGCGATGCGATGTTCCAGCCAACGGAAATAGGGTCCGATAAGCCCGGTGATCTCCATGAACCGCCGCACGTAGCGACGGGCAGGCTTGATAAACCCGGAGTGCGCCGAAGCAGGGTGCCGGTTTTCCAAGCCTTCAATCCCTGTGAAAAGCGATGATCACCTGAGGCAGACTAGATTGGGGTGCGCATGTCAGCAATCGCGAGGGCTGTCTGATCAGTGGCAAGAGCCGCTGCGGGAAAACACAGGGCAGGTCCGCGGCGTTTCAGACCTCGGGGCTGCGATCGGCCTGCGTCTTGACCGATGCAGCCATACCGGGCGTTCCGTCCTGCCTGCGGCGACGCCTGCAGGTCCAGCGCTCACCTTTTCACGGCGCCGATGGCCGACCCAAGCGCCTACAGGAACTGGGCGAGGCCGAAGACGCGCGTGAAGTCCCCGGCCCGGGCGTCGGCCTCCCGAATCCAGAAATAGAGCCGTCCGTTCTGGATCCAGTCGAAGCCTGCACCGGGATCGCTGTCGACCTGCAGGAGGAGCCGCCAGTCTCGCGCGGCCTCCAACTCCGCTGGGGTCGGATCGTCCTCGCCGACCTTGCGCAGGTCGCCGCCGTGGGCGGCGGCAACTGCGCATTGGACCTCCATGTCATCTCCCTGGAGGTTCCCGGGATAGCCGCCGATCTGGTGGGCGGGCTCGGGCGACAGGAAGCCGAGTATCGCGGCGTCCAGGGTCCGCTCCTCGTCGCGGGTCAAGCCCCTCCAGTCGATTTCGACGCGCTCATCGGCGTAGGAGGTCCTCGGCTGGAAGGTGAGGGGAAAGGGGGCGATCCGGCTGCGGAGTTTCAGGTCCGCTGGCGGCTCAAGGGGCGCAACCTCGCCCGTCTCCCAGCGGACGATGCAGGCCCCCGGCTGTTCCGGTTCGAAGTCCTGCGCGCGGACGCCCATGTCGAGAAAGACGTGCAGTCGTCCCGCCGTTGGCAACCAGTCCGGGCCGCCGGCGGCGCATACCTCCGCCAGGTCGATCCGGGCCAGGTGGGCCATGGGGCGCCCGCCGAACCGGGGCCAGTCGCCGGTAATCTCAGGCGCCCCTCCGAACCGGGTCTGTCCCCCGCCTCCGGGAACCAGGTGAAGGCAAGGGCGAGACTCCGCACAGATCTGGTCCAGGATGGCCTGGACCCGCTCGGTCGGCGGGAGACTCTCCCGCGGCTGGCGGGCGAAGAGCCCGCCCAGAAAACTGAAAACGCCCGCCATTCCGGACTCCCTCGTTGATCCTACCGCCACGACCTTTCGTTCCTATTCTGTTCGAAATACGGCGCGACGCTACCCTCATTTCGATTTTGCGGTCGAATTCCGGCTGGAGTTCTCGACGCTGTCGGCCGTCATGGAGGCCCCCGAGGTCGGGAAGGCCTTCTGCCAGTCGGTTGTCCCGTACCAAATGCGCCGGACGGGATCATACCGGGGCTTTCCCGCCCAACTGCCATGCAAGCGGCGGTGAACCTCCTTGGGAAGGACCTTCAGGAAGAGGTAGTGATTCCGCCAATCCTGGACAGATCGGCCCACGCCATCGAGGGGAATGGAGTGGTGGACCTCCTTTCCGGGTCCCGTAAGGCCCGCCTTCTTGATCATCTTTTGCGCTGCGCCGGCGGTCACGGACCCCTTCTTTAAGACCCCAATGCCAAGTTTCGCGGCCTTGGCGCCCTTGATCAATGGCCCTGCAGGCGTCGCATCCGCGATGGCCAGCGCGGCATTCACGCCGGCGCCGACCAAGTTTCCTTCCTGCAAGTCCGCCGCCGCCTGCCAGGCCGGCCCGACGACCGGGATCAGTGACGCTACGGGGCCTGGCTGAGGAATCCTGGGCAGGCTGTCCAGGATGTCCGGGTCAGCTTCGACAAGGTCCTGTGGAGGCGCCGCGCCATAGTCTTGAGTCTCCTGCATCCTCCGGATGCGCGCCATCTCGCGATCATAAAGCTCTCCCTCGGGGTCAGGGACCTCACGAGGCTGGCCCTTGGGCATCTTCGCCATATCTTGCTCCGCTAAGGTTCACGCCGGATCGGGGCGGTCCCTCCGGGTCCCGATGGGTGTCTCACGGTGACTGGAGGCGGCAAAACAAAACATGAACATTTCGCGCGAGACCGGGTCTCGGGCGGTGATCATTGGGGGCTGGGGGAAAATGGTCGGAGTGGCAGGATTTGAACCTGCGACCCCCGCGTCCCGAACGCGGTGCTCTACCAGACTGAGCCACACTCCGACTAAGGGGCCGGCTTATAGAGGACCGGGCGCCGGGTCGCAAGCGAGGCGGAGGCGTTGCATCCCGTCCGGCCTTGGGCTATTCCGACGCCCTCGCGCGGCCCATCTGCGTCGCCGTTCCTGCTGGGGAATGGTGTAATGGTAACACAGCGGTTTTTGGTACCGTCATTCTAGGTTCGAGTCCTAGTTCCCCAGCCATTTCCTGACATCATCCGGCGCGCCTCAGGAGGCTCCACGGTGTTCCACCGCCCACAGGGCGAAGGCGTATTCCAGGGCTGTCTCCTTCAGGTCGTCGAACCGGCCCGCCGCGCCGGCGTGGCCGGCCTCCATGTTCATCTTCAGGAGGATGGGGCGCCCGCTGGTGGACGCCGGGCGCAGGCGCGCCACCCACTTGGCGGGCTCCCAATACGTGACCCGGGGATCCGACAGCCCCCCCGTCGCCAGAACGGCCGGATAGGGGCGGGGTGCGATGTTGTCGTAGGGGCTGTAGGCGGCGATCGTGTCGTAGGCCTTGGAGTCGGTCAGCGGGTTTCCCCACTCCGGCCACTCTGGCGGCGTCAGGGGCAGGGAGGCGTCGCTCATGGTGTTGAGCGCATCCACGAAGGGCACTGCGGCGATGATCCCCGTGAACAGGTCCGGGCGCAGGTTGGCCACGGCGCCCATCAACAGGCCGCCCGCCGAACCGCCATAGGCCACGGTATTGGACGGCCGGCCGTAGCCTTGGCGGTGCAGGTGCTCGGCGCAGGCGATGAAGTCCGTGAAGGTGTTCATCTTGCGCTCGCGGCGCCCGTCCAGAAACCAGCCCCAGCCCTTCTCCGATCCGCCGCGCACGCAGGTCCGGGCCCAGATCCAGCCCCGGTCCACCAGGCTCAGGGCCCGGATTG
>NZ_JADBZL010000202.1:0-18937 GCF_020402505.1 Phenylobacterium sp. | reverse complement strand
TAGCGGTAGAGGGCGTCGATCGCAGCCGCCACCAGACGCTCGCGGGTTCTGCCGGATCGCTGGGCCTGTGTCAGACGGGCGGGAGGGGCCGTCATCGTTGCACTCCTGCGGCGCCCGCGAGCCTGGCGGGCGTCTGCGCCAGGCGTCGGGTCCTTCGGTCAGTCCTGCGAGTCACGGGTCCCTCTCTGATCAGCTTCAGATACAAACAGGATTGACTGTTTGTTTTCAAGGTGGCTTCCCTACACTCACAAGCGTTGGCGCGCACCCGCCGACATCTCTCCGATGAGGAAAGGCCTGCATGGCGCTCGACGCTCCAGTGGGCCTCCCGGTCCGGGAGGCGGCTGCCTTTGGAGGTCTTGGAGTGGTCGTCATCGGTCTGGATCTCGGCACCTCGGGCGTGAAAGCCGTCGCGGTCGACAGCGGCGGCGTCATCCAGGCGCAGGCGACGACGCCCCTCGCCGTGAGCCGGCCACAGCCGCTCTGGTCCGAGCAGGATCCGCAGGACTGGATCGCCGCGGCCGAGGCCGCCATCTGCGCCCTGCCTGAGGCGATTCGACGACGCACCCGGGCGATCGGGCTCTCAGGCCAGATGCATGGAGCCACGCTCCTCGACGTCCGGGACAAGGCCCTTCGACCGGCCATTCTCTGGAATGATGGCCGCTCCGGCCGCGAGTGCCGGGCGCTTGAAGCCGCCGCCCCCGACCTTGTGGCCATTACCGGCAACCGCGCCATGCCGGGCTTCACGGCTCCGAAGCTGGCCTGGGTTCGGGCGCACGAGCCGGAGGTCTTCGCCGCAACCCGGCGCGTCCTCCTGCCGAAGGACTATGTGCGCCTCTGGCTGACGGGAGAGACGGTCAGCGACATGTCGGACTCGGCAGGAACGCTCTGGCTCGATGTCGGGCGCCGGGACTGGTCCGACGTGCTCCTGGCGGCCACGGGCCTGACGCGGGACCACATGCCCCGGCTGGTCGAGGGCTCTGCGGTCTCCGGGGTGCTGCGCAAGCCTGTCGCCGAGACCCTGGGGCTCCCGCAGGTTCCCGTCGCCGGCGGCGGCGGAGACAACGCCGCCAGTGCGGTGGGCGTCGGGGCCGTCGCTCCCGGCCAGGCCTTTGTCTCGGTGGGCACCTCCGGCGTGATCTTCATCGCCGACGACGCCTTCCGGCCGAACCCGGGTCGCGGGGTTCATACCTTCTGTCACGCCCTGCCCGAAATCTGGCACCGGATGTCCGTCACCCTGTCGGCGGCCAGCGCGATCGACTCCGTCGCCCGGCTGGCGGGGTTTTCCTCCACCGCCGAGGCGGTCGCCAATCTGGGCGATGGCCAGCCTGACGACCCGCTCTTCGCGCCCTGGCTGTCGGGAGAGCGCACGCCGCACAACGATCCCTCCGCCAGCGGCGTCTTCGTCGGCCTGACCCACGCCACGACCCGCGAGGCGCTGGTGCGGGCGGCTCTCGAGGGGGTCGCCTTCGCCCTGGCCGATGGGTTCGAGGCCCTCGGTTCGCCCCAGGTCGAGGCGCTGAGCGTCGTCGGGGGCGGAACCCGGATCGCCGGGCTGGGCCCCCTGCTCGCGGCCGCCCTCGGCCGGCCTCTCGTATACCGCGACGGGGGCGAGACGGCCGCGGCGCTCGGCGCCGCCCGCCTGGCCTGGATGGCGTTGGAAGGAGAGGTTGCAGAGCCCCTGCGCCGCCCCGGGCAAGTCCTGCGCGAACTGACACCGGACAAGGAGCTGGCCGGTCGCCTGGCGCTCCGGCGCGCCGTCTGGCGCCGTCTCCACCCCGCCCTTTCCCAGACCTTCCAGGAGCTCAGCCCATGACCACGATTTTCTCCGGGGTTCCGCCCATCCGGTTCGAGGGGCCGGACTCCGACAATCCCCTCGCCTACAGGTACTACGACGCCGACAGGATCGTCGCCGGGCGCCCGATGAAGGACCACATGCGCTGGGCGGTCTGTTTCTGGCATTCGTTCTGCTTCACGGGCATGGATCCCTTCGGCTGGGCGACGCTTCCGAGACCCTGGATGGCCGGTCCGGTGGACCTCGCCGCGGCGACGGAGCGCCTCGACGCCGCCTTCGACTTCTTCTCACGGCTGGGCGCGCCCTACTTCACCTTCCACGACCATGACGTGGCGCCGCACGCTACGACGCTCCGCGACCTCATTGACGGCATGGCGCGCATGGAGCCGCTCATGGCCGAGCGCATGCGGAAGACCGGGGTCAGCTTGCTCTGGGGCACGGCCAACCTGACGGCCCACCCGCGCTACGCCGCCGGCGCCGCCACTAATCCGGATCCTGAGGTCTTCGCCTGCGCGGCCGCGCAGGTCCATGCCTGCCTGGAGACGACCCATCGGCTGGGCGGGGAAAACTACGTGCTCTGGGGCGGGCGCGAGGGCTACGACACCCTGCTCAACACCGACATGCGCCGCGAACTGGATCAGTACGGCCGGTTCCTCGCGATGATCGTCGAGCACAAACACAAGATCGGCTTCAAGGGTGCGATCCTGGTCGAACCCAAGCCGTATGAGCCGGCCAAGCACATGTACGACCGGGACGCCGCAACCTGCGCCGCCTTCCTGCGAACCTATGGCCTGGAGGGCGAGGTGGCGCTCAACATCGAAGCCAACCATGCGACCTTGGCCGGTAACAGCTTCGAGCACGAGGTGGCCACCGCCATCGCCCACGGCGTCTTCGGTTCGATCGACCTCAACCGCGGGGATCCCCACAACGGCTGGGACACCGACCAGTTCGCCATGGATGTCGGCGAACTCACCCTCGTCTGGCGCCGCATCCTCAAGGCCGGCGGCCTGCGCACCGGCGGTTTCAACTTCGACGCCAAGATCCGCCGGCAATCGGTCAGCGTGGACGATCTCTTCCATGGGCATATCGGCAGCGTCGACGCCCTCGCGCGCGGCCTCCTCGCCGCCGCCGACCTGGAAGCGGATGGTAAGCTCGACACCTTTGTCAGCCAGCGATACGCCGGCTGGGAGGGTTCTGAGGGCAAGGCGATCCTGGCCGGTCAGGTCAGCCTGGCGGATGTGGCCCAGGCCGCCCTCACCCGGAATGTCGAACCCCAGCCGGTCTCGGGAAGACAAGAGTTTCTTGAGAACTACGTCTCACGCTTCGCCTGACAAACTCCGCAAGCCAAGGAAAACCCGATGTCCGACTACGCCCCGGAAAAAGGTCTCTCCCCCTCAGAGCAGGAGGCGCGGATCGACGCCGTCCTGGCGGAAACGACGATGGCGGAAAAGGTCGCCATGATGTCGGGGCGCGGCTTCTTCGTACAGTACGCCAAGAGCGGCAGGCGCTGGGGAAGCGAACCCTACGCCGCCGGCGGAGGGTGCGAGCGCCTCGGCATTCCACCCCTCTTCTTCACGGACGGGCCGCGTGGCGTCGCCCGGGGCCACTCCACCTGCTTTCCCTGCTCCATGGCCCGGGGGGCGACCTTCGATGTCGACCTGGAGCGCCGCATCGGCGAGGTCATGAGCATCGAGGCGCGCGCCCAGGGGTGCACCCTCTCCGGCGCAGTCTGCATGAACCTCCTGCGCCACCCGGGGTGGGGGCGCGCGCAGGAGACCTACGGGGAAGACCCGCACCATCTCGGAGAAATGGGCGCCGCCCTGGCTGTCGGGCTGCAGACCCACAATGTCATCGCCACTGTGAAGCACTTCGCGGTGAACTCCATTGAAAACGTCCGCTTCACGGTCGACGTCCGCTGCGACGGCCGCACCATGCGCGAGGTCTACCTTCCCCACTTCAAGCGCGCGATCGACGCCGGCTGCGCCAGCGTGATGAGCGCCTACAACCAGTGGAATGGCGTCTATTGCGGACAGCACCGCGAGCTCCTGACGGACATCCTGCGCGGCGAGTGGGGCTTTGACGGCTTTGTGCATTCGGATTGGATCTACGGGCTGAGGAATGTCTACGCCGCATCCGCCGGGCTGGATGTGGAGAACCCCGAGCCCCTGGTCTTCGGCGACTCGCTTCTGGCCGCCGTCGAGGCCGGCCATATAGAGCCCGGCGTCATCGACACCGCCTGTCGCCGCATTCTGCGCACCCAGTACCGTTTCGCCTGCGCGGAAGACCCGCTCGAGGCCTACACGCCCGACCTGGTCGCCAGGCCCGAGCATGTGGCGGTCGCGCTGGAGGCGGCGCGCAAGTCCGCCGTTCTGCTGAAGAACGACGGAATCCTGCCCTTCGACCCGGCCCGGGTGCGCAAGCTCGCCGTACTCGGCCGTCTCGCCGACAAGGAAAACACCGGCGACTTCGGATCGTCGCGCGTCCACCCCGCCTACGTGGTCACCCCGGCGGAGGGTCTGCGCCGTCGTCTGGGAGACGACTCCGTCATCCTGGCGGAGGAAACGGACCTGCCTGCGGTTCGCAAGGCCTGCGCCGAAGCCGACGCCGTTGTCGTGATTGTCGGCCGTACGCACGAGGACGAAGGCGAGTACATCCCGGGCGGCGGCATCGATCTTGGCCGTATCGACAGCCCCGGCCTCAAGGCGGTGACCCGCGCCCAGTCCACAAACGGCAATGGCCCCGACATCGGCGGAGACCGCGCCGACCTTGACCTGAGCCCGGACCAGGTGGCGCTCATTCGGGAAGCTGCGGCCAGCGGAAAGCCGGTGGTGGTGGTGATCATCGCAGGGTCTGCGGTGATGGTCGAAGACTGGGTCGATACGACGCCGGCCATCCTTCAGACCTTCTACGCCGGCATGGAGGGCGGAACGGCCCTGGCGGAGCTTCTGTTCGGCGACGTCTCCCCCTCAGGGCGCCTACCCTTCAGCGTTGCGCGGTCGATCGACGACTATCCCTTCTTCGACAGGACGGCCCGCCAGATCGAGTACGCCCCCCTGCACGGATACACCCTTCTGGAACACAAGGGCGTCGCTCCGCGGTTCGGGTTCGGCCACGGCCTCAGCTACGCCGAGTTCCGCTACCGGGCCCTGAAACTGCGCCGTGAGGCGGGCGGAATCGAGGTCCAGGTCAGCGTGCGCAACGCCGGCGTCGTGACCGGGGATGAGACCGTCCTCGCCTTTGTCCGGCATCCTCCGGGCGCCCTGGAAGGCCCGGACCGTCTGCTCCGGGCCTTCACCCGGGTGACCCTGGCTCCCGGTGAGCAGAAGACCCTCCGGCTGCACATCCCCCTCGATGCGCTCCGCCAGTGGGACCCGGCGACCCGGGAATGGGTCTTCTTCCCCGGCCCCTACAAGGTCTGCCTCCAGACCCGCGAAGGCGAGCTCATGGAAAAGAGCCTGACGCTGGCCCCCGCCGCCTGATCCTCGCCCCGCGTCAAGGGAGCAATGGCTCCGTAATTCCTCCCCCTTCCAGGGGGAGGTGGACCGCGAAGGCGGGCCGGAGGGGGTTTGCGGAGGGGCCGTTGCCCCCTCACCCCGCTCCGCGGGGAGCTCCCCCGCAGGGGAGCAATGGCTCCCTAATTCCTCCCCCTTTTGAGGGGGAGGTGGCGCGCGAAGCGCGGCGGAGGGGGAACGCCGGCGCCAGTGCACCAGTTTCCAGGATACCAAATGGAAGCAAGTGAGCGTCAATGATTGTGCTGTCACCACACGCTCTGATCCCCGAGGCTCCAGACTTCAGGCCAGTGAAGGGAACGGCTGGGCTGCACTTGCGAGACCACCTACAGCTGAATTCCGGCCAGCTCCGAACGCCCCGCATAGTCGCACAAGGCGGAAATGAGCCTCCTGCGCGCTCCAGCAGACAATCCGGCAGGATGCGGAAGATACACAACAGACTCGAGCATTCGGGCCGCGACCGGTGTTCGTCCGGGAGTCTCGGCGCGGAGGCTGGTTGTACCGCGCGTCGCATCGAATCCATGGGATCGCAAGAAGTCCAAAGCCTCTTCAGGCTTCCTGCAACAGATCGCGAGCAGCCAGTAGGCATGCCGCTCTGCATGCTCGCCAACTTTCATGAACTCGGGGGGCAACTGCGACAGAAACCCAAGACAGGCGGACTGTCTCGATGAAGCGTCCTCCGCTGTATTGATCTGGTGCGCCATCAGCACGACCAAGCGACCCGGCGGCTGGGCGCGAATCGACACGGCAAGTGAGGGACCGGAAAAGCCCCGAGCCGCTTCTCCAATGACCTTTTCGGGGTCGTTGCCGCTGATCCGGACCAGCTGCAACAGCGCTCCATAAATCGGCGGAAGGGTCAGCGCCTTCAACAGGAGGTACTTGAATGCGCGTCGACGCAGCCAGCTCTCGCTTCTCATCTCGTGGCTGGCCAGACGTGCCTCGACTCGCGCAGCAAGGACCCGATCGCGGAAAACGCCAACCCCTCCACCCAGCGCAGTTCGACGCTTGATCGGACCGAAGCTGAAGAGGGTCGCGTCGGCATTGGCGTCGCCAGTGTACGACCGGTCGGCAAAGGCTTGCGCTGCATCCTCGAGAACGAAAACGCCACGCTCTCGCAGGGCAGATGCGTCATGCAGAGGGCTGACCGACCCATAGAGTTGGGCCTCGACGCAAATCCTGGCGCCACTCTTGGCTTGTGCATCCAATAGTGCACCCGGCATCGGCGCCAATGTTGCAGGATTGATATCTACGGGGATGATCTCAAGTCCATACAATCGCGCAAGATCAAACATGTTCTGGATGTTGACCCCGGACATGATGATCTTGGCGCCTGCCGGTAGGGCCAGCTCCGCCAGGAGAGCGTCGAACAGCGTCCGCGCCGACAGTCCGATTACTCCGCGCCTACCGCCCCAACCGCTCTCTACGAACCTACGTGCACGGGCCACGCGCGCGCGAGACACGGGCAGCCCCGCGGCCGCCCACAGAAGGGAGGCCCACCCGATGTCGAACTTCAACCGGCTGTGCATGTCAGATCGTTCTTCCAGTCATGCAGGCAGACCGCATTTACGGCACACCAATACCGCGCGTCCCACGAGTGCAAGGGAACGTCAATGCGTGCCCCGAAGCCGGGCTTCACACCAACAGCGCCGGTCTTTGACTCTGCGCGCATCGCAACAGGGTCGCGCTCCAGTCCGGTAGCTCCCGCAAGGCCCGGGCGACCGAAACGAGGCTCGAGCCGACTTCGCTCTGGGTCATGTCCCGGGCGGATCGGTGAAACGAAAGACCCTCCGCCACGAAGATGGGATTGAGGAATCCCGCCGCCGGTAACCCTGGCGGCGGCGCATCAACATGCTGGACATGCTCGAACCCCAGCGGCCTGAGCGCACCTAGTCGCCAGCCACACTCCTCCAGCACCTCCCGCCTCACCGCCTCCTCGACGGTCTCACCCGGCTCCAGACGCCCCCCTGGCGTGATGTGGCGATAGCCATCGCGCTCTCGCACCACAACGACGGCCCGGCGCCGCAACACCAGGGCCCGCGCTGACCGGACCAGGGCCACCGGCAGGGCTCGATCCGAGATGTAGGTCCGCGCCACCACAGGTGCGTGGACATAGTTCCCCTTCCGCTCGGCGACGGGCGTCACGTCGGCCAGCGACGCAGCGAAGGCCTCGGCCAGATGATCGAGGTCTGGGGATGGTGAAACCGTCACCTGAAGAGGATAGGCGCCGTCAACCTGCCCCTGCAAGACATGACGACTGGACCCCATGCACTCCCCCACAAGGACAGGGCGCAACGGGTCTTGAGGTCCCCCCCCCCCCTTGCCGGGGATCTACGGCCGCAACACCTCACACGAACAGCCATGACCCTCGTCAGCGTCGATGATTGGGGGTAGGCTGCGCGCCTCTACGGTTGTCTCGGAACCTCTCAGATGTCTGCAATGGGGCCTGCCCAGGCGGAAGCGCCGTTTATCCCCGCAGCCGTCATTCCGCCGCAGACAGATCCGCCATCCTGGTTGCTGGCGGCGCGCGCGCCCTTCAATCAGATCGAAGGCTGGCCAAGAGCGGTCTTCGAAGGAGACGCCTACCGCCCGCCGTTTCCGGGAATGCCCCTGTTCGTTGTGGAGCCACAGGCCATACGGACAGTCCTGCTGGATGCCGCACAAGACTTTCCGCAGGGTGAACTGCTCAAGCGCATGATGCGACCGGCCTGGGGAAGAGGTCTTTTCACGGCTGAGGATCGAGACTGGCGATGGCAACGGCGCGCGACGGCGCCAGCCTTTCGTCCGGCCGAGATGGCGGGGCTGGCCCCATTGGTCAGCGGCGTCGCCGACAGGACTGTGGACGCCTGGACCGGGTCAGGACAGGAGAACCTGATCGACATCCCTTCGGAGATGACGAGGCTGACCTTCGAGGTCATCCTCGACACCATGCTGTCCGGTGGTGAGGACTTCGACCGCGCCGCGATGCAGTCCCGGATCAAGTCCTTTCTCGTGGACATCGGCAGAATGCGCGTCAGCTACTTCCTGGCGCCGGATGCCTACCATGCATCGCGACCGGACGCCCGTTCCGCACACCGCCAGCCCCTGCTGAACGACATCAGACGCATGGTTTCCCGCCGCCGGGGCTCGGCCTCCCGCCCCGACCTGGTCGATCTCCTGCTCCAGGCTCGCGACCCGGAGACGGGCCAGGGGATGGACGATGATCTGCTCGCCAATAACTTGCTCGGGTTCATTGTGGCTGGCCACGAAACCACGGCGCTGGCCCTGACCTGGGCGCTCTACCTGGTCGCCATGCATCCCCCGACCGCCGCGCGAATCCGGGACGAGGTGACTAAGGTTGCGGGGACGAAGGCGATCGACGCCACTCACGTCGATCGATTGGTGTTTACCCGCCAGGTTCTCAGCGAGACCTTGCGGCTCTATCCCCCGGGGTTCCAGCTCACCCGGGTGAGCCGAAAGCGAACGGAGCTGGCGGGATTTCCGGTACAAGCCGGATCTCGCGTCATCATCCCAGTCTACGCGCTTCATCGGCATCGAGGCCATTGGGCTAACCCCGACGCCTTCGATCCCGACCGGTTTGCGCCGTCGGCGCCACAGCCCGATCGCTTCACCTATCTGCCCTTTGGCGCCGGTCCTCGCATCTGCCTCGGCGCCGCCTTCGCGATGATGGAAGCGGTGACGGTCCTGGCAAGCCTCGTGCGGGCCATCGACTTCACCGTCGTCTCACCCCACCGGGTGCGGCCGGTCGCCAGTTTCGCCCTGCGCCCGGCGGGTGGATTGCCCATGTCGGTCCGAAGAATTCGATGAAGGGCCGGGCTTAGGGCGCCCTGGCTGTAACGATCCAGACCCCTGCCCGGAGTTCTGGACCGTTGGGGCCGTCTCTTTCGCGTAACGCATCCTCAAGCGCCAGGGCGGCCTTGCGCATCAGATGCGGACGGTCGCGAAGAATTGCGCCCACGGCGCCGACCCGAGTGCAGACATCCACCATCTCCCGAAGACTCCCGCTATGGACCCTCACGTCCCTGGAGGTGATCTGGACATCCAGAAATCCCGCCTTACCGAGGATCCGCCGAAGACTCTCCGCCCTGGAGAACGAGAACCAGCCCGAAATTGCCGTCTTGCTCACAAGATCCGGCGGCAGAAGCGATGCGACGGCGCGAAGCGGCAGGTAATCCAGCTCGTTCTGGCTCAGGTCGCGCCAGCAGACGAAACCAAGGCGGCCGCCGGGACGCAGCGCACGGAGAAGATTGCGAAAGGCCCCGGTCGCATCGTCAAAGAACATGACGCCAAACCTGGAGAAAATCGCGTCGAATGACCCTTCTGAAAAGCCATATCTTTGAGCATCGCCGCAGATGAAGTCGACATTGTCCGGGTTCCCTCCATCGCCCCGCAAAACGTCGATCGCGTCAGGGAGGATGTCCAATCCAACAACACGTCCTGAAGGCCCGACTCGCTTGGAGAGAGCGATCGGCGTGCCTCCGATACCGCAGCCAACATCGAGAACACGATGCCCCTCAGAAACGTCCAGGGCCTCCATTGCAGCGCGCCCCAGCGGCTCCAGCTGCCGCTCAAGTGGTTCCCGGATTTCAAGCCAGGTTCGGACGCGGGAATGGGGGTTCATGGATGTCGCGACCTGATCTCATTCCTCAGCGATGCTGATGCGCCGCCAGACTGTTCCGTAGGGGTCAGGGGCACAGGGCTGGGGTGACAGTGACCCCTACGTCAATGATACACGTAGCGACGAAGGATCGTCACTTTGCGCCAAACAAACGTCTTTCCGGGGCAGAGATTGAGGCTGGAGACCCTCAATATGCGGATTTGCTTCTTCGGCGACAGCTTCGTCGACGGTACTGGCGATGGGCGGCTGGTGTTTTCCTTCGGCCTAAACGATCTGGCTCCGGATGATGAATTCGGCAGGCCACGTGTCTCCGAGGGCGCTTCGCTTCAGAACGCGCACGATATCTTGTCAGAAGCCTCAGCATGGCGCCCCACGCTCATGATGGGCCCACTCCCGGTGACCTCAAGTCAGCCTCGTAACGACCAGACCAGATCGTACTCCGAACACTTGAAGGGCTTGTGCGCCAGCCTCGGCGTCCCCTTCTTCGACGCGGTCCCATTCGCTGCGGAGGTCTATGAGACGTGGCGAAGGGAAGCCGATGCTGGAGATGGCATTCACCCAAACGCCGAAAGTTACACCGCCTTCGCCAGCGCCATCCACGCATGGTGGCCGTGGCGATAACGACCCGGAAGTCGTGTTTGGTCGCCCTGCAGACAAACGTCGGGTCCACCCCGGCCCGGTCGGGGCGCGCCGCCCCCCTCACCCCGCTTCGCGAGGAGCTCCCCCGCAGGCGAGCAATGGCTCCCTAATTCCTCCACCTCTTGAGGGGGAGGTGGACCGGGGCGCAAGCCCCGGGACGGAGGGGGCTGCCGAGCCGCCGCAGCGCCCCCTCACCCCGCTCCGCGGGGAGCTCCCCCGCAGGGGAGCAATGGCTCCCCAATTCCTCCACCTCTTTCAGGGAGAGGTGGCGCGCGAAGCGCGACGGAGGGGGCTGCCGAGCCGCCGCAGCGCCCCCTCACCCCGCTCCGCGGGGAGCTCCCCCGAAGGGGAGCAATTGGCCGCTCCAATTCCTCCCCCTTCCAGGGGGAGGTGGCGCGCGAAGCGCGGCGGAGGGGGTCAACACCGCCTCAGCAAGCCCCCTCTCCCCGCTCCGCGAGGAGCTCCCCGGCAAGCGAGCAATGGCTCCCTAATTCCTCCACCTCTTTCAGGGGGAGGTGGCGGGCGTCAGCGCGACGGAGGGGGAATTCCGGCGTCTCTTCGATCGCGCCCGGGGCATGGCCCAACGCCCACGCTCCCACGCTCCCACGCTCGCCCTCAGCGACATGTCCCCGGAAATCAACGCAAGGCGGCTCAAGGCGTCAGACGTGTCGGGGACCGGCTCAGAAAGGTCACCTCGCGGATACTGGACCTTTGGAGCATCACCATCAGCAGCCGGGCGAGTCCGACACCCATGCCGCCGTGCGGCGGGCAACCGTAACGGAAGAAGTCGATATAGCTGCTCAATGGCTCCAGATCGTAACCGCGCTCCACGGCCTGGGCCTTGAGCGGGTCGTATCGATGCTCCCGCTGGGCGCCCGTCGTGATCTCTATACCCCTCCAGAGCAGGTCGAAGCTCTGCGTCAGGTCAGGCCGATCCCTGTGACGACGATGATAGAAGGGCCGGGCTGTCACCGGATAGTCGGTCACAAAGACGAAGTCGTGGCCATATTCGCGCGCCACGTGCGCCGACAATCGTCGTTCGCCCTCGGGGTCCAGGTCGTCCGTCTTTGTCGGCGTATGGCCTGATGCCCTGACAATGGCTTGTGCCTCCTGCAGGGACACCCTTGGGAAGGGCCTCACAGGCACGTCGATCCGCACGCCCAGGCGCTCTTCCAGCGCCTGCCCATGAACGTCGGCCACCTGCGTCAGCACCTCGACCAGCCAGTCTTCCTCCAGCGCCATCAGATCCTGGTGGGAGTCGGTCCAGGCGACCTCCATATCGATCGACGTAAACTCCGTCTCATGGCGGGCGGTGAAGGACGGTTCGGCCCGGAAGGCCGGTCCCACCTCGAAAACCCGTTCAAATCCAGCCGCCATCGCCATCTGCTTGTAGAACTGCGGCGACTGCGCCAGGTAAGCGGTCCGGTCAAAGTACTGAACCTTGAACGCCTCGGCCCCGGACTCACTGAATGTCCCCATGAGCTTTGGCGAGTGGATCTCAATGAAACCTTTCCGCGCCCAATAGGCGCGCATGGCCTGTTCAAGCGTGGTCTGCACTTCGAAGACCAGTCGTTGCTCAGGCCTGCGCAGGCTCAGGACCCGCCAGTCGATCTGCTTCTCGAGCGAAGAATCCACGGCGACCGGGAGAGGCGTCCCCGCGAGGCTGTGGACCACGATGTCCGCAGCCTCGATCTCAAGGCCGTTCAGCTTGACCGAAGCCGCCTCCCTCACGGTTCCTGTCACGGTGACGGCAGATCCTGGGGTCAGGGCCCCCAGCCGCTGAGCCAGCCGGTCATCTGCACCGGCCTTCTCGTGAACGACCTGCACCGCCCCTCCGTGACGGTTCAGAATGAGAAACTGCATCCGCTTCTGATCGCGGAGGGTCTCAACAGAGCCGTCCAGGGTCACGACCGCGCCGATATGGCGGCGGAGGTCCTCGATGGCCGGGTGGGTCGTTTGGCGGTCTCGTATCGGTTCCATGTCACCTCCAGAGAGGCCGACCGATCTGCGGCGCCAAAGAAAAAGGCCCCGCCGATTGGGGGGCCTTGTGATCCTTGCCTGCTGTCTTTAGCTCAGCGCGTGCAGAGACCCTCGACCCCGGTGGGGCCGTTGTTATTGGTCGAAAACTGCAGCAGCGCGGACATGAGTTAAACGTGCCACCAACCGCTGTGACTGACAAGGGCCTGAACCCCCTCCCCGGGGCCTGGCCCGGAAATCTCCCAACGGGAGCCTCTAACCCCTTCTCATTCCTCCCTCTTTCAGGGGCAGGTGGCGCGCGAAGCGCGACGGAGGGGAACTCCGCCCTCAGACGTGCAGCGCCCTGCCAAAGGCGTCCAGCGCGGCTTCGTGCATGCCTTCGCTGATCGTCGGGTGCGGGAAGACGGTCGCGAAGAGGTCGGCCTCGGTGGCTTCCAGGGTCATGGCCAGGGCGTAGCCCTGGATCATCTCGGTGACATCGGCGCCGATCATGTGGGCGCCGACCAGGGCGCCCGTCGCGGCGTCGAACACCGTCTTGACGAAGCCTTCGGTCTGGCCCGCCGCGATGGCCTTGCCATTGGCGCGCAAGGGAAAACGGCCAACCTTGACCTCCAGGCCCCTGGCCTTCGCCTGGGCCTCAGTCAGCCCCACGGAGGCGATCTGTGGCGAGGCGTAGGTACAGCCGGGAATGGGCGCGGTGAGGCCGGAGGGCTTCAGGCCGGCGATGTGCTCCACGCAGTGCACGCCCTCGTGGCTGGCCTTGTGCGCCAGCCAGGGCGGGCCGGCCAGGTCGCCGACGGCCCAGAGGCCGGGAACGCCCGTAAAGCCGTGGGAATCCGTGACGACGTGGGTCTTCTCGATCGTCACGCCCAGGGCTTCCAGCCCCAGGCCCTCGACATTGCCGACAATGCCCACGGCGACGATGGCGACGTCGGCCTTCAGGGTCTCGGGGGCCCCGCCGGCCTCGATGGTCAGCTCCACCCCCTTGCCGCTGCGGGCGAGGCGGCGGACCGAAGCCCCGGTCCGGAAGGCGACGCCGCGGGCCTGGAAGGCCTTCTGCGCCGCCGCCGAGACCTCTTCGTCCTCCACAGGCAGGATGCGCGGCAGGGCCTCAACCACCGTCACTTCCGAGCCCAAGGCTCTGAAGAAGCTGGCGAATTCGATCCCGATGGCGCCCGATCCCACGACCAGGAGGGAGGTTGGAACCCGGTCCGGGACCATGGCCTCGCGGTAGGACCAGACGCGCTCGCCGTCGGGGGCCAGGCCCAGGTCCGGCAGTGTCCGCGCCCGGGCGCCCGTGGCCAGGAGGACGTTGGCGGCCTTCAGGACCTGTTCTCCACCTGCCTTCAGGGCCACCCGGACGAGCGGCGCCGGGGCGCCCGCCTCCAGCCGCGCCTCCCCCTCGATGACCGTGATCTTGTTCTTCTTCATCAGGAAGGCGACGCCGGCGTTCAGCTGGCCCGCCACCTTGCGGGAGCGGGCGACCACGGCGTCGAGATCAAAGCCCACCTTCTGGGCGCGCAGGCCGTAGTCCTCAAGATGTCCAAGGGTTTCAAAGGTTTCCGCCGACTTCAGCAGGGCCTTGGTGGGGATACAGCCCCAGTTCAGGCAGATCCCGCCCAGCTTGTCGCGCTCCACGATGGCGGTCTTCAGGCCCAGCTGGGCGGCGCGGATGGCGGCCACATAGCCCCCCGGGCCGGCGCCGATGACGACAAGGTCGAAGTCCACGGCGGCCCCCCTAGACGATCATGGTGACGGGCTCTTCGATCAGGGCCCGGAAGGCGGCCAGCCAGCGGGCGCCGATGGCGCCGTCAATGACCCTGTGGTCGCAGGTCAGGGTCACGGTCATGAGGGTGCGCGAGACCACCTGGCCGTCGCGGATCACCGCCCTCGCCTCGCCGGCGCCCACAGAAAGGATGGCGCCCTGGGGCGGGTTGATGATCGAGCCGAACTGGCGGATCCCGAACATGCCGAGGTTTGAGATGGAGAAGCTACCCCCCTGGAATTCCTCGGGTTTCAACTTCCGGTTGCGGGCCCGCTCGGCCAGGTCCTTGGCCTCCTGGGCGATGTCCGCGAGGCCCTTCTGCTCGGCCCTGCGGAGGATGGGCGTGATCAGCCCGCCCTCCACCGCCACGGCCATGGAGATGTCGGCGTGCCGGTGCAGGGCGATGCCTTCCGGCGTGAAGGAGGCGTTGGCCTCGGGAACCTGCCTGAGGGCCAGGGCGGCGGCCTTGATGACCAGGTCGTTGACGCTGACCTTGATCCCCCGGGGCTCCAGCAGGCCGTTGATCCGGGTGCGGGCCGCCAGCAGGGCGTCGATCTCGACATCAATCGTCAGGGGGAAGTGCGGGATATCCCTTGCACTTTCGGTCAGACGTCGCGCCACCGTCCTGCGCATGCCGTCCAGCGGGACCAGGGTGTAGCTGTCGTCCGGATAGCCCAACTGGGCCAGGCTGTCGGCGGGGACGGACGCCGGCGCAGGGGCCGCAGCGGTCGCCTGCGCGGCGGCTCGCGGGGAGGCCCCGGCCGCCTCGACATCGGCGCGGATGATCCGGCCGTGCGGCCCCGAGCCGGTCAGGGTCGCGAGGTCCAGGCCCCGCTCAGCCGCCAGTCGGCGCGCCAGGGGAGATGCGAAGATACGCCCGGAACCCTTTGCCAAAACAGTTGATTCCCTTACCAGCTCGGGACGTTGAGGCGCTTGGGCGGCGACGGTCGGGGGTGGCGATGGGGCGGCGACCGGGGCGGCGCCCTCGCCCGACAGCCGGGCGATGGGCGTGTTGACCTTCACCGCCTCAGTCCCCTCGGCGACGAGCAGGGCCTCGACGACGCCTTCATCGACGGCCTCGACCTCCATGGTCGCCTTGTCGGTCTCAATCTCGGCGACGACATCGCCCGACCGGACGGAATCCCCAACCTTTACAAGCCATTTGGCGAGGATGCCCTCCTCCATGGTCGGGGACAGGGCGGGCATGAGGATGTCGGTCATGGCGCGGCCTCCCGGGACAGGTGGGCCAGGCTGGCGGCGTTGGCCTCCCAGTTCCGGCCGTCGAACTCGGTGACGTCCATGTTCACCGCCTCGTCCAGGCAGCGGGCGTTGACCGACCAGCCGTCCGGGTTGGAGCGCGGGCGGTAGAAGCTCTTCACCCCGCAGGTCCGGCAGAACAGGTGCCGGGCGACGCCGGAGTTGAAGGTGTATTCCACCAGCTCGCCCTCGCCCCGGACCAGGCGAAACCGGTTCTCCGGCACGATGAGGTGGATGAAACCGACCTTCGAACACATTGAACAATTGCAGGAATGGTCCTCAGGCCTCTCCGGAAGAGCGACCTCGAAGCGGACCCGGCCGCAATGGCACCCGCCGGTCTTGAAGGCCAGGGCGCTCACCGGTAGCAGACCTTGAGGGCCGCCTCGACGATCCGATCCACCGACGGCAGGGCGAGGGCCTCGAGATTGGCGGCGTACGGCAGGGGCGCGTCGGCCTGGGCGATCCGCAGGGGCGGGGCGTCCAGCCAGTCGAAGGCCTCGGCGGCGACGAGGGCGACGATCTCCGCCCCGACCCCCATGGGCGCCCAGCCCTCCTCGACACTGACGATCCGGTTTGTCCGACGGACGCTCTCCAGGATGGTGGCGTGGTCCAGGGGCCGGAGGGTCCGAAGATCCACGACCTCCGCCTCAACCCCCTGTTTCGACAGGATTTCTGCTGCCTCAAGGGCCAGGCCCACCATGCGCGAATGGGCGGTCAGGGTCACGTCCCGGCCTGGCCTGCGGATGAGCGCCTGACCGATCGGTACGGTCCAGTCCGGGTCGTCCGGGACCTCGAACTCCTGGCCGTAGAGCATCTCGTGCTCGAGGAAGACCACCGGATTCGGGTCGCGGATGGCGGCCTTGAGCAGGCCCTTGGCGTCGGCGGCGTCGTAGGGCGCCACCACCTTCAGTCCGGGGACATGGGCGTACCAGGCCGAATAGTCCTGGCTGTGCTGGGCCGCCACCCGGGCCGCCGCGCCATTGGGGCCCCGGAAGACGATGGGACAGGTGATCTGCCCGCCCGACATGTAAAGGGTCTTCGCCGCCGAATTGATAATATGATCAATGGCCTGCATGGCGAAGTTGAACGTCATGAACTCGACGACCGGCCTCAGCCCCGCCATGGCCGCCCCGACGCCGAGGCCGGCGAAGCCGTGCTCGGTGATGGGGGTGTCGATCACCCGCCGGGCGCCGAACTCCTCCAGCAGGCCCCGGCTGACCTTGTAGGCGCCCTGGTACTGGCCGACCTCCTCGCCCATCAGGAAGACCGTCTCGTCCCGGCGCATCTCCTCGGCCATGGCGTCGCGCAGGGCGTCGCGAACGGTCGTCCGGCGTCCCGACACCGTCCCGACAGGGGGGGTGGGAGCGTCTGGCGCCCGCTCCGCAGGCGTCGCCTGTACAGGGGGGGTGACCTTAGGGACGGCAGGGGGGGGTATGGGGGGGGTAACCGGAGGGGGAGACGGTGTCGCGCCAGCCCCGGCGGAGAGGCGGGCGATCGGTGTGTTGACCTTGACCTCCTCGGTCCCTTCCGGAACCAGGATGGCCTCGATGACGCCTTCGTCGACCGCCTCGACCTCCATGGTCGCCTTGTCGGTCTCGATCTCGGCGATGACGTCGCCCGAGCGGACGGCGTCGCCGGCCTTGACGTGCCACTTGGCGAGGGTCCCCTCCTCCATGGTGGGCGAGAGGGCGGGCATGAGGATGTCGCTCATCGCCCCGCCCCTACATAGATGTCGGTGAAAAGCTCGGCCGGGTCCGGCTCGGGCGAGATCCGGGCGAACTCGGCGGCGTCGGCGACGATGGCGCGGACCTCGGCGTCGATGGCCTTGAGCGCCGCCTCGTCGGCCCAGCCCTTCTCCGTGAGCAGCTCCTGCACATGATCGATGGGGTCGCGGTTGCGGCGCACCTCTTCGACCTCCTCGCGGGTCCGGTACTTGGCCGGGTCGCTCATGGAGTGGCCGCGATAGCGGTAGGTCTTCATCTCCAGGATGTAGGGCCCCTGCCCCGACCGGGCGTGCTCGGCGGCCCGGGCCGCGGCGTCGCGCACGGCGACCACGTCCATGCCGTCCACCTCCTCGCCGGGAATGCGGAAGGAGGCGCCGCGCCGGTACAGGTGGGTCTCGGAGGAGGACCGCTCGATGGAGGTGCCCATGGCGTACTGGTTGTTCTCGATCACGTAGACGACCGGCAGGCTCCAGAGCTCGGCCATGTTGAAGCTCTCATAGACCTGGCCCTGGTTGGCCGCCCCGTCGCCGAAGAAGGTGAAGGAGACCGCGCCGTTCGACCGGTAGCTGTTGGCCAGGGCCAGCCCCGTGCCCAGGCTGACCTGGGCGCCGACGATCCCGTGGCCGCCATAGAAGCCGGCCTCGGTGGAGAACATGTGCATGGAGCCGCCCTTGCCCCGGGACGAGCCCCCCGCCCGGCCGGTCAGCTCGGCCATGACCTCGCGCGGGTCCATGCCGCAGACCAGCATGTGGCCGTGATCGCGATAGCCGGTGATGACCTGGTCGCCCGGCCGGCGCACGGCCTGGATGCCGACGGCGATGGCCTCCTGGCCGATGTAGAGGTGGCAAAAACCGCCGATCAGGCCCATGCCGTAGAGCTGGCCGGCGCGCTCCTCGAAACGGCGGATCAGCAGCATTTCGCGGTACCAGGCCAGGAGCTGGTCGCGGTCGACCCCGCCCGTCACCGCACTCTGAGAGGCGGCCGGGCCCGCCGCCTTCCGCGTCTTCCTTCCGGCAGCTGGACGCGCCATTCGCTACTCCCCTGAACCGCCCGGACCGGCCGGACGAAGGTCCCTTCAGGACCCTCCGCGGATCACATAGTCCCTCGGATCGGCGAATCCCAGCAGCGCCCGGGCGCGCTCGTCGAGAAGATCGGCGGAAACCGACTCGTCCTTAAGCAGCCGCGCCCGCGTTTCAAGCTCCTGGCGCTGCCGGGTCAGGCTCGCCAGCTGGGCCTGACGGTCCGTGAGGGTCTGGTCGCGCTCGCCCGTGGACAGGATGCCCCGGTCCCCCGTCAGGGCGTGGAAGCCGAAATAGAGGATCAGCAGGCAGAGCGCCGCCGTCGTCCAGTAGGTGCGCAGGGTCTGTAACACCGGGTCACGCGACTCGCAGGTTGATCCGAAAGCTCACCCTGCCCTGCCCGGATTAACTTTGCGTTTCCGGCGCCAGGTGAACCGCCGTGGCGCCCCTCACCCCGCTGCGCGGGGAGCTCCCCCGCAGGGGAGCAATTAAGATACTGCAATTCCTCCACCTCTTGAGGGGGAGGTGGACCGCGTAGCGGGCCGGAGGGGGTTTTCCGAACCGCCGTGGCGCCCCCTCACCCCGCTGCGCGGGGAGCTCCCCCGCAGGGGAGCAATTAAGATACTGTAATTCCTCCACC
>NZ_JADBZL010000201.1:0-3859 GCF_020402505.1 Phenylobacterium sp. | reverse complement strand
GGCGGCGTCGCCCTGCGGCGTCAGCTCGGTCAGGCGGGAAGGGAAGGTCTGGCCCGGGAAGGCGTCGGATTTCAGGACCGCCTCCTGGCCGGGCGCCAGCCGGCCGATGTCCCGTTCATCGATGTCGGCGGTGATCCGCAGGTCGGCGGGGTCGGCGATCACGAACATCGGCGTCCCGGTCCGCGCCAGGTCGCCGGGCTCGGCCTCCCGGCGAAGGACCCGCCCGGCGAAGGGCGCCCGGATCCGGTAGTCGGACTGGCGCGCTCGCGCCGACTGGGCGGCGGCCTCCGCCGCGCGGAGCTGGCTGACGGCGTCCTCGAGGGCGGCGGGCGCGGCGAACCCCGCCTCGCTCAGCCGGCGGACCCGGCGCTCGGCGGCCCGCGCCTGCGCGGCCTGGGCCTCCAGCTGGAGGGTGGTTCCCATCTGCGGGCCGTCGTCGAGCTGGGCGAGGACCTGGCCTGCGGCGACCGCCTGGCCCTCCTCGGCCAGAACCCTGAGGATGGGGGCGGAGACGACCGGCGCCACGCGGGCCTGGCGGACGTATTCCACCACGCCGGAGGCGTAGACGGCCTCAACCGCCTCGCCCCGCTCGACCTGTCCCGTCCTTACGGGAACGGGCCGGAGCGAGAGCCAGGCCAGACCGCCTGCGGCGGCCAGGGCCAGCAGGAGGAGGGGTGCGAGGACAAGGCGACGGCCGGTAGGCGCGTGCGTGCGGGTTTCGGGAGTCTGCGTCATGGCGCCTCCGGTCCCCCGACCTGCTAGACCCGCCCGGAAGCGGGCGCAAGTTGTGGACAATCCCGGAGGCCGCCGGCGACTCATTGACTCCCCGGGGGCCATCGCGCAGGTTCCGGCGGACTCTCGCGGGAGAGACCGGGCCCCGCCCGGAGCCGAAGGCGCAACCGCCCCGGAAACGCTCAGGCAAAAGGACCGCGAAGGCGAAGGAACGCTGGAAAGCAGCACCGGGTCCGCCCGGTGCTCGCCGAAGGAGCAAGGCCCTGCGGGATCCGTCCCGCCCGGGCTGAAATCTCTCAGGCGCCAAGGACAGCGGGGGCGAGGCGCAGCGGCCTGTCCGTTGCTCGATCGTCGTGTTGTCGCCGGGAGTCCCTGATGAGCCAAGCCGGACTGAAGCGCACGCCCCTGCACGCGGCCCACCTCGCAGCGGGCGCCCGCATGGCCGGGTTCGCCGGCTACGACATGCCCATCCAGTATCCGGACGGGGTCATGAAGGAGCACGCCTGGACGCGCGAGTCCGCCGGCCTGTTCGACGTCTCTCACATGGGCCAGGCCTGGCTGACCGGCGAGGGCTGGGCGGGCGCCTTCGAGGCGGTCGTCCCCGGCGACTTCGCCGCCCTGAAGCCTGGCCGCCAGAAGTACTCGGTCCTGCTCAACGACGCGGGTGGAATCCTCGACGACCTGATGGCCGCCCGCCCGGACGACCGGGGCCTGTTCCTGGTGGTCAACGGGGCCTGCAAGGACGATGACTTCCGCTTCCTGGAGGCCCGGCTGCCTTCCGGCGTGAAGCTTGAGCGCCTCGAGGACCGCGCCCTCCTGGCCCTCCAGGGCCCGCAGGCGGCGGCGGTCCTGGCGGCCCACGTCCCCGGCGCGGCGGACCTGGCCTTCATGGACAGCGCCGCCCTGGCCGGCTTCGGCGGCCTGGACCTGATCATCTCCCGCTCGGGCTATACCGGCGAGGACGGATACGAGATCTCGCTTCCCGGGTCCGAGGCCGCGCGGGTCTGGGACCTGCTGCTGGCGGACGACCGGGTGAAGCCCATCGGCCTGGGCGCGCGGGACTCCCTGCGGCTCGAGGCGGGCCTGCCCCTCTACGGCCATGACGTCGACGCCACGGTGAGCCCCGTCGAAGCCGGCCTCGCCTTCGCCATCTCGCCCTCGCGCCGCCGCCGCGGAGACTTCCCGGGCGCCGCCCGGATCCTGGCCGAGTTGTCAGGCGCGCCGTCGCGCGCCCGCATCGCGCTCAGGGTGCTGGAGGGCGCTCCCGCGCGCGAAGGCGCCGTCATCGTCGACGGGGAGGGCGCCGAGGTCGGCGTCGTCACCTCCGGCGGCTTCTCGCCCACCCTCGGCTACCCGATCGCCATCGGCTTCGCCCCGCCGGCCCTCTGCGCGCCCGGTCAGAGGCTCGGGGTCGTGGTCCGGGGCCGCACCTGGCCGGTCGAGACCGTCGGCCTTCCCTTCGTCCCCCACCGCTATGTCCGCCGGCCCTGAAAGGACTTCCGCCATGCGCTTCACCAAGGACCATGAATGGGTCGCCCTCGACGGCGACATCGCCACGGTCGGCATCACCGCCTACGCCGCCGAGCAGCTGGGCGACGTGGTCTATGTCGAGACGCCGGAACCGGGCCGCGGACTCAAGGCGGGCGAGGGCATGGCGGTGGTCGAGAGCGTCAAGGCCGCCTCCGACGTCTACGCCCCCCTGTCCGGCGAGGTGGTCGAGGCCAACGACGCCCTCGCCGGCGCGCCGGAGACGGTCAATGCCGAGCCCGAGGCCGGGGGCTGGTTCGCGCGGGTGCGGATCGCCGACCGGGCCGAATATGACGCCCTGATGGACAGGGCCGCCTACGACGCCTTCCTGGAGACCCTCTGAGCCATGCGTTACCTGCCGCTGGACGAGGCGGACCGCCGCCACATGCTGGGGGTGATCGGCGCCCCCGACATCGACGCCCTCTTCGCCGACGTTCCCGCCCCGGCGCGCCTGTCCGGCCCGGTGAACCTGCCTCACGCCGCAGGCGAGATCGAGGTGGAGCGTGAGCTGGCGGGGTTGGCGGCCCTGAACCGGCCTGCCGGGGCCGGGCCCTTCTTCTGCGGCGCAGGGGCCTATCGCCACCATGTCCCGGCCACGGTGGACCACCTGATCCAGCGGTCGGAGTTCCTGACCAGCTACACGCCCTACCAGCCCGAGATCGCCCAGGGCACCCTGCAGGTCCTGTTCGAGTTCCAGACCCAGGTCGCCGCCCTCACTGGGATGGAGGTGGCCAACGCCTCCCTCTACGACGGCTCCACGGCCTGCGCCGAGGCCGTCATGATGGCCCGTCGGGTCACGCGCCGGCGCAAGGCGGTCCTGTCCGGCGGCCTGCACCCGCAGTACGCCGCCGTCACCGGCACCATCGCCACCGCCGAGGGCATGGAGATCGCCCGCCGTCCGGCCTCGGTCGACGCCGAGGCTGACGTCCTGGCGGCCATCGACTCCGAGACCGCCTGCGTTGTCGTCCAGACGCCCAACGTCTTCGGGACGGTGACGGACGTGACCGCCATCGCCGAGGCCGCCCACGCCGCCGGCGCCCTGCTGGTGGTGGTCACCACCGAGGCCGTAGCCCTGGGCCTCCTGAAGTCTCCGGGCGAGATGGGCGCCGACATCGCCGTGGCCGAGGGCCAGTCCCTCGGGGTCGGCCTGAACTTCGGCGGGCCCTATGTCGGCCTCTTCGCCTGCCGCGAGAAGTTCGTCCGCCAGATGCCGGGCCGGCTCTGTGGCGAGACCGTGGACGCCGAGGGCCGCCGGGGCTTCGTCCTGACCCTCTCCACCCGTGAGCAGCATATCCGGCGGGAGAAGGCCACGTCGAACATCTGCACCAACTCCGGCCTGTGCGCCCTGGCCTTCTCCATCCACATGACCCTTCTGGGCGGGACCGGGTTGAGGCGGCTGGCCGAGGTGAACCATGGCCGGGCCCGCACCCTGGCTGCGGCCCTGGCCGGCGTGGCCGGCGTGGAGGTCCTGACCCCCCGCTTCTTCAACGAAGTCGCGATCCGGGTCCCCGGCTCCGCGGCCGTCCTGGTCGAGGCCCTGGCCGGGGAGGGGATCCTCGCCGGCGTGCCGGTTTCCCGCCTCGACCCGTCCGCCGGCATG
>NZ_JADBZL010000200.1:0-4246 GCF_020402505.1 Phenylobacterium sp. | reverse complement strand
TCCACGCCTCGCCGTCGGGGCCCTCGCACCCGGACCTCTTCCTCCTCTGCTCCTCGCCCGAGACCGCCGACTTCGCCGGCCGCGCCGGGGTGGGCATGGTCTTCGCCGAGTTCATCGCCCGAACCGACGGCGGCCCGGCGGTGAGCGCCTATCGCGCCGCCTTCACCGCCTCGGCCTTCCGTGAGCAGGGCTGGGCCGCGGTGGCGACCATCGCCCTGGCCGCGGAGACGGCGGAGGCCGCCGAGCGCCTTGCCGCCCCCATGCGGGCAAGCGCCCTCGCCGGCCTGGACGGCCCCGGCGCCGACGGCGAGCGGCCGCGCTTTCCCCGCATCGAGGACGCCCTCGCCTTCCTTGAATCCCGCCGCGACGACCCCCGCCTGCCCGCCGTCCTGGCCCGCGCCATCGTGGGTGATCCGGACACCGTGCGACGGGGTCTGGCGAAGAAGGCCGAAGCGACCGGGGCGGACGAGCTGTTCGTCATGGCCGTGGCGCCGGACCTGGACAGCCGGGTGCGGTCGCTGGAGCTGATCCGGGCGGAGTGAGGGCGTCGGCCGCCGGCTGAAGCGCCGTTGACCCCCTCACCGACCTTCGGTCGGAGCTCCCCCTGATGGGGAGCAATTAAGACGTTGAAATTCCTCCACCTCTTGAGGGGGAGGTGGACCGCGCAGCGGGACGGAGGGGGGCTTCTGAACCGCTGTTGCACCCCCTCACCCCGCTGCGCGGGGAGCTCCCCCTGATGGGGAGCAATGGGCGCTGTGTCAGACCGCCACCGTCGCTGCGGGGCGGGCGCGCATGGCGGCGAGCCAGCGGTGCACGCCTTCCAGTTCCGCCGGGATCTCCAGCTTGATCATCCGGGTGAAGTCGATGCCGATGAAGGCGACGATGTCGGCGATGGTCAGGCGGTCGCCGGCCAGCCATTCGTGGTCGCGGAGCTGGCGGTCGAGGACCTTCAGGCCGCGCAGGCCCGCCGTGCGGTTGGCCTCGGCGACGGCGGGGTCCTGGGTCTCCAGCCGGGCCAGGGCCGGGTGGGTGTGGCGGACGGCCAGCATGAGGGGCCAGGCGACCAGGAGCTCGCCGCGGCGGGTCCACATCTCGATGACGGCGGCCTCCTCGGGCGTGGCGCCGAACAGGTTCCCCTGCGGATAGCGGCTCTCGAGATAGCGGCAGATGGCCAGGCTCTCGGTGATGCAGGTCCCGTCGTCCAGCTCCAGGGCCGGGATGTTGGCGAGACCGAAACGCTGGAGGTAGTCCGGGGTCTTGTGGTCGCCCTCCATGATGTTCACGCGGACGATCTCGACGTCCTCGATCCCCTTCTCGGCCATGAACCAGCGCACGCGACGGGGATTGGGGGCGAGGGGGGTGTCGTAGAGCTTCATGGAAGTTCCCTGTGCGGGCGGGTCAGTGGAAGAGTTCGCGCGGCAGGAGGCCGACGACGGAGGCGGACAGGCAGGTGGCGAGGAAGCCGACGAACATGGCCTTCCAGACCATCCCGATCACCTCGGACCTGCGCTCGGGCACCAGGACGGAGTAACCCGCCACATTCATGCCCACCGAGGCGATATTGGCGAAGCCGCAGAGGGCGTAGGCCATGAGCACCCGGGTGCGCGGGTCGATGGCGTCGACCGGCGTGGCGCCCAGCTGAATGAAGGCCGTGAACTCGGTCAGCACCAGCTTGACCCCGAGAAGAGCGCCCGCGATCTGGGCGTCATGGGCCGGCACGCCGATGAGCCAGACCAGGGGGGCGAAGATCACGCCGAGGATGCGCTCGAGGGTCAGAGGGGCCCCGGCGATATCGGGCAGCAGGCCGAGCAGTCCGTTCACGATGGCGGCCAGGGCGACAAAGACAATGAGGGTGGCCCCGATGTTGAGGGCGATCTGGAGGCCGTCCGAGACGCCCCGGCTCACCGCGTCGATACTGCTCTCGTAGGATTTCTCCGAGCCTGTCTCCAGAGGCTCCGACTGCTCGGCGGCGATATCGCGGGGCACGAGTATCCGGGCGAGCAGCACGCCCGCCGGCGCAGAGATCACGGAGGCGGTGATGATGTGCGCGGCGGCGTTCGGCAGGACGTCCTTCAGGATGGCGGCGTAGGCCACCATGGTCGACCCGGCGACACAGCTCATGCCGACGCTGATGAGCATGAAGAGTTCGGATCGGCTGAGGCGCGCGAGGTAGCTGCGGATGAAGATGGGGCCCTCCACCTGGCCCATGAAGATGGTCGCCGCCACGGCAAGCGCCGGCGGACCGCGCAGGCCCATGGTCTTCTCGAAGACAAGGCCGAAGGCGCGGGTCACCGCCTTCAGGACGCCCCAATGCCAGAGGAGGGCGGCGAGGGCGCAGACCACGAGGATGACGGGAAGCACGCGGAAGGCGAAGACAAACAGGGCGCCCGAATTGGCCACGGCGTAGGGCTGCCCCTCCCCTCCGGCGAGGAATCCGAAGACGAAGGCCACGCCGGTCTGGGTGGCGGCGGCGAGGGCCTCGACCCCCTGGCCGAGGGCGGCCACCACGGCCCGCAGGGGGGGCAGGCCGAAAAGGCCCAGCACCAGCAGGAGCTGGATCAGGAGTGCGCCCGCCGCCAGCCGCCAGGGAAAGACCCGGCGATTCTCGGAGACCGCCCAGCAAAGGGCGATGATGACGACCAGGCCAAGGAGGCTCTGGGCGTTCTCGATGCGGAACATGAGCTGGTCTCCCCGGTTCGGCGTGCAGTTGAACGCCGGAACGGCCGCGGCGCAACCTCCCAGCTGCGACTCCGTTGCGCCCCTCACCCGGCTGCGCCGGGACCCCCCTGATGGGAAGCAATTCGGGCGTTGCTAGCCTTCGACGAAGCCGGCCCAGGTGGCCATGTAGTTCACGAAGGCCGGGCCCAGGCCCTCGGCCTCGAGGTGGGCCCGGGTGACGGGGAGGCTGACAGGCCGGAAGTCGGGATTGGCCCGCGCCTTCTGCGGCCAGTCATGATGCAGGATGGCGGCGCGGCCTAGGAGGACGAAGTCGGCGCCGGCGTCCAGCATGGCCCTGGCGTCGGCGGCGCTCATGATCTTGCCGGCGACGCCGAGGCGCACCTCGCCGCGCGGCAGGTCGGTGAAGTACGACATGAGGGTCCGGCCGCGATGGGCCTCCTCGACCGGCTCCTTGAAGGAATCCCAGAGGGACATGTCGAGATAGTCGATCTTCGCCTCGGAAAAGAGGCGGCCGGCGAGGTCGCGGATCTCCATCAGGCTGAGGCCGAACCGCTCGGGCGACAGGCGCAGGCCGAGGTTGAAGTCGGTGCGGCAGGCGGCCCGAACGCCATCGATGATTTCGAGAATGAGGCGGGCGCGGTTCTCCGGCGAACCGCCGTAGGCGTCGGTGCGGCGGTTGGTCTGGGCGCTGAGGAACTGGCACAGCACATAGCCGTGGGCGCCGTGGATCTCCACCCCGTCGAAGCCGGCCTTCTCGGCGCGGACGGCGGCGGCGATGAAGTCGTCGCGGAGGCGGTGGACCTCGTCGAGGGTCAGGGCGCGGGAGCCCGTCTCGGCGTCCTCGGAAGGACAGACCGGGGCCTCGCCGATCAGGGCGGCGGGGGACCGCATGCCGGCGTGGTGCAGCTGGACGACGGCGAGGCTGCCGGCCTTGCGGATGTCCTCGGCCAGGCGGGCGAGGCCCGGGATGTGGTTGTCGGAGTAGACGCCGACCTGGCCGGGGAAGCCCTGTCCGATGCGCTGGACATGGGCCGCCGCCGTCATGGTCAGGCCGAAGCCGCCCTGGGCGCGAAGGGTGAGCCAGCGGTGCTCGTCGTAGGAGAGCGTTCCGTCGGGATGGCTCTGCAGGTTGGTGAGCGGCGCCAGCATCAGCCGGTTCTTCATCTCCGGGCCGCGGATGAAGCGCATCGGCGCGAACAGGTCGGTCATCGGTTCCCCCTTCTTGGTGTATCGCCGGGCCCTATCGGACCCCCAGCTCCCGGACCAGTGCGTCGGCGCCGTAGACGTGGCGCAGGGCCTCGGTGGCGCCGGCCGTGGAGACCACGACGGTCCGGTTCAGGATTGCGTCATAGCCGTAGTCGCCGCCGAGGGAATGGATGTTCCCGTCGAAGGCGGCGCCCAGGACCTCGCCCTTGGCGCTGATCACCGGCGAGCCGGAGTTGCCGCCGACGATGTCGTTGGTGGTGACGAAGTTCAAGACGGCGTCCAGGTTCATCCGGTCCCGGGCGGCCAGCCAGCGGTCGGCGACGCGGAAGGGCTCGGCGCCGGTGGCGCGCTCGTAGAGGCC
>NZ_JADBZL010000020.1:0-2986 GCF_020402505.1 Phenylobacterium sp. | reverse complement strand
GCGGCGCGGGGTCCACACCCTCTACATCTCGCCGCTCAAGGCCCTGGCCGTGGACGTGGAGCGCAACCTCGCCCGGCCGATCCGGGAGATGGGGCTCGACGTCGTGGCCGAGAGCCGCACCGGCGACACCGGCGTGGCGCGGCGGCAGAGGCAGAAGGTCCTTCCCCCCGACATCCTCCTGACTACCCCCGAGCAGCTGGCCCTGTTCTGCGCCTGGGAAGGCTCGCGCCTCTATTTCGAGGACCTCGCCTGCGTCATCATCGACGAGATCCACGCCCTGCACGCCTCCAAGCGGGGCGACCTTCTGTCCCTCGGCCTCTCGCGCCTGTCGGCCCTCGCGCCGCGCCTGCGGCGCACCGGCCTGTCGGCGACGGTGGACGACCCCGCCGTGATCCAGCGTTGGATGGGCGACGGGGAGCGGCCTGTCGACCTCGTGCGCGGGCCGCCGGGGGCGAGCCCGCAGGTGGACCTCCTGCTCTCGGGCGGCCGCACGCCCTGGGCGGGGCACACCGCCCAGCACGCCATGGCCGAGGTCTACGAGGCCATCCGTGCGTCCCGCACGACACTGGTCTTCGTCAACACTCGCTTCCAGGCCGAGTTCGCCTTCCAGGAGCTGTGGAAGCTGAACGAGGAGAACCTGCCCATCGCCCTGCACCACGGCAGCCTGGCCGCCGAACAGAGGCGCAAGGTCGAGGCGGCCATGGCGAGGGGCGAGCTGAAGGCGGTGGTCTGCACCTCCACCCTGGACCTCGGCATCGACTGGGGCGACGTGGACCTGGTCATCCAGCTGGCCTCGCCCAAGGGCGCCAGCCGCATGGTCCAGAGGATCGGCCGGGCCAACCATCGGCTGGATGAGCCCAGCCGCGCCCTCTTCGTGCCCGCCAACCGGTTCGAAGTGCTGGAGTGCCAGGCCGCGCGCGAGTGCATCGCCGAGAACCGGCTGGATGGCGAGCCCCTGCGGACCGGCGCCCTGGACGTCCTGGCCCAGCACCTGCTGGGCTGCGCCTGCGCCGAGCCCGTCTCCGACGACGCCCTGTTCGACGAGGTCCGCCGGGCCGGGCCCTATCGCGAGCTGTCGCGGGAGGATTTCGACCGCACCGTCGACCTGACGGCGACCGGGGGCTACGCCCTCCAGGCCTATGACCGCTTCCGGCGGATGGTGCGCGGGCCCGACGGCCTCTGGCGGGTGCGAAACGCCGACACCGCCCGGCGGCACCGGCTGAACCTCGGCGCCATCCTGTCGCCCGACGTCCTGTCGGTGCGGGTGGTCCAGGGCTCGCGCCTGGTCGGGGGCCGCAAGATCGGCGAGATCGAGGAGGGCTATTTCGAGATGCTCGACCCGGGGGACACCTTCGTCTTCGCCGGCCAGGTCTGGAGCCTCGCGGCCATCACCGGCCTGGACGTGCTGGTCCGGCCCGCCCGGTCGGAAGACCCCAACATGCCCTCCTGGGGCGGGTCCAAGTTCGCCCTGTCGAGCCACCTCGCCCGCCGGGTGCGGCGGATGATGTCGGACGAGGCGGCCTGGGTGCGCCTGCCCCCCGACGTGCGCGAATGGCTGGGCCTGCAGCGCCTGCACTCGCGGATCGTCGCCGAGGACGAGATGCTGGTGGAGACCTTCCCGCGGGGCCGACGCCACTTCCTGGTGGCCTATCCCTTCGAGGGGCGGCTGGCCCACACCACCCTGGCCATGCTGCTGACCCGGCGGCTGGAGCGGGCCGGCGCCCAGCCCCTGGGCTTTGTCTGCAACGATTACGCCCTGGCCGTCTGGTCCCTGAAGCCCATGGACGGGATCGACATGGACGACCTGTTCGCCCAGGACATGCTGGGCGACGACCTCGAAGACTGGCTGGCCGAGAGCTTCATGATGAAGCGAGCCTTCAAGGGCTGCGCCATCATCGCCGGCCTGATCGAGCGGCGCTTCCCCGGCGAGCCGCGCAAGACCGGGCGGCAGGTCACCTTCTCCACCGACCTGATCTACGACGTCCTGCGACGCCACCAGCCCGACCACCTGCTGCTGCACTGCGCCCGCCAGGAGGCCGCCGAAGGCATGATCGACGCCGCCCGGCTGGGCGATCTCCTGGCCCGGGTGGCGGGACGCATCCGCCATGTCGCGCTGGAGCGGCTGTCGCCCTTCGCCGTGCCCATGCTGATGGAGATCGGCAAGGAAAGGTCGCCGGGCCAGGCGGGGGACGCCATCCTGGCCGAGGCCGAGAGCGACCTCATCGCCGAGGCCCTGGCGTGAGCCCGGTCCAGGCCCTGGGCCTGCGCGCCCTCGAGGACGGGGCCATGGCCCTGACCCTGGCGGGCGAGGCCGCCCGGCTGCTGCCTTCGGGCGCCCTGGTCCTTGTGGCGCACTCGACCCTGGTGGTCGCCGACCTGCACCTGGAGAAGGGCTCGGCCTTCGCCGCCCGGGGACAGCTCCTGCCCCCGCTGGACACCCGCGAGACTCTGCGCCGGCTGGCGGCCGATGCGGCGGCCCAGGCGCCCCGCCGAATCCTCTTCCTGGGCGACGCCTTCCACGACCGGCAGGCCTCGCGCCGGATGTCCGGCGAGGACCGGGCGGCGCTGGAGGCGCTGGGGCGGGGCTCGGAGCTGGTCTGGATCACGGGCAACCACGATCCCGAGCCGGACGCCGACCTGCCAGGCGAGTCGGCGGACGAGATCCGCCTGGGCGGCCTGGTCCTGAGGCACGAACCGGAGCCCGGGGCGGCCCCGGGGGAGATCGCCGGACACCTGCACCCCTGCGCCCGGATCGCCACCCCGCGCGGCGCGGTGCGGCGGCGATGCCTGGTCACCGACGGGGAGCGGGCTGTCCTGCCGGCCTACGGCGCCTTCACGGGGGGGCTGAACGTCCTTGACGCCGCCTTCGCCGGCCTGTTCCGGGGGGACCCGGTGGTGGCCGCCCTCGGCGACAGCCGGGTGCACGCGGAGGGCGTCCGGTCCCTGAGGCCGGACGGGCGCTAGATGCGCAGGGCCTTCTCCAGGG
>NZ_JADBZL010000002.1:0-31388 GCF_020402505.1 Phenylobacterium sp. | reverse complement strand
AAGTCGTAAGACGACGTATAGGGTGTGACACGTGACCAATGCCGAAAGATTACGGTAAGGGGTTAGCCGCAAGGCGAAGCTCTGAACCCAAGTCCCGGTGAATGTCGGCCGTAACTATAACGGTCCTAAGGTAGCGAAATTCCTTGTCGGGTAAGTTCCGACCTGCACGAATGGCGTAACGACTTCCCCACTGTCTCCAGTGTAGACTCAGCGAAATTGAATTCCCCGTGAAGATGCGGGGTACCCGCGGTCAGACGGAAAGACCCTATGAACCTTTACTACAGCTTCGCCTTGGCGTTAGCTGCAACATGTGTAGGATAGGTGGGAGGCTATGAAGCCGGGGCGCCAGCTCTGGTGGAGCCATCCTTGAAATACCACCCTTGTTGCTGTTGACGTCTAACCAGGGCCCGTTATCCGGGTTTGGGACATGGCGTGGCGGGTAGTTTGACTGGGGCGGTCGCCTCCCAAAGTGTAACGGAGGCGCGCGATGGTGGGCTCAGAGCGGTCGGAAATCGCTCGTTGAGTGCAATGGCATAAGCCCGCCTGACTGAGAGACTGACAAGTCGATCAGAGACGAAAGTCGGCCATAGTGATCCGGTGGTTCTGCATGGAAGGGCCATCGCTCAACGAATAAAAGGTACTCTAGGGATAACAGGCTGATTTTGCCCAAGCGTCCACAGCGACGGCAAAGTTTGGCACCTCGATGTCGGCTCATCACATCCTGGGGCTGGAGCAGGTCCCAAGGGTTCGGCTGTTCGCCGATTAAAGTGGTACGTGAGCTGGGTTCAGAACGTCGTGAGACAGTTTGGTCCCTATCTGCCGTGGGTGTACGAAGCTTGAGAGGATCTGTCCCTAGTACGAGAGGACCGGGATGGACACACCTCTGGTGGACCTGTCGTGGCGCCAGCCGCGCAGCAGGGTAGCTAAGTGTGGACTAGATAACCGCTGAAAGCATCTAAGCGGGAAACTAACCTCAAAACAAGGCTTCGCCGAGAGTCGTGGTAGACCACCACGTTGATAGGCCGGGTGTGGAAGTGCGGCGACGCATGGAGCTTACCGGTACTAATCGCTCGATCGGCTTGATCGTTCTTAGTTGAACTCATGATTTGCCTTGATGGTCGTGGTTTCGACCTGATGTCTTCTCTTCATCCGTTTCGTTGACCTGGTGGTTATGCCGAGAGGTCCCCACCCGATCCCATTCCGAACTCGGTCGTTAAGCCTCTCTGGGCCGATGGTACTTCGTCTTAAGGCGCGGGAGAGTAGGTCGCCGCCAGGTCTGCCGAACGGATGAACAGCCCACCCTTCAATTCCGATGTTTTCCGCTACAGCGGATCTCATTGCCGCGGGGTGGAGCAGCCCGGTAGCTCGTCAGGCTCATAACCTGAAGGTCACAGGTTCAAATCCTGTCCCCGCACCCAGACCGTCAACGGCCCCTCCGGTTCTCCGGCGGGGCCGTTTTCGTTTGGCGCCCCCTCGTCCCCCTGTGCAGGCGCGTGTATTCACCCGGCCATGCTGATTGCCCCTGACGCCCCGCCCGCCCCGCCGCCGACCGAGGTCGAGGTCGTCGTGGTCCGCCCGGTCGACCTGCCGCCCCGGATCGGGGACGTGGTTTACTCCCGTTTCCGGCTGGGAACAGAGGACCTGCGCGGCGCCCCGCGCGCAGACGGCGCCCTCCGGCAGGTCCCTGGCGTCAACCTCTTCCGGCGCAACGGCTCCGAAGCCGCGAATCCCACCACGCAGGGCCTTTCCCTTCGGTCCATCGCCCCGTCCGGGGCGGGGCGGGCCCTCGTCATCCTGGACAGCGTTCCCCTGAACGATCCCTTCGGCGGCTGGGTCATCTGGTCCGCCGTACCGTCTGAGCGTCTGGACTCCATCGATATTGTCCGAGGCGCGGGGGCTGGGGCCTGGGGCGCCGGCGCCCTTACCGGCGTGGTCTCCCTGACAGAGCTTGCCACCCAAGCCCCGGTTTTCCGCGGCGACCTTTCGGCGGGAGACCGCAGCGTCGGGCGCGCAGCCTTCGCCTTTTCCCAAGCGGGCCTGACAGTTTCCGCCTCGGCGGCTCGTGGACCGCAGTTCACCCCGGTTCGGGGCGCCGGCCGAGGAGCGGCGGACCGGCCTGTCGACCTTGAGTCCTATAGCGGCTCGGCGCGTCTCCAGCATAACCTGGGTCCGGTCGCCGCCGCCGTGGGCCTGGCCGCCTGGCGCGAGGATCGGGACTCCGGCTTGGCTGGGGCAATGGCGCGCGCCGAGGGCGCTTCTGCATCCCTGACGCTCGCAGACCTGGAAGCAGGCAAGGGATGGCGGCTCCAGGCATGGATCCGGGGCTCGAACCTCGAGAACAGTTCCGTCAGCGTGGCGGCCGGGCGGGGGACGACCACGCCCGCCTCGGACCAGTACGCCACGCCCGCCCTGGGATGGGGCCTGAACGCCGCGTGGCGCAACGCCTCGGGGCCCTGGTCGGTGGAAGCCGGCGCCGACGCCCGTTTCGCCGAGGGCCGGGCTCGCGAGCGCTTCCGCTACCAGAACAACGCCTTCACCCGCGGCCGGGAGAGCGGGGGCCGGACCTCCGTCGCAGGCCTCTATCTGGAAGGCGCCTGGTCCGGGGACCGGATCGTCCACTCCGGCGGCGTTCGCGTCGACACCTGGTCCCAGAGCGGGGCCTTGCGCCGGGAGCGGGATCTCGCGACGGGCGCGATCACCCTGGACAGCGGCGCAGGTGACACGTCCGGCGTTCGCGGCAGCATCCGCTTCGGCTCCCGTCTGAACCTCTTGGACGGCCTCTACCTGCGCGGCGCCGCCTACACCGGGTTCCGCCCGCCGACCCTCAATGAACTCCACCGGCCCTTCCGGGTCGGCAACGATGTCACCGAGGCCAATCCCGGCCTGCGCCCGGAGAGCCTTTCCGGCGCCGACCTTGGGCTGGAAGGGGAGACGGGTTCCTGGAGCTGGGGCGCCGGGGTCTTCTTCAACCGGCTCTCCGACCCGATCACGAATGTCACCGTCGCCACCGGGCCCGGCTTCTTTCCCGTGGCCGGATTCATTCCGGCTGGGGGAACCCTCCGTCAGCGGCGCAATGCGGGCGGGATCGACGCCTGGGGTCTGGAGGCGGAGGCTCGCGGCCGGCTGGGTCCCCTGGATCTGCGCGCTGCGGCGGCGTGGACCGATGCGGAGGTCGACGGCGGCGTCTCGGCGCCCCAGTTGACTGGCCTCCGGCCCGCCCAGACGTCCCGCTTCACCGCGACGGCGGGCCTGGGTTGGCGACCGGTCGAGGCGTTGGCGCTCGATCTGTCCGCCCGGCACGAGGGCGAGCGCTTCGACGATGACCTCAACTCCCGGCGCCTCAAAGCTGCGACGAGCCTGGACGCCCGGGCCGCCTGGACGATCGCTCCCGGCGGGGAGCTCTATCTCGCCGTCGACAACCTGGGGGACGCCCGTGTCCAGACTGCGCTGTCGGGCGACGGCGCCGTCAGTCTCTCTGCTCCCCGCAGCGTCCGGGTGGGCGTCAGCCTGCGAAGGTGATGGGCGTCTGTATGGACTTCAGCTGCGGCCGCGACCGTGGCACGAGGAGGACATGAACTACAGCCACGCCTTTCACGCCGGCAATTTCGCGGACATCGTCAAGCACGCCGCCCTCCTCAGCGTGCTCTCCAGAATGCAGGCCGCCCGGGGTCGCCTGTCGGTGATCGACACCCATGGCGGACGCGGCGTCTACGACCTGACGGCCTCCGAGGCTCGACGCTCGGCGGAGGCCGAGCGGGGTGTGGCCCGGCTGATGACGGCCGACGCGCCGCCCGGACCGATCCTCGCCCTCCGCGAAGCGGTCCTGCGCCTGAACCCCGGGACGGCCGTACGTCTATATCCGGGTTCTCCGAGGCTGGTCGCGGACCGACTGCGCCCGGGTGACGCCCTGACCGTGTTTGAACTGAATCCCCGGGAGGCAGACGCGCTTGCGACGGCCCTGGGAAGCGTTCAGGGGGTCGCGATGCGGCGGGCCGATGGCTTCGACGGCGCTGTGGAGGTTCTTCCGACGCGGGGCGGCGTCCTTGTCCTGATCGATCCGCCGTTCGAGCGAGGCGACGATTATGCCCGCAGCGCCGAGACCCTCCGCTGGATCCTCGCGCAGCGACCGGACGCCACTGTGTTGATCTGGCTTCCCCTCAAGGACCTGGAGACCTTCGACTCCTTCCTGAGGCGGGTTGAAGGACCGGAGACCCTGCTGGTGGCCGAGGCTCGCCTGCGGCCCCTCCGCGATCCCATGCGGATGAATGGCTGCGCCCTGGTCATCGCTTCACCGCCCGACGGGACGCAAGCCGACCTGGAGAAGGTCTGTCGGTGGACCGTTGGGGTTCTGGGGGAGGGGGGCGAAGCCCGTGTCTGGACAACGGTATGCTGAAGCGGGGCCTGGATATTGTCGGATCCGCGGCTGGGCTCGCGGTTCTCTGGCCGCTCCTGCTGGCTCTCGCCCTGCTGATCCGTCTGGATAGTCCAGGCCCGGCCCTGCATTGGTCGAGCCGCTTCGGCAGAAACAACCAATTGTTCCTGATGCCCAAGTTCCGCACCATGCGCCTCGAAGCGCCGGACGTCGCCACCGAGGCGCTGCCCGATCCTGATCATTGGATCACACCGACGGGGCGTTGGCTGCGACGCACCAGTCTCGACGAGCTTCCCCAGCTCTGGAGCATACTGACCGGCCGAATGAGCCTGGTGGGCCCCCGGCCCGCCCTGCATTCCCAGGATGATCTCATCGCCCTCAGGACCCGTGCGGGCGTCCATGTGCTTCGTCCCGGCTTGACGGGATGGGCCCAGATCAACGGCCGGGATGCGATCGATCTCTCCCGGAAGGTGGAGTTGGACGCCGATTACCTTGCCCGCCAGAGTTTCAGCTTCGATATCATGGTCTTGCTCCTCACCCTCCGTCGGGCCTTCACGGGACGCGACGTGGTCCACTGACCGCAAGGGTTGACCCCACGGCGCCACTTCATGCAACAGTACGGCCCTGGCCTTCTGGAGATTTAGGATGACGCCCTTCCCCCGCGCTCTTTCCGCCACCTTTCTCTCCGCCACCTTGGCGCTGGGAGCTGGTGCGGCCCTTGCCGCCGTCAACGCCAAGTCGGTGACCGAGTCCAGGCAGGCCAACTTCAAGACCATGGGCAGGTCCATGAAGGCGATGACAGACGGGCTGAAAACCGGTTCGCCGGACATGACCGCCATCGCCGCCAATGCAGCCACTCTCCGCGGTCTCGCCCCGAAGATCAGCACCTGGTTTCCGAAGGGCACCGGCCCGGAGTCGGGTGTGAAGACCGAGGCCCTCGCTGAAATCTGGAAGGACCCCGCGGGCTTCGCCGCCGCCGCGCGCCGACTTGAGTCGGAGGCCGCCAAGCTCGAGGCCCTGGCCCGGGCCGGGGATGTCGCCGGGGCCCGCGCCCAGGTGCGCTTGGTGGGCGGCTCCTGCGGGGGCTGTCACGACAAGTACAAGGCCGACTGATTATCCGCGGGGAAGGCGACGGGTCCATGAGTGAGACGCCCACACCCGTCTGGGATGGCCCCACCCGGCTCTTCCACTGGTCTCTGGTGGTCCTCATCCTTGTCGCCTGGCTGACCGCCGGGGAGCAGATGACGATCCACCGGGGCGCAGGCTACGCCGTCCTCGGGCTACTGGCCTTCCGCGTCTGGTGGGGCCTTGCGGGGGGGTCGACCGCGCGGTTTTCAGGCTTTGTCCGGGGTCCTGGAGCCATCCGGCAATACCTGCGGGCCTCCCGTGAGGGAACCGACGGCGAGCATGTGGGACACAACCCCCTGGGCGCCCTCTCCGTCCTGGCCCTGCTGGGTCTGGTGGGTCTGCAGGTGGGGCTTGGACTATTTGCCATCGACGAGGATGGCTTTGAGGGTGGACCACTTTCCGACCGCATCGACTTTGATCTCGCCCGGCAGATCGCAGAGTGGCATGAACTGGCCTTCCGCCTGCTGCAGGGTCTCGTGGTCCTGCATCTGGCGGCGATCCTCTACTATGCTGTCCGCAGGCGCCAGGACCTGGTCCGGCCGATGATCACGGGCGTTCGCAAGTTCAGGGGGCCGGTGCAGGGCCTCGTCCGTGCACCTCTCTGGCGTCTTGCCGTCGGCGTCCTCATCGCCCTCGCTGTCGGCTTCGCCGCTTCTCGGGGATTCCGGTTGAGTTAGACATTGTCCCTTTCAGGTGGAGGGACAAGAGTGCGGTCGAATCCGATCACCGAGATCATCTTCAGATCCGCGAAACCCCTGCGGGGCCAGTTCCGCCGATCCGGAGCGCGATCGTCTCGGTTATTCATCATGTCAAGGCACCGGGCTCCGGGCGGCCGACGGGAGTTGAGACCTGGATCCCCGAGGTCGCTGCAGGACACCCGTGAGCGAGGGACATGAAGGTCACTCTGGCTGCAGTACCCCGTCTTCCCGAGCCATCTGCGCATGCCTCCGGAACTGGGAGGGGGTCATCCCGCGGGCTTTAACGAAGGCGCGAGTGAAGGAGGGTATGGAACTGTACCCGCTTTGGTGGGCGATCCGTGAAATCATCTGGCGGTTCCTCGCCAGGCTCGCCGCCGCCGTGTCAATGCGCAGCATCGTCAGATAGCTCAAGGGCGTGACTCCGAGCCGGTCGCGAAACCTTCGGGCAAGGGACGCTCGAGACATGCCGGCGATCTCGGCGAGACGATTCAGCGACCAAGCTTCGCCGGGGCGAGTATGGACAGCTTCCAGAACCCGCCCGAGTCTGGGATCGCTGACAGCTGACAACCACCCCGTTCCGGGTGAACCTTGCTCCGAGAGGACTTGCAGCGTCACAAGGAAGAGCACCTCGCCAAGTCGCCGAAGCACCGCTGACTGAGCGAAGTCCCTAGTGTGGTGTTCTGTCCTGCACAGTTCCAACAGCAAGCCGAGTTTGGCGTGGTTGTCCGCTGGAATGACGATCAAGGGTTCAATCCCGGAGAGTACGACCGGTGGTAGCGAACCTGTTGTCCTGAAGCTGGCCGTCAGGAGTGTAACCTGATCTCCACCACCCCCGTGGTGAAGGCGAACCATGCGCCGGTCACCCCGATCCAGGCCAGGAAGATCCGCCACGGGAATCGCTTCCACGTCTCGTCCGGACCGCAGGGCATGCGGCGTATCGAGCGGTAAGAACGCAACGTCTCCTGCTTCAAGATCCCGAGAGACTCCCGTCGGGCCAAGATCGATCCGGCATCGCCCTTCCAGCACCGCGTGGACCGCCGCCAGCCGACCTCCCGGCAGGGCGAGCCCCCAGGGTGCGGTCAACTGGCTTTCACAGAAGAACCATCCCTCAAAGTCGAGGTCGCTCAAGATCGCGTCGGGTTGGGCCACATTGAGACTTTGGGATAAGAATTTTCGACGAGTCTGCACTGATCCTACGATAGGTCGGCTACGGGGGACAGTCGCAAGGAGTATCTTGCCTTGAGCAGTCGTCGCAGTCTCCTGAAAGGCGTATCGGTCGCCGCAGTGGCTCTTTTGGTCCATGGCCGGTCCTCGGCCTCGACGAAGTTGACCCCAACCCCCTTCCTGGGCGCCGGTCCCTTCTATCCGCGGGATCCCTCCGGCCTTCCGCTGCTACCGGTGCAAGTTTCAATCCCAGACCCCCTGACGAACGACCTGACCCAGAATGGCGGTAGAGGGCGGGCGAAAGGGCGTCACATTCACATCTCAGGTCGAGTGCTGGATACGACTGGCAAGCCTATCTCTGACGCCGTCGTGGAAATCTGGTCCGTAAACGCCAGCAACATCTACTTTGTCGAAGACGGGGGCGCTTCCGATCCGAACTTCGCCGGATTTGGCCTGACCACAACGGACAAGAATGGACGTTACAGCTTCAGGACTATTCGTCCCCGCGGCTACGATCGGTATCTGGGCCTGATCCGACGGACCGCCCACATTCATTTTCTGGTGAAGGCTCTGGGGGGCGAGGTCTTCACCACGGAAATGTGGTTCGCCGATGAGGGGCGAAACAGCATGGACAACCTGTTCCGGCGGATTACCGATCCACGTCTGCAATCTCGGATGGCGGTCGTCTTGAACCGGATCGAGGGTGTCGAGAGAGGGAGGTTCGATCTCGTGCTGGCCCCAAGATACGCCGGAAGGGTCTGAGCGGCCGTAACGGTTCGCCATACGCCTTGCGGTCAGTGCGCCTTGACCGGTCGCGGTCTGGCTCTTCTCAACCCTGCGCCGCTGAACCGTTGCGGCCGCCGCCGCAGACTCGTCTGAGGTCAGGTCAAGCGCGATAGCGAAAGTCTCTGCGACACAGAGATCGCGATGGTGTCCCGGTTCAGTTGGGAGCCGGCGGGCAGGGCAAGATCTAGGCGCCGGCGGCGTCTCTAAGGCAGTTCAGCCAGGCGTCTTCTCGGGCTTTCTCGGCGATGCGCAGCCGGTCCTCGGCCTCGCGGACGCCGGCGTCGTGCTTGCGCCACTCCAGGACGGCGCCCTCCCGAGCGGCGCGGGCGGCCTCCAGGGTCTCGAACCGGGCGAGCACGGCCCGGACGCTGTAGTTGACTGGCGGCCCCACCGTCTCGCGATCGGGATAGACCCCCGTGATCGAGTCCGCAGTCTCGCTTTCGATCAGGAAGACATCCGCCCAGCCCGCATGGTGGCGCATCAGGGCCCAGGGGCGCTCGATCCGGTTGGTCATGGTCAGTCCTCGTCTCACAGGGCGGAGAAGGTTATCTAGCGCGGACTGGCGTCGGCTCCAACCGCGCGGGCGTCAAAATCCGGCTTCCGTCCGAAAGGGGATTGGGAGAAAAGCGGCGTCATTCCTTCCTCTCCTCATTCACGCTCTTCCATTTTTCGGAGTGACCATGACGGGTATCGTCATCGCCCAGCAGTTCTGCGGTCCCCCCACCTCCGGGAACGGCGGTTACTGCGCCGGCCTTCTCGCGAGGAATCTCGCCGGACCCGTGATCGCAGTCCTCAAGGCGCGCATCCCCCTGGATGTGACCCTCGACCTGTCGTCGGACTCCGCGGGATCGATCCTCACCGGCCCTGAAGGTGAGGTCATCGGCGAGGGACGGCCCGGCGTCCCCGAAGACCTGCCCCAACCCCCGACCCCTCCCGCCTGGGAAGCGGCCCTCGCCGCCGAAGCCCGGCATATCGGGATTGGCCAGCGGTTCCATCCCATCTGCTTCTCGTGCGGACCGGAGCGAGCGGAGGGCGTGGGTCTGAGGGTCTTCGCAGGGCAGATCGAAGGCGCCCCGGAAGGTCATCTCGCCTGTACCTGGACCCCCCACGCCAACTTCGCGGACACTGAAGGCCTCACGCCTGTGGAGGTCATCTGGGCGGCGCTCGACTGCCCGGGCTTCTTCGCCTGGGTTGTTCGGGAGGGCCGGCATGGCGCCCTCCTGGGCACCATGACGGGAGAGGTCCTTCGCCGTCCGCGCGCGGGCGAACCCTGCATCGTCACCGCCTGGCCGCTCGAGCGGTCAGGCCGCAAGGAGACAGCCGGGGTTGCGCTCTTCTCAGCGGAGGGTGAACTTCTGGCTCGGGCCCATCAGGTCTGGATCGTCATGAGCGCGCCGCCAGGGCCGGCGGCGGCCTGAAGCGCATCCGACGACCTGGCGGGTGATTGAGGGGAAACCGTTATGAAGCCCGCCGCCATCTCCGACTACAGGGAACAGGCCCGTCGTCGCCTGCCGCCCATGTTCTTCGAGTACATCGACGGCGGGTCCTACGCCGAGGAGACCCTTCGCCGGAATGTCCGCGACCTGGAGGCCATCGCCCTGCGCCAGAGGGTGATGCGCGACATGTCGAAAGTGGACCTGTCCACCATCCTGTTCGGGCAGACCCTGGCCATGCCCGTCGCCCTCGCCCCCGTGGGCATGGCGGGTATGTACGCCTCCCGGGGTGAGGTCCAGGCGGCGCGCGCGGCTGCGGGCGCCGGGGTTCCTTTCTGCCTCTCCACGGTCGGGGTCTGCTCCATTGAGGAGGTGGCCGCCGCCGGGACCCCGCCCTGGTTTCAACTCTACATGCTCAAGGACCGGGGCTATATGCGCGAACTCATCGCCCGGGCCCGCGACGCAGGCTGTCCAGTGCTTGTCTTCACGGTCGACCTGCCGGTGCCCGGGGCGCGGTACCGCGACGTCCGTTCCGGCTTCACCGGGCTGAGCGGAATACCCGCCGCCCTGAACACCCTCTGGCAGGGCGCGACCCACCCGGCCTGGTCCTGGGACCTCTTCGCCCATGGCCGACCCCACACCCTGGGCAATGTCCAGGCGGCCGTGGGGGGAGGGAAGCGGGTGAACGACTTTCTGGGCTGGATCGCCCGTAACTTCGACCGCTCCGTGACCTGGAAGGACCTCGACTTTGTCCGGGAAACCTGGGACGGGCCCATCGTCATCAAGGGCGTGCTGGATCCCGATGATGCGCGTGACGCCGTCCGCGCCGGCGCCCAGGGACTTGTGGTCTCGAACCACGGGGGTCGGCAGTTGGACGGGGTCTCTTCCTCCATCGCCGCCCTGCCGCGGATCGCTGACGCCGTCGGCGGCGACCTCGAGCTTCTGATGGACGGTGGCGTCCGCTCTGGTCTGGATGTCCTCAAGGCGCTGGCCCTTGGCGCTCGCGCCTGCCTGGTCGGCCGTCCCTGGGCCTGGGCGCTGGGCGCAGGGGGCGAGCCCATGGTGTCTCGCATGCTGGGCGTCCTGCGCTCGGAACTCACCACGGCGATGATCCTGACAGGCTGCGCGCAGGCCGCCTCGGCGAGCGCGGAACTGCTCGATGCTGCGGCGCCGTAGAATCTTTCGTCTGCAGGCCCTCGCAGGCGTCGACAAGGCTTCCCGCAGCCGGTAATGCGACGCGGTTATGCGCGTGAAAACGGCTCTTGCGGCCGCGTTCGCGTGCGCCTTGAAACGATTGGAGTGGGGTTCGCCATGAGGGCTCCGGAGAAGCAAGGTCTTTACGATCCGCGCAACGAGCATGACTCTTGCGGGGTGGGATTTGTCGCCAACATCAAGGGGCGCAAATCGCATGAAGTCGTGGCCAGCGGTCTGGAGATTCTCATTAATCTCGACCACCGCGGCGCCGTCGGCGCCGACCCCCTGGTGGGCGACGGCGCCGGGATTCTGATTCAGATTCCTGACGTCCTGCTGCGCGACTGGGCTGGCGAGGCTGGCGTCGACCTGCCGGAGGCAGGCCGCTACGCCGTGGCCATGTGCTTCCTGCCCCAGGACCAGGAGACGCGCGACGTCGCCATCCAGCAGTTTGAGCACTTCCTGAAGGTCGAGGGCCAGGTCCTTCTCGGCTGGCGCGACGTGCCCACCGATACGACGGGGCTTGGCGCCGCCGTACTGGCCCAGATGCCTGTCATTCGTCAGGCCATCGTCGGCATGGGCCCGAATGTCAGGGACCAGGATGCCTTCGAGCGCAAGCTCCTGACCATCCGCAAGCAACTCCAGAACCCGCTGGCAGAGCTCGCCGTTCAGAAGAACCTGCCCAACCTGACCCAGCTCTACCTGCCTTCGTTCTCGACCCGGACGGTCGTCTACAAGGGTCTGCTCCTCGCCCACCAGGTGGGAAGCTTTTACTGCGACCTGCGCGATCCGCGCACCGTCTCGGCCCTCGCCCTCGTCCACCAGAGGTTCTCGACCAACACCTTCCCCTCCTGGAAGCTGGCCCACCCCTACCGGTTCATCGCCCACAACGGTGAGATCAACACTGTGCGGGGCAATGTGAACTGGATGAACGCCCGCCGGCGCAAGCTGGAGAGCGACCTCCTGGGTCCGGACCTCAACAAGATGTGGCCGCTGATCCCGCATGGCCAATCTGACACGGCCTGCCTGGACAACGCCCTGGAGCTTCTCATCGCCGGCGGGATTCCTCTCGCCCAGGCGGTGATGATGCTCATTCCCGAGGCCTGGGCGGGCAACCCGCTCATGGATCCCAAGCGCCGGGCATTCTACGAATATCATGCGGCCCTGATGGAGCCCTGGGACGGACCCGCCGCCGTGGCCTTCACGGACGGCCGCCAGATTGGCGCCACCCTGGACCGCAACGGCCTGCGCCCCGCCAGGTTCATCATCACCGACCAGGACCATGTCATCATGGCCTCGGAAGTGGGCGTTCTGCCCGTTCCCGACGAGCGCATCGTCCGCAAGTGGCGGCTGCAGCCCGGCCGGATGCTGCTGATCGACCTCGAGCAGGGCCGCATCATCGAGGACGAGGAGATCAAGCGCACCCTCGCCGACGCCGAGCCCTATGAGGAGTGGCTCTCGCGCACCCAGTTCAAGCTCGAGGACCTCGCTGAGGTCACCCCGGTCGAACCGCCGCCGCCGGCCGACCCGGTCAGCCTGCTCGATCGTCAGCAGGCCTTCGGCTACACTCAGGAAGACCTCTCCCACTTCCTGGAGCCCATGGCCCGGAGCGGCGACGATCCCGTCGGCTCCATGGGGTCGGACTTCCCCATCGCCGTGCTCTCGAAGCGCTCCAAGCTGCTCTACGATTACTTCAAGCAGAACTTCGCCCAGGTGACGAACCCGCCGATCGATCCGATCCGGGAAGAGCTGGTCATGAGCCTGGTCTCGATGATCGGGCCCCGCCCGAACCTGCTCGGTCGTCAGGCCGGCGCCCACAAACGCCTGGAAGTCTCCCAGCCCATCCTGACCAACGAGGACCTGGCCAAGATCCGGTCCATCCACCAGCTGCTGGACGGCGCCTTCCGAACCGCCACCCTGGACGCCACCTGGCCGGCCTCGGAGGGGGCGGCGGGCCTGGAGGCCGCCGTACAGCGGCTCTGCCGCGAAGCGACCGACCAGGTCCTCGCCGACAGCAACATCCTGATCCTGTCGGATCGTGAGGCGTCTGCGGACCGGATTCCGATCCCGGCGGCCCTGGCCACGGCGGCGGTGCACCACCACCTGATCCGCCAGGGCCTGCGCATGCAGACGGGCCTGGTCATCGAAACTGGCGAGGCCCGCGAAGTGCATCACTTCTGCGTCCTGGCCGGTTATGGCGCCGAGGCCGTGAACCCTTACCTCGCCTTCGAGACGCTAGAGGATCTCCGGGTCCGCAACAAGCTGCCGGAGACAGCCTACGAGGTCCGCAAGAATTACATCAAGGCGGTCGGCAAGGGAATTCTGAAGGTCATGTCCAAGATGGGCATCTCGACCTATCAGTCCTACTGCGGGGCCCAGATCTTCGATGCGGTGGGCCTGTCCAGCGAGTTCATCGAAGCCTTCTTCACCGGCACCGCCACCACCATTGAGGGCGCCGGCCTTGTGCAGATCGCCGAGGAGACGGTTCGTCGGCACCGGGACGCCTACGGCGACTCCCCGATCTACGCCGACATGCTCGACGTGGGGGGCACATACGCCTACCGGCTGCGCGGCGAGACCCACGCCTGGACTCCGGAGTCCGTCTCGCGCCTGCAACACGCCGTGCGCGGCAACCTGCCTGACGAGTACCGGGCCTTCGCCCAGTCCATCAACGACCAGGCGGAACGTCACCTGACCCTGCGCGGCCTGATGCGGTTCCGCAACGCCGAAACCCCGCTCAGCCTGGACGAGGTCGAGCCCGCCTCGGAGATCGTCAAGCGCTTCGCGACCGGGGCGATGAGCTTCGGATCGATCAGCCGCGAGGCGCACACCAACCTGGCCATCGCCATGAACCGGATCGGCGGCAAGTCGAACACTGGGGAGGGCGGCGAAGAGGCTGACCGCTTCAAGCCGCTGGCGAACGGTGACTCCCTGCGATCGGCGATCAAGCAGGTGGCCTCGGGCCGCTTCGGCGTGACCGCGGAGTACCTGGTCAACGCCGACGACATCCAGATCAAGATGGCTCAGGGCGCCAAGCCGGGAGAGGGTGGCCAGCTGCCCGGCCACAAGGTCGACGCCAACATCGCCCGGGTCCGTCACTCCACCCCCGGGGTCGGCCTGATCAGCCCGCCGCCGCACCACGACATCTACTCGATCGAGGACCTGGCCCAGCTCATCCACGACCTGAAGAACGTCAACCCGGCGGCCCGCATCTCCGTGAAGCTGGTGTCCGAGGTTGGCGTCGGCACGGTAGCGGCCGGCGTCGCCAAGGCCCGGGCCGACCACGTCACCATCTCTGGCTACGAGGGCGGCACGGGGGCCTCGCCCCTGACCTCCCTGACCCATGCGGGTTCTCCCTGGGAGATCGGTCTGGCCGAGACCCAGCAGACCCTCCTCCTCAACGGCCTGCGCTCGCGCATCGCCGTCCAGGCGGACGGGGGCCTGCGGACTGGCCGCGATGTGGCCGTCGCCGCCCTTCTGGGCGCTGACGAGTTCGGCTTCGCCACCGCGCCCCTGATCGCCTCCGGGTGCATCATGATGCGCAAGTGCCACCTGAACACCTGCCCGGTCGGGGTGGCCACCCAGGACCCGGTTCTTAGGGCCCGGTTCACCGGCCAGCCCGAGCACGTGATCAACTACTTCTTCTTCGTGGCCGAGGAGCTTCGCCAGATCATGGCCGAGCTGGGTTTCCGGACGGTCGCCGAGATGGTGGGCCGGGTGGATCGCCTCGACATGCAGCCGGCCGTCGACCACTGGAAGGCCGCCGGCGTCGACCTGTCGCGCATCCTGCATGACGGCGCTGCCCGCGATCGCGCGGTCCTGAGTAACCAGGACCGCCAGGAGCACGGACTGGAGAAGGCGCTGGACCAGCAGCTCATCGCTGACTGCGCAGAGGCCCTCGAGGGAAGCGGACCCGTGCGCGGAAGCTATCCGGTCCGGAACATCAACCGGACGGTCGGCGCCATGCTGTCGGGCGAGATCGCCCGCCGTCACGGCCACGCCGGCCTGCCGGACGGGTCCATCAGCCTGGCCTTCACCGGACAGGCGGGCCAGAGCTTCGGCGCCTTCGCAGCCCGGGGTCTCACCCTGGAGCTGACCGGTGACGGCAATGATTACGTCGGCAAGGGCCTTTCCGGCGGGCGGGTCATCGTCCGCCAGCCGGCGGGCGCCCGGCGCGACCCCACCGCCAACATCATCGTCGGCAACACGGTGCTCTACGGGGCCATCGCCGGTGAGGCCTACATCGAGGGGGTCGCCGGCGAACGCTTCGCGGTCCGCAACTCCGGGGCGGTGGCCGTGGTCGAGGGCGTGGGCGACCACGGCTGCGAGTACATGACCGGCGGCGTCGTCGTGGTCCTGGGCGATACCGGACGCAACTTCGCCGCCGGCATGTCCGGCGGCGTGGCCTATGTCTACGACCCGGCGCAGAAGTTCCCGCTGCTTTGCAATGCGGCCATGGTCGATCTGGAGCGGATCGATCCTACCATCGGCGGCGACGAAGGTCGCCCGAGCCAGCGGTCGCCTTCTGTGGAGGACTCCGGCATGGGTGACATGCTGTCGCATGACGCTGAACGTCTACGCATCCTGATTGAGCGTCACCTGCTGCACACCGGCTCGCGGCAGGCCGCCAGGATCCTGGAGACCTGGGACGCCTCCCTCGGCCAGTTCTGGAAGGTCATGCCGAAGGATTACCGCCGGGCCCTCACCGACCTCGCCGCCGCCCGCCGGGCCGGCGCCGCGGTCGCGGCAGAGTAAGGAGTCGAGACATGGGAAAGCCGACCGGATTTCTTGAGGTCAGCCGCAGGGACCGCGACTACCAGCCCCCCCAGGAGCGGCTCCGCAACTACCGTGAGTTCGTCAATCCGCTGCCGACACAGGAGCTGGTGGCCCAAGCCTCGCGCTGCATGGATTGCGGGATTCCGTTCTGTCACAACGGCTGCCCGGTGAACAACCAGATCCCGGACTTCAACAACCTCGTCTATCGCGAGCAGTGGAAGGCCGCCCTGGACAACCTGTTGTCCACCAATAACTTTCCCGAGTTCACCGGCCGGATCTGCCCCGCCCCCTGCGAGGCGTCCTGCACCCTGAACATCCAGGACACGCCGGTCACCATCAAGACGATCGAGTGCCAGATCATCGACCGGGGCTGGGAAGAGGGGTGGATCACCCCGCACATGGCGCCGCGCGGCACCGGCAAGCGGGTCGCCGTCGTCGGCTCCGGCCCCGCTGGCCTGGCCTGCGCCCAGCAGCTCGCCCGGGCCGGCCACGCTGTGACCGTCTTCGAGAAGAGCGACCGGATCGGCGGGCTGCTGCGCTATGGCATTCCCGACTTCAAGATGGAGAAGCACCTGATCGACAGGCGGGTCGCCCAGATGGAAGCGGAGGGCGTGATCTTCCGCACCAGCTTCGAGGTGGGGGTCAATGTCTCCGTTCAGCGCCTGATGGACGACTATGAGGTTCTGGTCATGGCCGGCGGCGCCGAGGCGCCCCGCGACCTCGAGATCGAGGGCCGGGAACTGGGCGGAATCTATTTCGCCATGGACTTCCTGACCCAACAGAACAAGCGCGTCGCCGGGGACGACGAACTGCGCGCGGCGCCCACCGGCGCCATCTCGGCCACCGGAAAGCATGTGGTGGTGATCGGCGGCGGCGACACCGGTTCGGACTGCATCGGCACCTCCAACCGCCACGGAGCCGCGTCGGTGACCCAGCTGGAGATCATGCCCCAGCCGCCAGAGCGCGAGAACAAGGCCCTCACCTGGCCGGACTGGCCCCTGCGCCTGCGCACCTCCTCCAGTCACCAGGAAGGCTGCGACCGCGAGTTCGCCGTCGCCACCAAGCGCGCGATCGGCTCCAATGGCCGGGTCGAGGCCCTCGAGTGCGTGCGCCTGGAGTGGGTGACCGGCCCTGATGGACGCCAGCAGATGCAGGAAGTGGCCGGCAGCGAGTTCCAGCTCAAGGCGGACCTTGTGCTCCTCGCCATGGGATTTGTCGGGCCGAAGAAGTCGGCGTTCACAGACCAGGCCGGCGTCGAGTTCGACGTCCGCGGCGCCGTCCGGGCCGATACCGTTTCCTACCAGACCTCGACGCCCGGGATCTTCTCCTGCGGCGATATGCGGCGGGGTCAATCCCTGGTGGTCTGGGCGATTCGCGAGGGTCGGCAGTGCGCCCACGCCGTGGACGCCCACCTTATGGGAACCTCGCGCCTGCCGCGTTGACCTGAAGGCGTTTGTCGCCTGCGCCAGCGGGGTCTAGGCTGGCGACCATGAGCGCCTCAGGTCCCCATATTCTCGTCACGGGCTCCACCCGGGGCATCGGCGCGGCGATTGTTGAGGTCCTGTCCGGTCGGGGCGCCCGGGTCGCCGGCCACGGTCGTTCGACGGAAGGAAATGTCCTTGGCGAAGACCTTGAGGCAGCGGGCGCCGGCGCTCGCCTCTGGACTCAGGCCCTGGCGCGTCTCGACGGCCGGATCGACGTACTGGTCAACAATGCCGGCGTCTTCGAGGCGGCTGGCGTTGATCTGCCGGATGCAGAGTGGGAGGCGGCCTGGGCGCGGACCCTCCAGATCAACCTCAGGGCCGCCGCCGACCTCTCGCGCCTTGCTGTGCGCCACTTCCTCGACCGTCCCGGGGGCGGGCGGATCATCAACGTCGCCAGCCGGGCCGCCTATCGGGGAGACTCCCCGGCCCACTGGCACTACGCCGCCTCCAAGGCCGGCATGGTCGCCATGACCAAGTCCATCGCCCGGGGCTTTGCGGCTCGCGGCGTCCTCGCCTTCGCCGTCTGTCCCGGCTTCACCCTGACGGGAATGGCGGAGGACTACCTGGCCAGCCGGGGCGGCGAGACGCTGCTCGCCGACATCCCCCTCGGCCGCGTCGCCGACCCGGAGGAGGTCGCCGCCGCCGTCGCCTTCCTCACCCTCGAGGCGCCGGCTTCCATGACCGGCGCCATCCTCGACATCAATGGCGCCAGTTACGTGCGCTGATACCGGAGGTTCTCATGCAGGAACGTTTCCTCTTCCCCGTGTTCCTGGTCCTCGCCCTCGCCGGGCTCGTCCTGACCTGGAGCCAGAACCTCGCCTATTTCGGGCCTGAGGCCGGTCCTGGCGGGATGATGGATTTCCTCAGGGACACGGTGGTGAACCCGGGCGCCAGGTCCATCGCTTTCGATATTCTCATCGTCGGCTGGGCCGCCTCCATCTGGATGGTGCTGGAGGGTCGCCGCAGGCGCATGAGGTGGGTCTGGCTCTATCCGGTCGTCGGCTGGAGCGTGGCCATGGCCTTCGCCTTCCCCCTGTTCCTCGCCATGCGGGAGCGGTCGCTGCGGACCCCGCCAGAGATCGAAGGACGCCTCGGAACCATCGACGGCGTCGGCCTGGGTCTTGTCTCGGCCTTCGTCCTTGTCCTTCTGGCCCTCGGGGTCCGCGCCGCCGGCCTGATTTGACAGCCGGGGCGCCAGGGTCCTTCCTGTCGCCCTTACGATCGCAGGGGAGGAAGACATGGCGCCCATTCCAAAGCGCGGGACCGTGGCCGTCACCGGGGCTGCGGGCTTCCTGGGCGGCTGGACCGTCCGGCTGCTGCTGGACAGGGGGTATCGCGTGCGGGCCTGCGTGCGCGACGTGGACGATCCCAGCCGGACCGCCTTCCTCAAGGCCATGCCCGGCTACGCCTCCGGCCGCCTGACCCTGCACGCCGCCGACCTCGATCGGGACGGCTGCTACGACGAGATCTTCCGGGGATGCCACGGCGTGGCTCACATCGCCCACGTGAGCACCTACGAGGACCAGGCCCATGTCGCCCGGGTCTGCGACCACATCATCCGCAGTGTGGAGGCCTCGGGGTCGGTCACCCGGGTGGTCCTGACTTCCTCCATCGCCGCCGTGATCTCCGAGGCCGACATCTACGAGGTGGCCCGGCGCCCGGTCTTCTACGAGGATCGCTACCCGGACGAATCCAACCCGAAGCGGACCCCGGATCGCGGCCAGGGCTATTCCATGGGAAAACTCCATGCCGAACGGGCCTTCGCGGACGCCGCCGAGTCCAGCGGTCGCTGGGACGCCATCACCTGCTGCCCGGGGGACAATGTCGGGCCCATCCTGTCCGCCCACCAGAAGGACATGGGCCCCTGGCAGCACAACATAGAGACCATGCTGCTGGGCAAGTACCTCCAGAACGGCGCCTACCGGCCGTGGATGACCGTGGACGTGCGCGACGACGCCCTGGCCCATATCGGCCTGCTGGAGAGCACCGAGGTGGCCAACGGCGAGCGGTTCATCGCCTGGTCCACCGACATGCGCAGGGTCGAGGACATCTGCGCCGACATCGACCGGCTCCTGCCCGAGATTGGCCACGATACGCCTGAGGTCACCGATCCCTTCCCGGAGCGGATCCAGGCGCGTGAGGCGGAGCTGCGGGCGGTCTGGGCCCTGGCGGACCTTCGAAACGACCGGATCCGTGCGGTCACAGGCATTGAGTTCCGCCCCCTGGATGACTCCATCCGGGATTGCGTGGAAAGCCTTCTGTCTGTGGCGGGCGTGAAGCCGAAGGTGCGGGAAGGTTTCATCCGCCCGGGGGCGATGTAAGCCCGCCGCCGGTCAGGGCGCGACAGGCTGGGCGTTGAACTGGCGCAAGACGTCGCGGGTGCTCGTCTGCCCGGTCCAGCCGCCGGTGAAGAGGACGTTGTCGATCTTCCAGCCGTTGTCGTTGACCAGCTTCACGTCGTCGGTCCAGCGGGTCTTGTAGCCCTTGTTGCGGAAGGTCACCGCCACCGAGGCCCTGTCGCCGAGTACGCGGGCCGGACCCATCTTGTAGCTGGTGTAGCCCTCGCTGAGGCCGGCGAAGATCTCGCCCTCCAGGATGTTGGGCTTGTCGCCAGGATTGGGGCCCGCCTTCGTCCGCGCGGCGGACTCGACTTCGTTGGCCTTGGCCCGCTCGACCTCGCTGGCCAGGGTCTTGCTCAGCCGCGCCGTCTCGGCCTGCCGGAAGTCACCTTCATAACTGTTGTAGAAACTGCTCACCGCCAGTCTCGGCGTGGGGATGCCCTCCGGAGCATGCTGGCAGGCGGACAGGACGACAAGGCTCGCGGCCGACAGGGCGAGGAGGCCAGGGTTGCGGATCATGGTCGGGCTCCGGAAACTGAGGCGCCGAACCTACCAGCGCTGCGCCGCTCAGGGTAGGGCCGTTGAGCCGCATCAAGGCGTCGCTCTCCGGCCCGCGTCCTGATCACCCCATGAGCGACACTCAGGCCCCTACCGTCGCGCCCCGCCTAAGTGCGGGTGTCCCAGGGCGTGCGGCGACAGTGAGCCGGCTTACTCCAGATAGAGCGCCCTCAGTCGGGCCAGTTCAGCCGGACCGACGCCCGCTTCAGCCTGGAGATAGGCGGCGACCGAGCCCCACCGCCGATCGACCTCCTCAAGCGCGAAGGTGAGATATCCGCGGCCGGAGCTGTCCTTCAGGGGTTGGGGCGTCAGGTACTTGGGGTCCTTCTGGTACTGGGCGTAGATCGCCGCGCCAGGGTTCGATGCAATCAGCTCCGGCGTCAGCTTGGGCATCTCGTACTGCGGCCGGCGATAGGTCGTCGACAGGTGGTAGTCCGCCAACACGGTCTGCATCGGCACGCCGAGGGCGCGCAGGATCAGGGCTGAGGCGAACCCGGTCCGGTCCTGGCCCGCGGAACAGTTGTAGACCACAGGTCCCTCGTTACGGAGCAGGCTGGCGAACAGGACCCGGACCTGAGGCGCCAGAAGTTGCGGGAAGCCGCGGTAGATCGCCTCCATATCCGGAACCCCCGCATTGCGGTTCTGGGCTATGGCGGCCATCGAGTAGCCCACGGACGAATAGGGAACACCCTCGATCTTCGAAGGCGCCAGCACGCGCTCCTCGCTGGACCGGAGATCGACCATCTGGGAGAGGCCCAGTTCCCGGACCCGGCGAAGGTCCTCGTCGGTCAGGGTTGGCGTGGCGCCCGAGCGGTAGATCCGGCCCCAGCGGACGGATCGCCCGTCCTCGGTCCGATAACCGCCGAGGTCCCGAAAGTTAGACCCCTGCGCCAGGGGGAGGACGCGCTCGGCCACCCGGGTCGCCTCTCCGTCTGCGGCATCGACCAACAGGAAGTAGGGGCGGCTGATCAGGTCCGCCGCGAACTCGTGCCGACCGTCCTTGTCGTCATCCGATACCAGTTTCATGCGCTCCCGGGGCGCGTCTGGGCGTTCTGAAGCGTAGACGTCTACCGGACCGGCTGCAGTCCAGCTGACAATGACCCGATCCGGCGCCGGGCGCTCGACACGCTCCCCGACGACACGGGCCTGTGACGTTCCGGCGGCGAGGCTGAGGGCCAGGGCGCCAGCAACGGTAAAGAACCTGATCATGGAGTCGGTTTCCTCGTGAGGTCAGTAGCGGAAGGTCAGGTCCAGGCCGTAGGTCCGGGGCTCGTTGAACATCCCGAACACGCCTTGGGCGGCGGCGGCGCCGGCGCTGCGATAGAAGACGTAGGCGGCGTCGAAGAGGTTGCGGGACCAGAGGCTGGCCTCCATCCGCACACTGTCCGTGATCCGGATGTCTGTCAGGGCCAGACGGCCGTTCCAGACCGTTGAGGCGTCGGAGAAGGTGGCCTCTCCGGATGAGCCCCGGTAGCCGTCCGCGAAGTTGGCGTCGAGGTGGGCCCGCAGGGTCATGTCGCCGATCGAGCGGAGATAGTCGATGGAGGCGCTGAGGGCGTTCTTCGGCGTGTAGACGATGTAGACAGGTTGCAAACGCCCGCCGGCGAAGGGATTGGCGGCGACGGGGAGGTGGCTGGTGGTGAAGGCGTAGTTCGCCGCCAGGGTCAGCCCGGTGACCGGCGCAATGGTGAAATCGACCTCGAGGCCCTCGATGCGGCCGCGCCCGGGGGCGTTCACCGTTTCAAGAGTGCCGCGGTTGCTGTTGTTGAGGTTGACCGCCGAGAAGTCGATCTGGATGTCCGTGTAGCGGGTGGTGAAGGCTGCGACGTTCAGGCGAGCCCGCCGGTCCCAGAACTCGCTCTTGACGCCGGCCTCGGTGGTGGCGACCTCCTCCGGCCCGAAGGCGCGATAGCTGACCGAGCGCGAGTTCGCCCCACCCGCCCGGTATGCCGTACCCCACTTGGCGTAGACGCTGGTCGTCTCGGTCAGGTCGAACAGGGCCGAGACCGAGGGATCGAAGCGTTCGTCCTCGAAGGTGAAGGCGAGGGCGGTCACGGCGCCGTTCACCCGGGTCAGCTCGCCGCTCTTCTTGTCCTGGGTGAAGCGGCCGCCCGCCGTCAGCCGTAGCCGGCCGTCGAGGGCGCTGGGGATCCATGTCGCCTGGCCGAACAGGGCGGTGCTGGTGGCCCGGGCGGTGCTAGCCCGGTCCGGGAAGGGCCAGCGGGCGCCTGCCAGCAGGCTCGGCAGGCGGGTCGCCGCGGTGCCGGTGGCGTTCCACTGCAGGGTGTTGGGCGTCCAGGCGTCGTCCTCACCCTCTTCGTGGTAGTAGTAGGCGCCGACGACATAGGTCAGGTCGCCGAGGGATCCGAGAGCCTGGAGCTCGTGGCTGACCTGATCCTGTCGCAGGGAGGCGAGGCTGTAGCGGGCGAACTGGCCATTGGGGACGAAGACCCCGGCGTGGGCGCCGATCCCATTGTCGTACTGGCTCTGCTTGAGGCGCCGGTAGGCCGAGATTGTGCGGAGCTCCAGGTCCTCCGACGGCGACCAGGACAGGTGCAGGGCCCAGCCCTGGGTCCGGCCGACGCTGTCCTCCTGGGGCACGCCGATGTCCGCGACCTTCGCCCGGTCGGACTGGATTTTGACCAGCGGCGCCAGGGCCGGGGAAGTGGGCGTCTTGGACAGGAGCTGCACATAGTAGGGCGTCGTCCCGTCATAGGCTTCGTCGAAGTCCAGCCGGGCCTCGAAGTCGTCGGTCGGCGACCAAAGGACGCCCACGTGGATACCGGCCCGGTCAATGGCGTTGAAGTCCGACTGGCCCTCCATCGGGTTGTCCGTTGTGCCGTCGCGCTTGCTGACGATCCCGTCGATCTTGACGGCGAGGTTGTTCCACTCCGGAAGGTCGAGGTGGGTCTCGGCGCTGTATCCGCCGAAGTTGCGTACGCCGAAGCTCTGGCGCAGGCCCAACTCGCCCGAGGGCTTACGGCTGACAATGCTCACGGCGCCGCCGGTCGAGTTCCGGCCGAACAGCGCGCCCTGCGGTCCCTTCAGCACTTCGATCCGCTCGATGTCGTAAAGCGTGGCGCCGAGGCCCTGGGATCGTCCCAGGTAAACCCCGTCGATATAGACGCCGACACCCGCGTCTCGGCTGGGCTGGTTGGCGTCGAAGGGGACGATGCCGCGAATGCCCACCGTCAGCGCCGAAGTCCGTGAGAAGAACGGCGCCACCCGCAGGGAGGGGATCCCCGTGGTCAGGTCCGCAAGGCTCTGGATGCGCCGGTCGGCGAGTTGCTCCGCGCCGAGCACCGAGGCGGCCACGGGCGTCTTCTGAAGGTTGGTCTCGCGCTTCTCTGCAGTGACGATCACCTCCGCGAGCATGCCCTCGTCGGCGTCCTCGGCTGCAAGCGCGGGCCCGGAGAGGGCGAGGAAGGCGGCGCCCGCCAGAAGGGCGTGGCGACGGATCGGGTGAAGTCGAGAAAGATACATGGGAGCCTCCAGCAGGCCCCCTGACTGCCCATGCCCGATGTCACGCCGGTGTCAGTTCGGCGTCGCCAAGGCGACGTTCGCGCGACGCTTCGGTGACGCCGAGCTCAGACCACTGCTTCCAGAGGCGACAGGCCCAGGGTCCGACTTCGCAACCATGGCCCGTGGGACATGGCCCAGATTTGAGACATTGGTATGCCCACCTCCGACGGGGCGCGGGGTGGACCAATGGATCGCGGAGGCGAGGAATCCTGGTGGATGCGACAGGGATCGAACCTGTGACCCCCTCGGTGTGAACGAGGTGCTCTACCGCTGAGCTACGCATCCGCCGGAAGGGTTGCGGCTATAGCCTGCCCGCCTGTGCGCCGCAAGCCGGCCCTGCCGGGTCGCCGCGGCCCCCATCCGGCGCCAGAAGCTCCAGGCAGGCGGGCATGAGGTCATCGAAGTGATCGATCAGCCGGTCAGGCCGCAGTTCCCAGGCCGGGACTTCTGTGTAGCCGAAGCTGACGAGGACCAGGGGCGCTCCGGCGGCCCGGGCGGCGCCGGCGTCCGTGCCTGCGTCACCGACCATGACCGCCCGACGGATGTCGCCGCCTGCGGCCTGCACCGCCAGCTCCAGGTGCCGCGGATCCGGCTTGGGCGCGGGGGCGAGGTCGGCGCCGATCACGGCGTCGAAATGGCGGGAAAGGTCGAGGGCGTCGAGGATCGGCGTCGAAAGCCGGGTCAGCTTGTTGGTGCAGACCGCCAGCCGGGCGCCGGCGGCGCGCAGGGCCGCAAGGCTCTCGGGCACGCCGGGGAAGGGGCGGGTGAGGTCGGCGCTGTGCAGGTTGTAATGGTCGATGAAGCGCTCGAAGAGAGCCTCCAGGTCTGCGCCCTCGACCGCGAGACCGTGGACCTCGAAGCCGCGCTGGATCAGTCGCCGTGCGCCGTGGCCGATCAGGCTGCGGCCCTGGTCGAAGGGCAGGGGGGCGATTCCCTCTTCGCCCAGGAGATGGTTCAGCGTCCCCACCAGGTCGGGGGCCGAATCCACGAGGGTGCCGTCGAGGTCGAAGGCGATGACGGCGCCGGCCAGGGGCTGTGCGGTAGGCGGCATGGACGCTCCTGTGAAGAGGGGCCTGGGGCGGGGACTCCGCTGGCGGTTTCGGCTAAAGCCGCCATGATGACTATCTCGCCTGCGATTCCGGGGTTTCCGCCATGACCGCCCGCGCCGCCGTCATCCTCGCCGCCGGGCAGGGGACCCGGATGAAATCCCCCATCCCCAAGATACTGCACCGGGTGGGGGGGCGCACCCTGCTGGACCGCGTCGTCGATACGGTGCTCGAGACCGGCTGCGAGCGGGTGGTGGTGGTCGTCGGAACCCATAGTCCCGAGGTTCGCCAGCTTGTGGAGAGGCGGCTGGGCGCCGGGGCCGTGGCCGTACAGGACCCTCCCCTGGGCACCGGTCACGCCGTCCTCGCGGCCGGGCCCGCCCTGGCGGACTTCGACGGCGACGTGATGGTGGTTAATGGCGACTGCCCCCTGCTGCAGCCTGAGGATCTCGACCCGCTCTTCAGCCTGCGCGCAGCGGGGACGGACCTCGCCCTGCTCGGCTTTCGCCCCACCGACGCCCTGCTCTACGGGCGAATCCTGAGCGGACCCGGGGGTGAGGTCCTGCGTATCGTCGAGGCCCGCGACGCCTCGCAGGAGGAGCTGGCCGTTCGGGAGTGCTACGCCGGCATGCTCTGCGCCGACCGGACGCGCCTCTTCGGCTGGCTCTCCCGGGTCACCAACGCCAACGCCAAGGGCGAGTACTACCTGACCGACGCCGTCGCCATCGCCGCCAGCGAGGGCGGTCGCGTGCGGGCCCACTACGCCCCCGAGAGCGCCGTGATGGGCGCCGACACTCCCGCCCAGCTGGCCCAGGCCGAGGCGGTCTTCCAGCAGCGTCGCCGGACCCATTTCCTGTCCGAGGGCGTGGTCATGCCGGCGCCCGACACCGTGCACTTCTCCTGGGACACGCAGATCGAGGCCGGCGTCCAGGTCGAGCCCTATGTGGTCTTCGCCCCCGGGGTCAGCATCGCCACCGGTGCGGTGATCCGGGCCTTCAGCCACCTGGAGGGCGCCAGGGTCGGCCCCGGCGCCCTGATCGGGCCCTATGCCCGACTGCGTCCCGGCGCGGACATCGGCGAGGAGGTCCACATCGGCAACTTCGTCGAGGTCAAGAAGGTCCGCCTGGACAAGGGCGCCAAGGCCAATCACCTGTCCTACCTGGGCGATGGCACGGTGGGCGCGGGGGCCAACATCGGCGCCGGCACGATCTTCTGCAACTACGACGGCTTCGACAAATACGAGACCCATGTGGGCCCGGGCGCCTTCATCGGGTCGAACACGGCCATCGTCGCCCCCCGTTCCATCGGCGCAGGGGCCATGACGGGGTCGGGCTCGGTCATCGTCCGCGACGTCCCGGATGACGCCCTGGCCGTCGCCCGGGGCGAGCAGAGCAACAAGGCGGGCTGGGCCGCCACCTTCCGGGCCCGCAAGGCCGCTGAGAAGCTCGCCCGAAAGAACAAGGCCGGCGCATGAGCGCCGAGGACCAGAAGCAGGCCGCCGGCGAGGCCGCCGCCGCCCTCGTCCAGCCCGGCATGGTGGTGGGCCTGGGCACCGGCTCCACCGCCGCATGGTTCGTGCGGGCCTTGGCGGCACGGAAGCTGGACATCGTCGGCGTGGCCACCTCCCGGTCCACTGCGGCCCTGGCCCAGGAGCTGGGGATCCGCATCGCCGAGCTGGGCGAAACCGGCCCCATCGATCTGACCGTGGACGGCGCCGACGAGATCGGGCCGGCCCTGTCCCTCATCAAGGGCGGCGGCGCGGCCCTGCTGCGGGAGAAGCTCGTCTGGGAGGCCTCCCGCCGCTGCGTGGTGATCGCCGACGCCGGCAAACGCGTCGCCCGCCTGGGGGCTTTTCCCCTGCCTGTGGAGGTGGTGGCGTTTGGGCATACGATCACCCTGGACCGGATCTGTGACGCGCTTTCGGAGTGCGACATAGGCGCCGCCCCCCGGCTGCGCCTGAAGGAAGGTTCGCCTGTCCTGACCGATGGGGGCAACGTGATCTACGACATCGCCTGCGGCCGGATCGACGCCCCGGCAGCCCTGGCGGCGGCGCTGAAGTCGGTGACCGGCGTGGTCGACCACGGCCTCTTCCTGGACCTCGCCGACCTCGCCCTGGTGGCGACGGACGCCGGTGTTCAGGAGATTGAGCCTTAGCCGCCAAGGCTCGCATTCAACAGCGGCCTGAATTGCTCTAGGGTCGCGCCGCCTGCGCCCCGGGGAGCCCGATCATGAGCCAGTTCGACTACGACCTCTTTGTCATCGGCGCCGGGTCCGGCGGTGTCCGGGCAGGTCGTCTGGCCGCGGCCTCGGGCGCCAAGGTGGCCGTGGCCGAGGAATACCGGGTCGGCGGCACCTGTGTCATACGGGGCTGCGTGCCGAAGAAGTTCATGGTCTACGCCTCGGAGTTCCCCCACCACGCCCATATCGCGGAGGGCTACGGCTGGTCAGCCTCAGGCGCGACCTTCGACTGGGCCCGCTTCCGGGAGGCCAAGGATCGTGAGATCGCGCGCCTTTCGGGGCTCTATGTCGCCAACCTCACCCGTTCGGGCGGCGAGATCCTGGAGGGTCGCGCCATGCTGACCGGCCCCCAGAGCCTGCAGGTCGAGGGCAGGGGGGCGGTGACGGCGCAGCGCATCCTCATCGCCACGGGCGGTCGGCCCTGGAAACCGGAGGACCTGCCGGGGGCGGACCTCGCCATCACCTCCGAGGGGGCGTTTGATCTCCCGGCCCTGCCTGAGCGGATGATCATCGTCGGCGGCGGCTTCATCGCGGTGGAATTCGCCGGGATCTTCAACGGCCTGGGGGTCGACGTGACCCTCGTCTACCGGGGCGACCAGGTCCTGCGGGGCTTTGACGAGGACATCCGCTCGCACGTCGCTGCCGAGATCCAGCGCCGGGGGGTAAAGCTTATCCTCGGGGCGCATCCTGTCGAAATCTCAGGCCGTTCCGGCGATCTGCAGTGCCACCTGTCTGACGGACAGGTCCTTGCGGCCGGCGAGGTGATGCTGGCGACCGGGCGCAAGCCTCACACCCGCGGGCTGGGCCTGGAGTCGGCAGGGGTGGAGACGGGTCCCAATGGCGAGATTCGGGTGGACGCCTGGTCGAAGACCTCTGCCGCCAGCGTCTGGGCGGTGGGTGACGTCACCGACCGGATCAACCTGACCCCCGTCGCTATCCGCGAGGGCGCCGCCTTCGCCCGCACCGAGTTCTACGGCCAGCCGACCCGCTTCGACCACGAGACGGTGGCTTCCGCCGTCTTCAGCCAGCCCCCCGTGGGGACGGTGGGCCTGACCGAGGCCGAGGCCCGCGCCATCTATCCCAACATCGATATCTACCGCTCGCGTTTCCGGCCGATGAAGGAGACCTTCTACGGCGGCCAGGAGCAGGCCCTGGTGAAGCTGGTGGTCGACGCCGACAGCCAGCGGATGCTGGGCTGCCACGTGGTGGGGCCGGACGCACCGGAGATCATCCAGATGGCCTCCATCCCGCTCAAGCTGGGGGTCACCAAGGCCCAGTGGGACTCCGCCTGCGCCGTCCATCCCACCCTGGCGGAGGAACTGGTGACGCTCAGCGAGCCGGTTCCCCGGACTGTCGCCTGACCTTGCCCGCCGCCCAGACATCGCCGGGCCGCTGGACCGCCGGGGTGATCGCAGGACTGCTGGTCCTGACCCCCCTGCTGGGCTGGGCGGGTTCCCTCGGTTTCGCCCCTGCCGTCGCCCTTGCGGGCCTGCTCACGGCGCTGTCCGTGAGGATCCGGACGGAGGACCGGGCCCTCCTGCTGGCCCTCTTCACGGCCCTGGTCTGGGCCTGCGCCTCGGCCTTCTGGAGCCCCTGGCGCCCCGCAGACCTCGAAGGACAGACGGGGCTGAAGCTGGTCTTCATGCTGGCCCTCTACGGCTGCGCGGTCAGTGCAGCGCGGGCGGTTCCCAAGTTTCGGCTTCCCAGGCTCCTGAGCGGACTTGCGACGTCCGCCGGGGTGCTGGCGTTCCTCCTCCTTTTCGAGGCCGTAACCTCCGCCGCAGGCTACAAGGTCCTGTTGGGCCTGATCGGCCAGGCTGTGCGCCCTGACTATGCGATCAAGAACGTCGCTCAGGGTCTCTATGTCCTGACCCTGCTGGCGCCGCCGGCCCTGGCTGCGGTCAGCGGGCGGACCCGGTGGGTCCTGGGCGGGTTGCTGGGCGCCGGGATCATCGGACCGGCCCTCGTCTTCGGCTATGACGCGCCCCTCCTGGCCCTCGCCTGCGCCGTCCTCGCGGCGGGCCTGGTCTTGGGCCTTCCCTTCCTCGGTCCACGTCTCCTGGCGGGACTGAGCGCGGGTGGGGTCCTGCTGGCGCCTGTTCTGGCGAAGGGGGCCTTCGCCCTTGGACTTGATGAGCGCATCGCCCCCTTCCTTTCGGAGTCCTGGCTTCAACGCCTGGGCTACTGGAGGAAGGCGGTTGAATGGATCTGGGCTCGTCCCCTTCCAGGGTGGGGGCTGGATGCGAGCCGCGCCTTCGGACCGGGCATCCAGCTTCATCCCCACAACGCTCCCCTGCAGATCTGGATGGAGCTCGGCCTGATCGGAGCGGTCGCCGCCGCCATCGTCTGGGCGGCGATCTTCTCGGGCCTGTCGCGCCCGACCCGCACGCCGGCTGCGGCGGCCGCCTCGGCCACGGCGGTCGCCTACCTGGTGTTCGGCGCCGTCAGTTTCGGGGTCTGGCAGGAGTGGTGGCTGGCCCTGGGCGCCCTTTCCGCCCTGGCCTGCATCCTCGTCCTGCGCGCCCGGCCTATCGACGTTTCGGCCCGTTCCGTATAGAACGCCGCGCCCGCCGATGCGGGTGCGGAGTTGAGACATGAGCCCTTCCTGGAGCCCTTCCACCTGGCGGTCCCGTCCCGGCAAGCATATGCCGGAGGACTATCCCGACGCCAACGCCCTGGTCGGGGTGGAGCAGACCCTGCGCGGCATGCCGCCCCTGGTCTTCGCCGGTGAAGCCCGCCGGCTGACCTCGCTGCTGGCGGACGTCGAGGCCGGGCGCGCCTTCCTCCTCCAGGGCGGCGACTGCGCCGAGAGCTTCAAGGAGTTCCACGCCGACAACATCCGGGACACCTTCCGCCTCATTCTCCAGATGGCGGTCGTCCTGACCTTCGCCGGCGGCAAGCCGGTGGTGAAGGTCGGGCGCATGGCGGGCCAGTTCGCCAAGCCGCGCTCCTCCCCGACCGAGACCGTCGGCGATGTCACCCTGCCGTCCTACCGCGGCGACATCATCAACGGCATGGACTTCGACGCCGTCTCGCGGACCCCGGATCCGCAGCGCCTGCTCCAGGCTTACAGCCAATCCGCCGCGACCCTGAACCTGCTGCGCGCCTTCGCCGGCGGCGGCTACGCCGACCTGCACAACATCCATCGCTGGACCCTCGGCTTCGTCGACGACAGCCCCCAGGGCGCCCGCTACCGGGCCCTGTCGGAGAAGATCTCCGAGGCTCTCGCCTTCATGGCCGCAATCGGCGTGACGCCCGAGACCCATCCCGACCTTCACCGGGTCGAGTTCTTCACCTCCCACGAGGCCCTGCTGCTCGGCTTCGAGGAGGCCATGACCCGGGTCGATTCGACCTCCGGCGATTGGTACGACACCTCCGCCCACCTGCTCTGGATCGGCGAGCGGACCCGGCAGCTGGACGGCGCCCACGTCGAGTTCTTCCGGGGCATCCGCAACCCCATCGGCCTCAAGGTGGGGCCGACCCTGGAGGGCGCAGACCTGCTGCGGCTGATCGAGGTCCTGAACCCGGGTAACCAGCCCGGCCGGCTGACCCTCTACGGCCGTTTCGGTCACGACAAGATCGCCGCCCGCCTGCCGGGCCTCCTCAGGGCGACCCGCGCGGCGGGCGCCCGGGTCGTCTGGGCGATCGATCCCATGCACGGCAATACCCTGACCGCCGCCACCGGCTACAAGACCCGACCCTTCGACCGGATTCTGTCCGAGGTGAAGAGCTTCGTGGAAATCTGCCGGTCCGAGGGCGTTCACCCCGGCGGCGTCCATCTGGAGATGACGGGGCAGAACGTCACGGAGTGCCTGGGCGGTGCACGGGCCCTGTCCGAGGGCGACTTGGCCGATCGCTACCACACCCACTGCGACCCGCGTCTGAATGGCGAGCAGGCCCTTGAGCTCGCCTTCCTGGTCGCCGAGAAGCTGAAGGAAGAGCGGCTCGCCGAGGCCCTGAAGCAGGCGGTCTGACCTCCGGCCCGCGCCCTCAGAGCAGATGCTCGATAGGCGCGACGGCCAGCAGCCGCAGCAGGAAGCGCTGGAACAGGTTCACGTCCGGCTCGCGCGTCAGAACCCGCCCGTCCGCGCTGGCGAGATCCTTCCAGACGACCCGCCCCTTTCGGGTCTGAAGCTCGTAGGCGGTGTTGCGGACCCCCTCGTCGAAATAGGTCCCGACGCCTTGCGCCGCGGGGGCGCTGCGGAGGATGAGGCCCATCTCCGTATTGAGGTTCACGGAGCGCGGGTCGAAGTTGAACGAGCCCACGAAGATCTTCTCGCCGTCCACGGCGAAGGTCTTGGCGTGCAGGGTTGACCGCGAGTTCAGGCCCGCGAACTCCAGATCGGGTTCCTCGACGGGTTCGCCGGTCGGCTTGAACTCGAACAGCCGCACACCGCCCTCCAGCAGGTCCCGGCGGTACTTGGAATAGGCGGCGTGCACAGGGGTGGAGTTCGTCGCTTTGGCGGAATTGGTCAGGACCCGCACGTCGACGCCCCGCGCCCGGAGCGCGACGAGACCTTCGACCCAGTCGTCGCTCGGGATAAAGTATGGAGAGATCACAAGCAGCGATTGGCTCGGGGCGCCGATCTCCCGCCGGATCTGCTCCCGGATCGGATCGAAGGCGTGCGGGGCATCCGGCCTGGCATAGAGCTT
>NZ_JADBZL010000199.1:0-4729 GCF_020402505.1 Phenylobacterium sp. | reverse complement strand
CCTTCGCGCCCGCTTTACGCCCCTGATGACCGGTGTGGGACCGGTGGAGGCCGGTCTTGCCGCCGGCGCCGCCCTGGCCCGCCTGGAGGCCCGGGGCGAGACGCCGGACCTGGCCGTCTGCCTGGGCTCCGCCGGCTCGCGCACCCTGGAGCAGACCGGGGTCTACCAGGTGGCGAGCGTCAGCTACCGCGACATCGACGCCTCGCCCCTCGGCATCCCTGCGGGCCTGACCCCCTATCTCGACCTGCCACGCGAACTGCCGCTGCAGGTCCTGCTGCCCGACCTGCCCGCCGTGCGCCTGTCTACCGGCGGGGCGGTGATCTCGGGGGCCGCCTACGACGCCATCGACGCCGACATGGTGGACATGGAGACCTTCGCCGTCGCCCGGGCCTGCATGGCCCATGGCGTGCCCCTGGCGGGCCTGCGCGGCGTGTCCGATGGCGCTGCTGATCTCAACCACATGGATGACTGGCAGGCCTACCTCCACATCATCGACGAGAAACTGGCGGCGGTCGTGGACCGCATCCTGGCGGCGGCGGCGAACTGAGGGCCCAGCCCCTTGACTGGCGTAGGGTCAGCCCCTCGAAATGGCCGTCAATTCCTCCGCCAGCGGGGAGGATAGGGGACGGAAGACGCATGAACCTCGATTTCTCCGACGACCAGAAGCAGCTGCAGGACCAGATCCGCCGGTTCCTGTCCGAGAAGTGCACCCCGGCGGTGGTCCGGAGCGGGCTTGAGGGCGGCGAGCCCTTCGCCCGCGACCTCTACCGGGGCCTGGCCGAGATGGGCGTCCTGGGCGTCGCCATCCCCGAGGCCTATGGCGGCGTCGGCCTGTCGCACCTGGAGCTCTGCCTGGCCGCCGAGGAGCTGGGCCGGGCCCTGGCGCCCGTCCCCGTCGCCTCGTCCATCTACCTGGCCGCCGAATTCCTGCTGCAGGCCGGTTCCGAGGCCCAGAAGAAGGCCTGGCTTCCCCGCCTGGCCAGCGGCGAGGCTGTGGGGACCTTCGCCTTCGTCGAGGGCCAGGGCCGGATGACCCCTGACAAGGTCGCCGCCGCCGTCCGCGACGGCCGGCTGACCGGCGCCAAGTCCCCCGTACCGGACGGCGACATCGCCGACCTGGCCATCGTCGCCGCGCGCTCGGGCGCCGGGCGGGGCGAGATGGCGATCAGCCTCTTCCTCGTCGACCTGAACGGCCCGGGCGCAGCCCGGGAGACCCTGACCTCCATCGACCCGACCCGCAGCCAGGCGCGGCTGGTCTTCGAGGGCGCCCCGGCCGAGCGGCTCGGCGGCGAGGGCGAGGGCTGGGCCATCGCCAGCCAGGTCATGGACCGGGCCGCCATCCTGATGGCCTTCGAGCAGGTCGGCGGGGCCGACCGCGCCCTGGAGATGGCCCGGGACTACGCGCTGGACCGCATGGCCTTCGGCCGCCAGATCGGCTCCTTCCAGGCCATCAAGCACATGCTGGCGGACATGTATGTCTCGGCCACTCTGGCCCGGTCCAACTGCTACTACGGCGCCTGGGCCTTGGCCTCGGGCAGCTCGGAGCTGCCGGTGGCCGCCGCCACGGCGCGGGTCTCGGCGACCCAGGCCTTCCAGCACTGCGCCAAGAACAACATCCAGGTGCACGGCGGCATGGGCTTCACCTGGGCCTTTGACTGCCACCTCTTCTACCGGCGCTCCAATGCGCTGGCCCTCGCCCTCGGGTCGCTGTCGACCTGGGAAGACCTGCTGATCGAGCGCCTTCGCGGCGCCAATACCCAAGCCGCCTGACGGAGCCCCGACCATGGATTTCGAAGACACGTCCGAGGAAGCCGCCTTCCGCGCCGAGGCCCGCGCCTGGATCCAGGCCAACGCCCCCAAGCACCTGGAAGCCGAACTGAAGCGCGCCGGGTTCGCCTCCAGCGGCATCGAGAGCGAGGACCCGCTGGCGGCCGGCAAGGCCTGGCAGAAGAAGAAGGCCGAGGCGGGCTGGGCCTGCCTGAACTGGCCGAAGGAATACGGCGGGGGCGCCCGGAGCCCGATCGAGCGGGTGATCTGGGGCCAGGAAGAAGGAATCTACGGCGCCCTCTCCAGCCCCTTCATCATCGGCCACGGCATGTGTGGGCCCACCGTCATGGCCTGGGCCTCAGAGGACCATAAGCGCCGCCTCCTGCCGCCTTTGGCCTCCGGCGAGGAGATCTGGTGCCAGCTCTTCTCCGAACCCGCCGGGGGCTCGGACCTGGCCGGTCTGCGCACCAGCGCGGTGAAGGCCGAGGACGGCTCCGGAGACTGGATCATCAACGGCCAGAAGATCTGGACCAGCGGCGCCCAGTATTCTCAGTGGGGCCTTCTGATCACGCGGACGAACCCGGATGCGCCCAAGCACAAGGGTCTGACCATGTTCTTCCTGAGCATGTCGACCCCGGGGATCGAGGTGCGGCCCATCAAGCAGGCCAACGGCCAGTCGGGCTTCAACGAGGTCTACTTCACCGACGTGCGCATCCCCGATGACCAGCGTCTGGGCGCCGTGGGCCAGGGCTGGGAGGTCTCCCTGACCACCCTGATGAACGAGCGCCTGTCCATCGGTTCGGGCATGTCCACGGGCTTTCCCGAACTGTTCGACTTCTGCCTCGAGGCCGAGGTCGATGGTCGGCCGGCGGTGGACGATTCCGCCGTCCGCTCGCGCCTCGCCCAGTTCGCGGTGAAGCAGAGCGGACTGAAGTACACCGGCATGCGGGCCATCACCGCCCTGTCCAAGGGCGAGACCCCCGGGCCGGAAAACTCCATCGGCAAGCTGGTGGCCGGCGCCACCATGCAGGAGCTGGCCATGTTCGCCCTCGACCTGCAGGGACAGGCCGGCGTGGTCCAGGACGAGTCCTCGCCCATGAACGCACGGTTCCAGCAGATCCTCATGCGCTCACCTGCCACGCGGATCGAGGGTGGCTCGGACGAGATTCTGCGCAACATCATCGGCGAGCGCGTCCTGGGCCTGCCGGGCGATATCCGCGTCGACAAGGACGTTCCGTTCCGCGACATTCCCACCAGCGGACGGAAATAGGCCCGGCCCGACAGGAGACGCCCCATGCCCAGGCTTCGAGGACTTCACCACCTGGCCTTCAGCACCGCCGACATGAAGGCGCAGATCGCCTTCTTCAGCGAGGTGCTGGGCATGCGGCTCACAGCCCTGTTCTGGATGCACGGGGTGCCGGGCGCCTGGCACGGCTTCCTGGAGCTGGACGACAACGCCTCGGTGGCCTTCGTCGCCATGCCGGACAATGCGAAGGGCAAGAGCGAGCTGGGCTCCAGTCATGCGCCCCACGGCGGGGGGCCCTCCGCGCCCGGGACCATGCAGCACGTGGCCTTCAACGTGGAGTCCATGGACGACCTGATCGCCTTCCGGAACCGCATCCGGCAGAACGGCGTGCCGGTCTTCGGGCCCGTGGACCACGGCTTCTGCCAGTCCATCTACTTCGCCGGGCCCGAGGGGCTGAACCTGGAGATCTCCACCTCGCTCACTCCGCCGGACCCGGACGAGTGGATCGACCCCGAGGTCGTCGCCCTGGCGGGCATCTCCGCCGAGGAGCTGGCCGCCTTCCGCAACCCACCGGCCGGGCCGGGCGCCAGGCCCGAGACCCCGCAGCCGGCCTTCGACCCGGCCAAGCCGCACCTGAAGTACCCGCCGCCGGTCTACGAGAAGCTCCTGGAGATGCCTGACGAGGTCTACATGGCCCGGGCCTCGTACAATGAGCCGCCGGTGCGGAAGGTGGCGGCGGACCCGGCGGAATGAGCGAACGCCCCGCCGTCACGCGGACGCCGGTCACCATCGTTTCCCGCGACCCGTCGGCCTTCAGGGACACCTATGGCGGAGCCGTGGGGCTGGTGGCCACCGGGGCCACCCTGATCCGGCCGGAGACCCCGTCCGACACGGTGCTGGTCACCATGCATCCCATCGGCGGGACCGGCGGCCTGCCGGTCATGCGCCTGTTCGCCGAGGCCGGCGTCCACGTCCTGGCCGCCGACAGTCGCTACCGGGGCGTCGACAACGCCCTGATCATGGAAAAGGTCGCCCTCGACCTCGGGGCTGCGGTGCGCCACGCCCGGGAGAAGCTGGGCTACGCCAACGTCATCCTGCTGGGCTGGAGCGGCGGCGGGGCCCTCTCCGCCTTCTACCAGGCCGAGGCCGAGCAGCCCTCCATCACCCACACCCCGGCGGGCGACCCCCTGTCCCTGGCCGAGGCCCGGATGATCCCGGCCGACGGGGTCATCCTGATGGCCGCCCACGTCTCGCGCCATTGCACCCTGACCGAGTGGCTGGACGCCTCCATCCTCGACGAGCAGGACCCCGACCGGCGCGACCCGGCCCTCGACCTCTATGGCGAGGCGGTCCGACCGCCCTACGACGCGGTCTTCCTGGACCGCTACCGGGCCGCCCAGGAGGCGCGCAACCGGCGCATCACCGCCTGGGTGAAGGACCGGCTGGAGACCCTGCGGCGACGCGGCCGGCCCAATGACGAGTTCGGCTTCGTCGTCCACGGCACCATGGCCGACCCGCGCTGGCTCGACCCCGCCGTCGACCCCAACGACCGGGCGCCGGGGGTCTGCTACCTGGGCGATCCCCGGGTGGTGAACATGAGCCCCATCGGCCTCGCCCGCTTCTCCACCCTGCGCAGCTGGCTCTCCCAGTGGAGCCTGGACGACGCCCGCGCCGACGGGCCGCGCTGCCTGTCCCGGGTGAAGTCGCCTGTCCTGG
>NZ_JADBZL010000198.1:0-5781 GCF_020402505.1 Phenylobacterium sp. | reverse complement strand
TGGATGGACTTCATCCGCAGCCGGGGCGGTCCGACGGAGTCCGAGGCCGAGCTGGCCGGCCGGATGCTGGCGCGGCTGGCCACCCTGCGGAACATGTCCCTGGCGGTCACCGGGCAGCTCGCCCGTGGGGAGAGCCCGGTCGTGGAGGCCTCCATGGTCAAGGACCTGGGCGCCAGCTTCGAGCAGTCGATCCCAGCCCTGGTCACCGACCACCTGGCCTCGGTGGAGGGCCCTGTCCCGGCGCCCCTCCTGGCGACGCTGGACTACCTCGCCGGCATGAGCCCGACCTTTTCCCTGCGGGGCGGCACGCGCGAGATCCTGCGGGGCATCATCGCCCGCGGGCTCGGACTGAGGTGAGGCCATGAGCGACGACCTGTTCCTCGACTCCTTCCGCAAGCTGCTCGACGGTCTTGGCAGCGACCCCTGGCCCGAGCTCGAGGCCTCGGGCTTCCTGGACGTCCTGCGCCCCGAGGCGGAGGGCGGCGCCGGCCTCGACCTGTCGGGCTTGTTCCCGCTCGCCTTCGAGTGCGGTCGCCAGGCCGCGCCGCTGGCGCTTCTCCAGACCCTGCTGGCCCGGATCGCCGATCCGGCCGCCCGCAACTGCGCCGACGCCGCCCCGGTCCTGGTGGCCGGCGGCGTGGATCCTGACGCGGCCCGCGCCCTCTGCGCCGCCGCCGACGCTGCGATGATGGCCGGCGCCATCGACGCCCTGCAGGCCATGACCCTCGACCACGCCTCGACCCGCCGGCAGTTCGGCCGCGAGATCAGCAAGTTCCAGGCGATCCAGCACCAGATCGCCGTCATGGCCGAGGAGGTCATGGCCGCGCGAATGGCCGCCGAGACCGCCCTGGTCGGCGCCCCCCTGTCCATCTCCGCCCCCGCGGCGGCCGTGGCCAAGATGCGCTGCGGCGAGGCGGCCCAGGCCTGTTCGGGGATCGCCCACGCCGTGCACGGGGCCATCGGGGTCAGCGCCGAGCACGCCCTGCACCGGTTCACCGGCGCCCTGCACCGCCTGCGCCTCTCGCATGGCGGGGAGTCCTACTGGGCGCGCCGCCTCGGGGAGTGGGCCCTTGCCCGCCCGGACGACGCCTCGACCCTGGCGCGCAGCCTTCAGGGTTAGGATCATCGGCGCCGGCTCGCGGGCCGTTTGACGCGATCAGGAGACGGGTGGTGCAATAGCGGTACAGGACCCCCTCCAGCCCGTTTCGCCCCCCGGTCCTAGGCGGTGCTCTATCGCCGACGGCGAAGACCTGGCGGGGATTTGAGCCCCCGCCAGGTCCGCCGGATCAGGACTCCATCTCCTCGCGGATGGTCTTGCGGGCGATCCAGAAGAAGGCGAAGGCCAGTACCCCGAAGCAGGTGGAGATCATCAGCGCCCAGCGCACCCCCTGGGCCGAGCCGAGGCCCACGCCGTTCGCCATCACGTCCGAGATGATCCCGACGACGGTCGGGCCGAGGCCCAGGCCGATCAGGTTGATGACGAACAGGAGGATGGCCGAGGTGGTCGCCCGCATGTGCGGCGGCACGATGGACTGGCCGATGGCGTAGACCGGGCCGTACCAGAGCGAACCCAGGAGGCCGTTGATCACCAGGATCCAGAGCGCCACCGAAGCCGAGGGCACGCTGACCGCAATGATGTAGATCGGCACAGCGATCAGCGAGGCGATGGCGGGCACGACGACATAGCCCCTCAGGTCCGTCTTGGCGAACCGGTCGGCGATCTGGCCGCCCAGCCAGGAAGAGATGATCCCGGCGGTGCCGCCCATCAGGCCCAGGGCCAAGCCCATGAAGCCCACCGACTTCAGGTCGAACATGGAGGCGAGCCGGGCGACCTCCTCGCTGTGCACCCGCAGGAAGAAGCTGGCCGTAAAGGGCGCATGGCCATAGCCGATGAAGGCCTTGATGGCGGCGCCGAGGGCGATCAGCCAGAAGGTCTTCTTCTTCATGAGGTAGGAAAGCGTCTCCCGGAAGGTCGCCTGGGCGGCGGTGACCCGGGCGCTGTGCGCGGCCAGGATCTTGCGGGGTTCGCGCAGGGTCAGGAAACAGAGAAGGGCGAATAGAAGCCCCGGCACGCCGGCGACCAGGAAGGCGACGCGCCAGCCGTAGGCGTCGGCGATCAGGCCGCCCATCACCAGGCCCAGCAAGCCCCCGAGGGGCGTTCCCATGGAATAGAAGGCGAGCGCTGAGGCGCGCTTCTCTTTCGGCACGTAGTCCGCAATCAGAGAGTGGGCCGGCGGCGTGCACCCGGCCTCACCGACACCCACCCCGATCCGGCACAGAACAAGCTGGACGAAGTTGGTGGTCGCCCCGGACAGGGCGGTGAACCCGGACCAGACCGCCACCGAGGTTCCGATGATGATCGGGCGGTTTCGGCGTTCCGCCAGCTGCGCCAGCGGGATGCCCAGCACCGTATAGAAAAGGGCGAAGGCGAGACCGCTCATGAGGCCGAGCTGCCAGTCAGCGAGCTTGAGCTCGTTCTTGATCGGCTCGGCCAGGATGTTGATGATCGACCGGTCGAGGAAGTTGATGGTGTAGATCGCCAGCAGCAGGAGCATGGCGTAGCGCGTGTAGGCGGCCGAGAAAGGCGCTTCCGAGATAGAGGCGGTTGGGGGCGGGACGATGGGGTCCGCCGACGGCGTTGCGGTCTCTGTCATTTGCTTTTCCCGGGCTCCCTTGGGCTGTTGTTTTGGCGGCGCCTCAGGCGCATGGCTTCAGTCTGCCGAAGTCCCGATCTTTTCCATAGGCGCCTTCGGCGGCGGCCTAAGGATCAGAATCAACGGTATCATGGCGAGTGTGATCAGCGTCATCCAGCTGAAGATGTCGACATAGCCGATCATCATGGCCTGACGGGTCACTTCTCCGTTGAGCCGCGCCAGGCCCTCGGTCGTCGTAAGGGCCCCGGGAATGGAGATCACATCATTGAGCACGGGGTTGGAAGGATCCATGCGGGACGAGAGCTCGCTGTGCGCCAGGGCACTGTTCCGCAGGACCATGGCCTGAACGATGGAGATGCCGATCGCCGACCCCATGCTACGCGCCATTGTCGACAGGATGGTGCCCTCGACTCTGTGCACAGGACTGAGGGTCACATAGGCCAGCGTGCTCAAGGGCGCAAAGAGCAGCCCCACGCCGACGCCCTGGATGAATCCGCTGATGATGATGGGTCGGTCTGTCATCGACAGGTCGAAACCTGCCATCGCCCAGAGGGAGGTGACGCTCAGGACCGTACCAATGAAGAGAACCCGCCTCGCCCCGAGTCTCTGGATCAGGAAGGGGACCATCAGGAACGAGATCAGCGAGCCAATCCCGCGGCTGACGCTTGCTTCACCTGTCTGCATGGCCGAGTAGCCGAGCAGATTCTGCATCAGGACCGGCAGCAGGGCGCTGGTCGAGAAGAGCAGCACGCCGACAAAGAAACTGAAAACCGTCGTGCCGACGAAGTTCCCGTCGCGCGCGAGGTCTCGGTGGAAGAAGGGATGACGCGCTGTCGCCGACTGGACAAGGAAGACCCATAGGCCCGCCAGCGCGAGCGCAAGCCACATCCAGATCTCGGGGGACTCCCACCAGTCCTGGCTGGGCCCACGATCCAGCATGACCTGTAGGCCCACGACGAAGGCCGTCAAGGCGGAGAAACCGATGAAGTCAAATGGACGTTGTCGTCCCCCCGGGTCATCCGCCATGAAGGTGGAGACCCCAAGTACGGCGATGACGCCCAGCGGCAGGTTGATGAAGAACACCCACCGCCAGTTCAGGTGTTCCGTGATCCACCCCCCGATGATGGGACCCAGGATCGGCCCCAGGATGACCGCCGAGCTCCAGAGGCTCATCACCCTGGGGATCTGCGCCTGAGGATAGGCGTCCAGCATGACTGACTGAGAGAGGGGCATCAGGGAGGCCCCGGCCAGCCCCTGCAGCGACCGGTAGAGCACCATCTCCGGTACGGTCGTGGCGATGCCACAGAGCATTGAGGCCGCCGTGAAACCGATGATCGAGAGGACGATCATCCGCTTCCGGCCGAACTTCATGGCGAGCCACCCGCAAAGGGGCGTCATCACCGCCGTCGCCAGGATGTAGGATGTCAGGACCCAGGTCAGCTGCTCGGGCGAGGCGGAGATGCTGCCCTGCATCTGGGGCAGGGCGACGTTGGCGATCGTGCTGTCCAGGGTGTGCATCAGCGTCGCCAGCATCAGAGCGCCAGTGATGGGAATACGGTTCGCCTTGTCCTTCTCGAGGAAGTCGGTCGAATCAGTCATCGGCGGCCGTTCGCCAGTCCGCGCCCGTGGCGGCGAAGAGGCTGATCAGGGTCTCGAGGCGCCGCGCCCGTACCTCTGCAAGCTCCTGTCGCGCCAGGCTCAGCTGGCGACGGGCGTCGATGGCGCGCAGCAAGGGGGTCCCGCCGAGACGGACCCCGGCCGCCGTCACCGAGGCGTCCCGTTCCGCGAGGGAGACTGCGCGCTCCAGAGCCTGGACCTCGACTTCATCGGCCTTCAGCGCGGACAACAGGTTCGCCACCTGTGTGAAGGCGCCGAGCACTGTCGCCCGGTAGCGAGCGTCCGCCGCCCGGATCTCCGCCTCGGCGGCCCTGCTGTTCGCCCTCCTGAGCCCGCCGTCGTAGATCGGAAGGCTGAACCTGCCGCCCAGGTTCCAGCCCATGGAGTCGCTGTCCAGAAGGGCGTCGAACTCGGTGGAGGTCTGGGAGAAGTCACCGGTCAGGCGGAGCTTTGGAAACCGGTCCGCCAGAACGACGCCGGCCGCAGCCGTCACCGCGTGCAGGTCAGCTTCCGCCGCCAGGATATCGGGACGGCGACGGACCAACTCTGAGGGCAAGGTGACCGGTACGACCGCCGGCGTGCTGATCTGGTCGAGACGGAAGTCCGGCGGGGCCCACTCGGCCGGCGCCTTGCCCGCCAGCAGGGCCAGTTGATGCCGGGCCTCCTCGCGTGACTGCAGGAGCGCAGGCATCTGCGCCTCGTCCCGCGCCAGCTGGGCCTCGATCTGGAGCACGCCGGACCGGGACAGTCCCCCCAGCTTCTCGGCCTTCAGGGCGAGTTCCAGCAGTCTGCGGTCGTCGGAGATGACGAGCTCGGCCGCCTCGATCTCGCCGTTCAGTCCGGCAAGGCGGACCGCCTGTCGGGCGACGTTCGCCGTCAGGGTGAGGGCGGCGGCGTCCGCCTGCCGGCGGGCCTCTTCCGCCCGGGCTCCGGCCTGCTCCGCATAGCGGCGGTTGGCCCCGAACAGGTCGAGGTCGTAGCTGACCACGCCGCCGATGCTGAACAGGCTGAAGGTCCGGTTCGGGAACCCGGTGAAGCCGAAGGCCTGGCTGTTGAAGAGCTGGCGCTCGGTCCGGGCGTTGATCCCGATCTGGGGCTTCATCAACGCCCGCGCGGCGGTCTCTGCGGCCTGGTAACGCTCCAGGGTGGCGCGCGCCTCCTCAAGGCCCGGAGACACCTCGAGCGACTGCCGGATGACCTGGTCGAGCTCCGCCGAACCGAATCCCGACCACCAGGGGCCCTTGGCCGCCGCCGCCTCGTAGACCACACGGGGTGCGGGTTGTTCTCCCGCCATGGCGTAGCCGCCTGGGGCCTTACGGTTCGCAGGTGACCCGAAATCCTCGCCAACGGTTGCGCAGGCCGAAAGCGTGAGCAGGACCAAGAGGCCCGCGCCGGGTCGCAACGGGCGCCGCCTGCGGAGCATGGAGGAGGGCTCCCTCACCATCCCGGCCCTACCTGTCGTCACGGTTGGACTGGACATTCACCTTGACCGTGGCGGACAGCCCGGCCC
>NZ_JADBZL010000197.1:0-2696 GCF_020402505.1 Phenylobacterium sp. | reverse complement strand
GTGCCGGTTTCCCGCCTCGACCCGTCCGCCGGCATGGACGACATCCTGCTGCTGGCGGCCACCGAGACCACCTCGGTGGCGGACATCGACGCCCTGGTCGCCGCCCTTTCCCGGAGGATTCGCTGATGAGCCTCAATTCCGTCGGCCGTCCCACCCGGCCCGCCTCCGACGCCCCCGGCGCGGGCTTCGCCTCCCTCAGCGGCGGCCGCGGCCTCCTGCAGGACGAGGCGCTGATCTTTGAGCGGGACTCCTGGGAGAGCAGCGGTGTCGACCTGCCCGCCCCCGAGGCCGGCGCCGAGGACCTGGCGGGCCTCGTCCGGGCCGAGCCCCTGCGCCTGCCGGGCCTCTCCGAGCCGGAGACGGTCCGCCACTATGTCCGCCTGAGCCAGAAGAACCACGCCATCGACCTGGCCCTCTATCCGCTGGGCTCGTGCACGATGAAGCACAACCCGCGGCTCAACGAGAAGCTGGCCCGACTGCCCGGCTTCGCCGACCTGCATCCCCTGGCCCCGGTCTCGGCGGTCCAGGGCGCCCTGGCCCTGATGGACCGGCTGGCCCACTGGCTGAAGACCCTGACCGGCATGCCGGCCGTCGCCCTGTCGCCCAAGGCGGGCGCCCACGGCGAGCTCTGCGGCCTGCTGGCCATCCGCGCCGCCCATGCGGCGGCCGGCCAGACCCAGCGACGGATTGTCCTGACTCCGACCTCCGCCCACGGCACCAACCCGGCGACGGCGGCCTTCGTGGGCTATGACGTCGTGGAGATCGGCCAGACGGCCGACGGGCGCGTGGACCTGGCCGACCTCGCCGCCAAGCTGAGCGAGGAGGTGGCCGCCATCATGGTCACCAACCCCAACACCTGCGGCCTCTTCGAACGGGACATCCTGGAGATCTCCCGGCTGACCCACGCGGCGGGCGCCTATTTCTACTGCGACGGCGCCAACTTCAACGCCATCGTCGGCCGGGTCCGCCCGGGCGACCTCGGTGTCGACGCCATGCACATCAACCTGCACAAGACCTTCTCCACGCCGCATGGCGGCGGCGGGCCGGGCTCGGGACCGGTGGTGCTGTCGGAGGCCCTGGCGCCCTTTGCGCCCACGCCCTGGGTGGTTCACGACGCCGGAGGGTTCCGGCTCGTGGAGGAGACCGAGGCCGAGGCGGCCCGGGCCTTCGGGCGCATGACCGCCTTCCATGGCCAGATGGGCATGTTCGTCCGGGCCTACGCCTACATGCTGAGCCATGGCGCCGACGGCCTGCGCCAGGCGGCCGAAGATGCGGTGCTGAACGCCAACTACATCAAGGCCCGGCTGTCGGGCGTGATGAGCGCCGCCTTCCCGGACGGCCCCTGCATGCATGAGGCCCTGTTCGACGACCGGTGGCTGGAGGGAACAGGGATCACCACCCTGGACTTCGCCAAGGCCATGATCGACGAGGGTTTCCACCCCATGACCATGTACTTCCCGCTGGTCGTGCACGGGGCCATGCTCATCGAGCCGACGGAGTCGGAATCCCTGGCCGAGCTCGACCGGTTCTGCGACGCCCTGATGGGCCTTGCCGGGGCCGCCCTGGCGGGTGATGCGGAGCGCTTCACCTCCGCTCCGCACCTGGCCCCCCTGCGCCGTCTGGACGAGACCCTGGCCGCCCGCAAGCCCCGTCTGACCTGGCGCGAGCCCGAACCGGGTGTGGCGCCGGCGCCGCTCGCTGCGGAATAGCGGCGTCTATCCCCCCGGGGGAGGTCGCCCCTCGATCCGGACGGCTTTACGCGCCCCGGTCGGGGTCGCATAGGCTTGAGCGTCCCCGGCGGGAGTGTTCCGCCGGCGGGCCTGATTCGGGGTCAGATCACTGTGGAGCCACCTTCTCCGGACCCGCGTCTCCGGCGCAGCCCCCTTCCCAATGCGGTCAGGGCGACGGGTGTTGTGCGTCGGCGCCATTTTCCTGTCGCGGCGACACCCCATATGACACCTCCCATGGAGACCCGGACCCTTTCCGCCGTCTCGAGTCAGCGGAATTGAAGTCGGTGTCCGAGGCGCCAAAGGACAGATCATCGGTCTACCGCGAGGCGGATGCCCTCGCGCGCGCCTTTGTATCCGGAATCGCTCGGACAGGTCTCACCGTAGGCGGACTTATCCTGGTGGTGGCCGGCGTCGTCATCGCGCCGCTTCCGGGTCCTCTTGGTCTTCCGGTCACGGTGATCGGGCTGATGATGGTGCTTCGGGGGTCCTTCCGCGCCAAGCGGGAGTTCGTCCGCCTGCAGAATCGCCACCCGAAGTTCGTCAGGCCCCTGCGTCGTCTGCTCCGGCGCGACCCGGAGATCATTCCCTTCGTCTGGCAGCAGATGCTGCGGGTCGAGCGCCTTGTGCTTCCCCGGCGTTTCCGGTTCCTCGTCAAGACGCGGAAGAAAATGAAGGGGCGCCGCCGCACGCCGGATTAGGACGGCCTCCAATCAAGGCTGGACCCCGCCGGAAGCTCCCCATCGGGAAAGCCATTGCGCCGGCCGGGCTCAGCGCAGCTTTTCAGCGATCAGCGGAATTGCGCGGTCGATGAGCGGATCGGACTTGGTCGCGGCGAGGCGGCCGGCGAGGACCTGCTCGGCCATGCGCGCGGCGAGATCCACGGCGGCGGCGCGCACCTCGGCCTCGGCCTGGGCCTCTGCGTTGGCGATCTTGCGCTCGGCCAGCTGCTGGCGACGGGCGAGGGAC
>NZ_JADBZL010000196.1:0-3566 GCF_020402505.1 Phenylobacterium sp. | reverse complement strand
GTGGTCAATGGCGTCAGTGGCGCCCTGGAAGAGCGAGGCGACGCCCCCCGTCGCCACCACGGTCATGGGCCGGCCCCACTCCTCCCGGATGCGGGTGATCAGGCCCTCGATCAGGGCGATGTAGCCCCAGAAGACGCCCGCCTGCATGGCGCCCACGGTATCCCGGCCGATGGTCTTTTCCGGGCGCCGGATCGCCACCCTGGGCAGCTTGGCGGCGGCGGCGTGCAGGGCTTCCATGGAGAGGTTGATGCCGGGGGCGATGACTCCGCCCTCGAAGCCGCCGTCCGCGGCGATGACGTCGAAGGTCGTCGCCGTCCCGGAGTCGATGACGATCAGATCACCGGGATAGACCACATGGGCGCCGATGGCGTTGACTAGGCGGTCGGCGCCGGCCTCCGAGGGCTTTTCCAGACGAACGGGTATGCCGAGGTCGACATTCTCACCGATGACCAGAGGCTCCACCTTGAGGTAGCGGCGAGCGAGGTTTCGCAGGTTGAAGACCGACTGGGGCACCACGCTGGAGATGATGCAGGCGTCGAGCATGTCGAACCGGAGGCCCGTCATGGAAAGGAGCTGGTGCAGCCAGACCGCGTATTCGTCCGCCGTGCGGGTGGACTGGGTGGCCGTCCGCCACTGGGCGACCCACTCGGACCCGTCGTGAACAGCGAAGAGGGTGTTGGTGTTGCCCTGCTCGATCGCCAGCAGCATCAGGTTTCTCCAAAGAAGACATCTCCGGCCGTCACGCGGACGACCTCGCCAGTGTCCAGCCGAAGGCGCAGAGCCCCGTCCGCCTCCAGGGCCTCCGCCGTTCCGGAAAGAGTGCGGTCGGGGAGCCGCGCCGTGCAGGGACCGCCCAGGCCCTCCGCCATCCGGGTCCAGGCCTCGCCGACAGGGGGAAAGCCGTCATGGACCCAGGTCCGCCGCCAGGACTCGAACCGGTTCGCCAGGTCCGCCAGGAAGTCAGCCGGCGCCGGCGGCGTGAACCCGGGGATGTCGGCAAGGGCGGCGGCGGGCCGCTCGACCTGGTCCCGGGGCGGCGCCTTGGCCAGGTTGACGCCGATCCCCACCGCGAGCCAGAGCCCGCCCCCGGGCCTCGGACCCGATTCCACGAGGATGCCCGCCACCTTGCCGCCGGCGGTGTAGAGATCGTTGGGCCAGCGGAGGCGCGCAACGCCGGGTCCCGCCAGGGCGTTCACGGTCTCGCAGAGGGCCACGGCGGCCACGAACGAAATCTGAGCCGCCTGGGCGGGCGGCAGGTCAGCGGGGATCAGGAGGGTGGCCGCCAGGTTACCGCCACCACCGCGCCAGACGCGACCCTGGCGTCCCCGGCCGGCCGTCTGCTCGAGGGCGTGGATCCAGACGGGACCGAAGAGGCCCGCCTCCGCCCGACGCCGGGCCTCGGCATTGGTCGAGTCGAGGACGGCGTAGCTCTCGATGGGCGGGGCGCTCACCTAGCCAAGGCCGAGGGCGGCCGCCGCCGCGGCTGCGTAACGATCGATCAGGGGCATCAGACCAAGGACCACCGGGAAGGTGAAGGCCGCCGCGCCGATCGCGATGGCCCCGGCCTCCACGGGCGGGCGGTCGGTCTCGCCGGGGGCCGGATCGAACCACATCACCTTGACCAGACGCAGGTAATAGAAGGCGGCGATGACGCTGCCCACGAGGGCCGCCACCGCCGACCAGAGCAGGACCGGATCGCCGGCGTTCACCGCGGCCATGAAGACATAGTACTTGCCCCAGAAGCCGGCGAAGGGCGGCAGGCCGAGGCCCGACAGGGCGAAGATGGTCAGGGCGAGGCTGAGCCAGGGCCGCTGCTGGAAGAGCCCGGCCATGTCCTCGAGGGTCTCGAGAGGCCGGCCGTTCCGTGACAGGGCCGCGAGACAGGCGAAGAAGCCGATCACGGACACGGAGTAGAGGGCCATGAAGACGAGCATGGCCTGGACGCCCTGGGCCGTTCCCGCCGCCAGGCCGAGGACGGCGTAGCCGACGTTGGCGATGGAGGAATAGGCCCAAAGGCGCTTGAGGTTGGTCTGGGCCAGGCCCGCCAGGGCGCCCACGGCCACCGAGGCCAGGGCGATGAGGATCAGGACCTGGCGCCACTGGTCGGCGGCCAGGGGGAAGGCCTCGGCCAGGACCCGGGCGAACAGCAGCATGGCCGCCAGCTTGGGCGCGCCGGCGAAGAAGGCGACCACCGGGGTGGGCGCACCCTCGTAGACGTCGGGCGTCCACATGTGGAAGGGCGCGGCGGAGACCTTGAAGGCGAGGCCGCAGATCATGAAGACCAGGCCGAAGAGGACACCGGTCCCGGCCTCGCCCTGCACCGCTGCAGCGATGACGTCGAAGCGGATGGCGCCGGAGAAACCATAGACCAGGGAGGCGCCGTAGAGCAGCAGGCCCGAGGACAGGGCCCCCAGCACGAAGTACTTCAGGCCGGCCTCGGAGGCCTTGGCGTCGTCGCGCTGCAGGGCCGCCATGACATAGAGAGCCAGGGACTGGAGCTCGACGCCGATATAGAGGCTCAGAAGATCCCCCGCCCCGGCCATCATGGCCATGCCGAGGGCGGCCAGGAGGACCAGCACCGGGAACTCGAAATGACGGATACCCCGCCGGGCGAACCAGGCCTGACCCAGGGGAATGGACACGAGGCTTCCGAGGCAGATCACCACCTGGGCGAAGACGGACGCGGCGTCCGCCGTGAGGGCGCCCGAGAAAGCCTGACCCTGCGGGCCGACCACCGCAGCGACGGCGGAGGCGGCCAGGGCCGCCATGGCGCCGAGACCCACCACGCGTTCCGGCCGCGGCAGGTAGGCGCCCAGGACCAGGAGGAAGAGCGCGGCGCCTGCGAGGATCAGCAGGGGCGTGGCGAGGGCGAGGTCAGTGGCGAACATGGCGGTTTCCTTCGGCCTCCGTCAGTTGCCGACCGCAGTGCGGAAGGCGTCCAGAAGACCGTCGACCGAACTGGCAGTGATGTTGAAGACGAGGCCCGGCTGGAAGCCCAGCCAGAGGGTGGCGACCACCAGGGGCGCGAAGATCAGGATCTCGCGCAGATTGACGTCAGTGATGTCCACCAGGGCCGGATTGGTCATCTCGCCGAACATGACCCGCCGGTAGAGGGTCAGGGCGTAGACCGCCGACAGGATCACACCGGTGGTTGCGGCCAGGGCCGTCCAGGTCGAACTGAAATAGACACCGGTCAGGGTCATGATCTCGCCGACGAAGCCCGACGTGCCCGGCAGACCCACATTGCCCATGGTGAAGAGCATGAAGATGGCGGCGTAGACCGGCATGCGCCTCACCAGGCCGCCGTAGAAGGCGATCTCCCGGGTATGCATCCGGTCATAGACGACGCCTACGCAGAGGAAGAGGGCGCCGGAGATGATCCCGTGGCTGAGCATCTGGAAGATGGCGCCCTGAACGCCCACCACGTCGAAGGAGAAGATGCCCATGGTCACGAAGCCCATGTGCGCGACGGAGGAGTAGGCGATCAGCTTCTTGATGTCGGTCTGCCGGAAGGCCACCAGCGAGGTGTAGACGATGGCGATGGCCGACAGGGCGAAGACCAGGGG
>NZ_JADBZL010000195.1:0-5508 GCF_020402505.1 Phenylobacterium sp. | reverse complement strand
CGCAAGGGGAAGGGGGCGCGCGCACTTCCTCCCACCCGTGCCCTGAGGTTAGAAGCCGGGGATGGCCGAATGGATCACCGATGCGGATGACCCGCGCATCGCCGACTACCAGGATGTCCGGGAGCGCGATCTCGTCGGTCGTCGGGGCCTCTTCGTGGCGGAGGGCGCGGTGGTCCTGCGCTGTCTCCTCGAAAGCCCCTTCGCCCTGCCGGTCTCGATCCTCGTGGCGGAGGCCCGGCTGCCGGGGCTTGCGGTCCTGCTGGGACGGGCGCCGGGCGAGACGCCGGTCTATGTGGCTTCGCAGGCGGTCATGGACCGGATCGTCGGCTTTCCCATCCACCGGGGCGTCCTGGCCCTGGGACGCGCCCCGGGTCCGGGGGACCTGGACGCGATCCTGGCGGGAACGGGCGAGGACGCCCTTGTCCTGGCCCTGTCGGGCATCGCCAACCACGACAACATGGGCGGGCTCTTCCGCAACGCCGCCGCCTTCGGGGCGGATGCGGTGGTGCTCGATCCGGCCTGCTGCGATCCCTACTACCGCAAGGCGTTGAGGGTCTCGGTGGGCGGCGTGCTCAAGGTCCCGCAGGTCCGCCTCGCCCCGGGCGACGACCTGGTGAAGGCCCTCGCGGCCCGGGGCTTCCGGGTCCTGGCGCTCAGCCCCGCCGGCATGAGCGACCTGGCGCAGGTGCGCGGGGGCGGGCGCGTGGCGGTCGTCCTGGGCGCGGAGGGGCCGGGCCTTGCGCCGGACGTCCTTGCGCGGTGCGAGACGGTCCGGATTCCCATGGCCTCCGGATTTGATTCTCTGAATGTCGCGACGACCTCGGGTATCGTGCTTCATCATCTCCGGAGCCGGTCCGGGGACGCGGGATGACGGTCGAATGAACGCCCTGCTGGAGCAGTCCGAGCTGAAGCTCCTCCTCGCCCTGGGGATCGGCCTGCTGGTCGGGGTCGAGCGCGAGCGCAGCAAGGGGGAGGGGCCGTCGCGCGGGGCGGCGGGTCTTCGCACCTTCGCCCTGATCGGACTGGTGGGCGGCGTTGCGGGACTGTTCGGCCAGCCTCTCCTGATCGCGGTGGCCGGGCTGTTCGTGGCCGCCGCCGCCGTCGCCTCCTATCGCCGCTCAAGTCCCGATGACCCGGGTCTGACGACCGAGGTGGCCATGTTCGCCACCTTCCTGCTGGGCGTCATGACTGCAGACCGGCCCCAGGCGGCGGTGGCGGCGGGGGTGGTCATGGCCGTGCTCCTGGCCGCCCGCGCGCCCCTGCAGGCCCTGGTCCGCGACGTCCTCACCCAGAGGGAACTGATGGACGGCCTGGCCTTCGCCATCGCCGCCCTGGTGGTCCTGCCACTCCTGCCGGACCGGGCTGTCGACCCGCTGGGCGTCCTCAATCCCTTCGCCCTCTGGCGGCTGGCGGTGGTGATGATGGGGCTCAGCGCCCTGGGCTACGTCGCCCAGAGGCTGGAGGGCGGGCGGCGCGGCCTGCTGCTGGCGGGACTCGCGGGGGGGCTGGTGTCCTCGACGGCCACGATCGCCGGCATGGCCCGCCGGGCGCGGGAGACGCCGGAGGCGACGCCGGCCGCCGCCGCCGCTGGGGTCGCATCCATGTTGTCCTCCACGGCCTATCTGGTGGTCCTCCTGGCCACCCTTCGGCCCCAGGTGCTCACCGCGCTTGTCCTGCCCCTGCTGGCCGGCGGGACGGTGATCCTCGGCTATGCCCTCTTCCTGGCCCGGCGCGGGACCGGGGTGGCTCCGGCCGACGGCGCGGCAGGTCGCGCCTTTGACCTTTCGGCGACAGCCTTCTTTGTCGGCCTCGTCGCGGCCTGCACCCTGCTCAGCCGGCTCCTGGAACTCTGGCTCGGCGACCGGGGGGTCCTGGCCGGAGCCGCCGCCACGGGCCTTGCCGACGCCCACGCCGCGGCCCTCTCGGTGACGGGCCTGGCGGCCGCCGGAAAGCTGCCCGACGCCTTCGCCGCCCTGGGGATCCTGGTCGCCCTTGTCGCCAACATGCTGATCAAGGCGCCGACGGCCTGGGTGCTCGGCGGGCCGGCCTATGGAATCCGCGTGAGCCTTGGCGCGGTCCTGCTTGCGACGGGAGTGTTGGCGGGCGCCGTGTTCGGCGGCCTTCTGGCGGGATGATCGCCAGCGCTTGTCAAAGCCGGCGCCGGGCGGCTAGAGCCTAGGCGAACCCCGGCCCGTGCGCCGGCGTGATTTCAGAGCCTTACGGAGGCCCCCATGGCCATTGACGCGGCGACCGTCCGCAAGGTCGCCAGACTGGCGCGCATCGCCGAGCCGGAAGCCCGGATCGAGCCCCTGGCCCGCGAGCTCAGCGGGATCATGGACTGGATCGAGCAGCTGGCCGAGGTGAACATCGATGGCGTAGAGCCTATGACCTCCGCCGTCTCCCAACCCGCGCCGCTCCGGGAAGACGTGGTGACCGAGGGCGGCGATCCCGAGCGCGTGCTGGCGAACGCCCCGCGCCGGGCCGGCGACTTCTTCGTCGTTCCCAAGGTGGTCGAGTGATGGCTTTGCTGACAGACCTCTCCCTTCGCCAGGCCCTTGAGGGTCTCTCCGCAAAGACCTTCTCTTCTGAGGAGCTCACCCGCGCCCACATCGAGGCCATCGAGGCCGCCCGACCCCTGAACGCCTACATTCTGGAGACCCCCGAGAAGGCCCTGGAGATGGCGAGAGCGTCCGACGCCCGACGAGCGGCTGGCGACCCGGGAGCCCTGGAGGGCGCGCCCCTGGGGATCAAGGACCTCTTCTGCACGGACGGCGTGCGCACCACAGCCGGCAGCCGCATCCTCGGGTCCTTCACCCCCACCTACGAATCCACTGTGACCACCCAGCTCTGGCGCGACGGCGCCGTGATGCTCGGCAAGCTCAACCTGGACGAGTTCGCCATGGGCTCGTCCAGCGAGACCTCGGCCTTCGGTCCGGTGGTCAGTCCCTGGCGTCGCCGGGACGATACGGCGCCCCTGACCCCTGGCGGCTCCTCCGGCGGGTCGGCCGCCGCCGTCGCGGCCGGCCTCTGCCTCGGCGCCACGGCCACGGATACGGGCGGCTCCATCCGCCAGCCCGCCGCCTTCACGGGCACGGTGGGCATCAAGCCGACCTATGGCCGTTGTTCCCGGTGGGGCGTGGTCGCCTTCGCCTCCTCGCTGGACCAGGCCGGGCCAATCGCCAGAACGGTGGAGGACGCCGCCCTCCTCCTGAAGTCCATGTCGGGCCATGACCCGAAGGACTCCACCAGCCTGAACGTCGAGGTCCCGGACTTCCCGTCCTTCGTGGGCCGTTCGGTGAAGGGCATGCGGATCGGGGTGCCGAAGGAGTACCGGGTCGACGGCATGCCCGCCGAGATCGAGGCCCTGTGGGAGCAGGGGATCGGCTGGCTGCGGGACGCCGGCTGCGAGATCGTCGAGGTCTCCCTGCCGCACACCCGCTACGCCCTGCCGGCCTATTACATCGTCGCCCCTGCAGAGGCCTCCTCGAACCTGGCCCGTTACGACGGCATGCGCTACGGCCTCCGCGCGGAGGCCTCCAGCCTGACGGACACCTACGAAAAGTCCCGCGCCGAAGGCTTCGGCGAGGAGGTGAAGCGCCGCATCCTGATCGGCGCCTACGTGCTGTCGGCGGGGTACTACGACGCCTACTACCTGCGGGCGCTCAAGGTCCGCAGGCGCATCGCCGATGACTTCACCCAGGCCTTCGGGAAGGTCGACGCCCTGCTCACCCCCACGGCGCCCTCCGCCGCCTTCGCCCTCGGCGAGAACGCCGACGATCCGGTCGCCATGTATCTGAACGACATCTTCACGGTGACGGTGAACCTGGCGGGCCTGCCCGGCATGAGCGTGCCGGCGGGCCTGGACGCCAAGGGCCTGCCCCTCGGCCTTCAGCTGATCGGCCGCCCCCTCGATGAGGGCCTGCTGTTCTCGCTCGGCGGGGCCATCGAGAAAGCGGCGGGCTTCTCCTTGAAGCCCGCGCGCTGGTGGTGAAACCGTAAGGGCCTACTTCGAGGCGGGCTTGTCCGCCGGCTGCGGGCCGGAGCCCTGGGCGGTTTTGTCCAGCGCAGCCTGGACTGCAGCGAGCCGCTCGTCGGAGATGACGCCACCCGACATGGGCTGGAGCTGGCGCAGGGTCATGCCCTTGAACTGCTCGTAGGCGGGATGTTCGGTCAGGCCCGGCAGTTCCTTGTCCAGAGCCGCCTTGCCGGCGGGATCAGCAGCCAGTTCGCTGATCGGGGTCGAATCGACCGACTTGGCGCCTTCCGCCAGGGCCGCGCCGGCCGCAAAGGCGATGGAAAGGCCGGCCAGGCCGGCGAGCAGGGTCTTCTTCATTCAGGATCTCCGGGTGTGGGGCGCCAGGAGCGCGGCGCCAAGAGTGGCGGCAGGAGGCGACAAAACCGAGACCTTCGCAAGAGGCTTCCGCTAGGGTCTGCCCCGCACTAAACAGGCCTCATGAGTGAGACATCCAAACTGATCCAGGGCCGGACCGGTCCCTGGGAGATCGTGCTGGGCCTCGAGGTCCATGCCCAGGTGGCTTCCAACGCCAAGCTGTTTTCCGGCGCCGCCGTCGGTTTCGGCGCGGGCCCCAACGCCCAGGTCAGCCTGGTCGACGCGGCCATGCCCGGCATGCTGCCCGTCCTGAACCGCTACTGCGTCGAGCAGGCGGTCCGCACCGGACTGGGCCTCAAGGCGAAGATCAACCTGGTGAGCCGTTTTGACCGGAAGAACTACTTCTACCCGGACCTGCCCCAGGGCTACCAGATCAGCCAGTACAAGGACCCGATCGTCGGTGAGGGCGAGGTGCTGGTGGAGCGTGACGACGGGTCGACCTTCACGGTCGGCATCGAGCGACTCCACCTCGAGCAGGATGCGGGCAAGAGCCTGCATGACCAGGACCCCAACGCCACCTATGTCGACCTGAACCGCGCCGGCACGGCCCTGATGGAGATCGTCTCGCGTCCGGACATGCGCTCGTCCGAGGAGGCGGCGGCCTATGTCAAGAAGCTGCGGACCATCCTGGTCTATCTGGGCAGCTGCGACGGCGACATGGAGAAGGGCAACCTGCGGGCGGACGTGAATGTCTCCGTCCGGCGCCCCGGCGAGGGCCTGGGAACGCGCTGCGAGATCAAGAACGTCAACTCCTACCGCTTCATCCAGCAGGCCATCGAGTACGAGGCCCGCCGGCAGATCGAGATCCTCGAGGACGGCAGGAAGATCGACCAGGAGACCCGGCTCTTCGACCCGGTGAAGGGCGAAACCCGGTCCATGCGCTCCAAGGAGGATGCGCACGACTACCGCTATTTCCCGGACCCCGACCTCCTGCCCCTGGTGCTCGACCCGGCCTGGGTCAAGGCCATCGAGGACAGCCTGCCGGAACTGCCGGACGCCAAGAAGGCGCGCTTCCAGAGCCAGTACGGCCTGACCGCCTACGACGCCGGCGTGCTGATCAGCGAACAGGCCAGGGCCGACTATTACGAGGCCGCCGCCAAGGGCCGCGACGCCAAGCT
>NZ_JADBZL010000194.1:0-24356 GCF_020402505.1 Phenylobacterium sp. | reverse complement strand
TTCCGTCAGGTTCACCATCACGGCCCCCACCATCCGACCTGCGAAAGCGGGAGCGGGCGGGTGCGTTCGGCCTGATCGAACCTCCGGCGCCGGCCCCCGCGCAATGCGGACGGGGCCGGCCGGCGGCTCCGTCCCTGGCCAACCAAGGGATAGGACCATGAGCACCCCTGACACATCGACAGACCCAGCGGCGGCGTCACGCCCGGAGGCCCGCGCGCCGCGTGGATTCGTTGATCGCCGCGCCCGCGACCTGGCCGCCGAGCGCCGGATCCTCGTCCGCGTCTCCGAGGTCTATGAGCGCTATGGGTTCGAGGCCCTCGACACCGGCGCCCTCGAGTACGCCGACGCCCTGGGCAAGTTCCTGCCGGACGCCGACCGTCCCAACGAGGGCGTCTTCGCCCTGCAGGACGACGACGACCAGTGGATGGCCCTGCGCTATGACCTCACCGCGCCCCTGGCCCGGTTCGTCGCCCAGAACCGGGAGGGCCTGACCCGGCCCTTCCGTCGCTACGCCTACGGTCCGGTCTGGCGCAACGAGAAGCCCGGCCCGGGGCGGTTCCGCGAGTTCACCCAGTGCGACGCCGACACGGTGGGCTCGGCCCGCCCGGAGGCCGACGCCGAGATCATCGCCATGGCCGCCGAGGGCCTCGCCGCCGCCGGCCTGCCCGAGGGCGGCTACGTCCTTCGCATCAACAACCGCCGCCTGCTCAACGGCCTCCTGGACCGGGCCGGCGTGGCGGACGAGGGCCAGAAGCTCGCCGTCCTGCGGGCCGTCGACAAGCTTGACCGGCTGGGGCCGGAGGGCGTCCGCCTCCTCCTCGGCGAGGGCCGGAAGGACGAGTCCGGCGCCTTCACCCGCGGGGCGGGGCTGGCGACCGCCGCCATCGACTCGGTCCTGGCCTTCACCGCCGCCGGCGCCGGCGACCGGGCCGAGACCCTGCGGAGGATCGCCGGGGTGATCGGCGGCTCGGCCGAGGGCGACGCCGGCCTTGAGGAGCTGGCGGGCATCGACCGGGCCCTGGCCGGCATGGGCGTAGGCGCAGACCGGGCGGTCTTCGACCCGTCCGTGGTCCGGGGGTTGGAGTACTACACTGGCGCGGTCTTCGAGGCTGAGCTGCGGCTGGAAACCCTGGACGAGAAGGGCCAGCCCGCCCGCTTCGGCTCGGTCGGCGGCGGCGGGCGCTATGATGACCTGATCGCCCGCTTCACCGGCGAGCGCACCCCGGCCACCGGCTTTTCCTTCGGCGTCTCGCGCCTCGCCGCCGCCCTGCGCGCCGCAGACCGGGAAAACAGTCGGGAGGCGAGGGGCCCCGTCGTGGTCATCGCCTTCTCGCCGGACGACATGGCCGCCTACTTCGCCGTGGCCGCCGAGCTCCGCGCCGCCGGGATCGCCGCCGAGGTCTATCTCGGCGCCTCGGGGATGAAGGCCCAGATGAAGTACGCCGACCGGCGTCTCTCCCCCGCCGCCGTCATCCTGGGCGGAGACGAGATCGCCGCCGGGACGGTCACCATCAAGGACCTCGACCTTGGCCGGGCCCTGGCTTCCGACGTCACGGACAACGCCGCCTGGCGGGCCGAGCGACCGGGCCAGCAGACCGTTCCGAGGGACCGGCTGGTGGCCGTGGTCCGCCACATCCTCGGAGAGGCGACATGATCCAGGAGCCCCGCCTGCCCACCGACCGGCTCGAGGCCATTCGCGCGGTCTTCCGCGAGACCGGCGCGACCTGGGTGCAGCCCCCCGTTCTCCAGCCCCTCTCCCTGGTCCTGGAGCTGGCCGGGGAAGCCCTCCGCTCGCGTCTCTATGTGCTGCAGGCCGCTGGTGGGGAAGAGGTCTGCCTGAGGCCCGATTTCACCGCCCCGGTCGCTCGCCTGCACCTTGCGTCCGGCGCCGCCTCCGGAGACTACGCTTACGAAGGGCTTGTCTTCCGCGCCTCCGAGGAGGAGGCCGGGGAGGTCCTTCAGATCGGGATCGAGCGCTTCGCGCCGGGTGGCGACCGGGTCGAGTCGGATGCGGACCTCGTGGACCTGCTCTGGCGCGCCGCCCTGGCCGGGGGGCGATGCGACCTCTCCCTGCGTCTCGGGGATGCAGGCCTCTTTCCGGTCTTCGTGGAGTCCCTCGGCCTGAACGGGGCCCTGGCGGCCCGTCTGACCCGAATGGCCGCCCGGCCCAGTCGGCTGGCGGCGGAACTCGACCGCGCCGGCGGTCCTGAGTCTGATGATCCCTCCGAAGGCGTGATCGCCCGGCGGCTGGGCGCCCTGCCGCCGGAGGAGGCCGCGGCCCTCCTGGAGGAGATCTGGATGCTGTCGGGCATCACGCCCGTCGGCGGTCGCAGCGCCGCCGAGATCGCCGCCCGCCTGGTGCGTCGGTCCGAGGCCGCCCGGGCGCCCTCCCTGTCGCCGGATCAGGCCGACGCCATTCGGGCCTTCCTGGCCGTCCGCGCCGCCCCCCGCGCCGCCCTCGAACAGCTGGGTCGTCTCGCCCCGAAGGCCGCCGACCTCGAGGCCCGGCTCGCCGACTGGGCCCGGCGCCTGGACCGGATCGAGGCGGCTACCGCCGGATCTGCGGTGGCGATCTTTGACGCCGCCCCCCGCGGCGACTTCGCCTATTACGACGGCCTTGTCGTGGAGGTCCTGTCCACCGCCCTCGGTCCCGACCGGCCCCTGGCGGCCGGAGGACGCTACGACGGCCTGCAGGCCCGTTTGTCCGGCGGCGTCGGCGGAGGGGCGGCCCTGGGCGGCATGGTCCGGCCCGGGCGGGCCATTGCGGAGACCGGACGATGAGCGACGCCCTGACCCTGGCCATCCCCTCCAAGGGGCGCCTCAAGGAACAGGTCGAGACCTGGCTGCAGGACTGCGGGCTCGGCCTCTCGATGAGCGGTGGCGACCGGGGCTATCGCGCCCGCCTGCAGGGCGTTGACGGCGTTCAGGTGCGCCTCCTGTCCGCCGGTGACATCGCTGCGGCCCTCGTGTCCGGCGAGGTCCACCTGGGCGTCACCGGAGAGGACCTGCTGCGCGAGCAGGGCGCCGAAGCCGCCGCTTCGGCCCTGCTTCTGCGCCCTCTCGGCTTCGGCCGCGCCGACCTGGTGGTCGCCGCCCCGCGGAGCTGGCTGGACGTTTCGACCATGGCCGACCTGGAGGAGGTGGCCCACGATCGTCTCGTCAGGACCGGCCGGCGTCTGCGGGTGGCGACCAAGTACCTCGTGCAGACCCGCGAGTTCTTCGCTCTGCACGGGGTGGCCGACTATCGAATCGTCGAATCCGGCGGCGCTACGGAAGGCGCGCCTGCGGCGGGCGCCGCCGACATCGTGGTGGACATCACCACGACCGGGGCGACTCTCCGGGCGAATGATCTGAAGATTCTGGAGGACGGGATCATCCTGAGGAGCGAGGCCCAACTGACCGCCGGGCTGCGAGCCCACTGGACGCAAGAGGTGATGGCGGCGGCGGAGTCCCTGGTGCGGATACTTGAAGCCCGGGCGGCCGCCCACGCCGCGGCCACCCTCATCTGGCCCGGCGGGGACGAGGACCCCATCCTTCCCGAGCTCGAGACGCTGGGCGCTGTCCGCCGTCCGAACGGTCTCCTGGCGCCCGTCGGCCTCGTCGCCCGGGTCGCGGCCCGGCTGACGGCCGCGGGCCGGGGTCCGGTGACCGCTTCACGGCCAGACTTCGTCTTCGAGACGGCCTGTCCGCCCATTGCGCGCCTGCGCACCGCCCTGGGTCAGAGTTGACAGTAATGTCAAGAAACGCGCTGCCTTGCGGATGTCTGGACGCTCTCCTGCGGGGCCGGTTGACACCGCCATGAAATTGCCTTCAAGTCGGAAGCAGCGAGAGACATGACGGCCTTCGAACCGTCGATCTCCGGCGTTTCGGGGAGGAAACGCCTTCTGAATCCAGGGTTCCAAAGCCCAAGCAACCCGCCGAAAGGCGGGTTGTTTTTTTGGGCGATCCCAAGAAGATTGACGTTTCTGTCAAATCCGGGGGTCGGACGGGCTGTCGGAGGCCTGGGCCCCCGGAAGACCACCCCGGGTTCCTCCCGCGTCCGGCCGGGGGCTGCCTGTCCTTCGCAATCCGGAGTCACCCATTCCATGCCAGGTCCGAAGGTGGTGATTGTCGGCGCGGGTCCCGCCGGCCTCATGGCGGCCGAGGTCCTGGCCCGGGGCGGCGCGCGGGTGGTCGTGCACGAACGCATGCCCAGTCCCGCCCGCCGCCTGCTCATGGCCGGCCGCGGTGGACTGAACCTGACCCACTCGGAGGCCCTGGCCGACATGCTCAGCCGCTATGGCGGTCGGGAAGAGACCCTTGCACCCCTGTTGGAGGCCTTCCCCCCCAAGGCCCTCCGCGACTGGGCGGCGAGCCTGGGCCAGGACACCTTCGTCGGCACCAGCGGACGGGTCTTTCCCCGGGTCCTCAAGGCCTCGCCCCTGGTCCGGGCCTGGCTCGCCCGCCTGGCCGGGCTGGGCGTAGAGCTCCGTCTCCGCTCGACCTGGACCGGATGGGACGCGGACGGTCATCCCCTCTTCCGGCAGGCGGAGAACGCCCCTGTCCCGGAGCCAGCCGACGCCCTCCTCCTGGCCCTCGGCGGCGCCAGCTGGCCCCGTCTCGGCGCAGACGGCGCCTGGACCGCCCTGCTGGCCTCCGCCGGCGCAGCGCCGGCGCCCCTGCGGCCGGCCAACTGCGGCTTCGTCGGAACCCTCAGCCCGACCTTGACCGACCGGTTCGCGGGGACACCCCTGAAAGCGGTTGAACTCCGGTTCGGGGAGCGCCGGGCCCGGGGGGAGGTCCTGCTGACCTCCCGGGGGCTGGAGGGGGGCGCCGTCTACGCCCTCTCAGCAGACCTGCGCGACGCCATCGCTGCGACGGGCGAGGCGACCGTCGAGATCGACCTGAGGCCGGACCGTAAGGCCGTCGACCTGGCGGCCCGGATCGGTCGCCAGGACCGGAAGGCCAGTCTCTCCAACCGGCTGAGGAAGGCCGCCTCCCTACCGCCCGCCGCCATCGCCCTGATGCGGGAAGCAGGTCCCCTGCCCGGAGACTCCCGGGTCCTGGCTGCGCGAATCAAGGCGATCCGTATTCGGTTGACGGCGACCACGGGCTTGGAGCGCGCAATCTCCACAGCTGGGGGGGTCCGGTTCGAGGACCTGGACGCGGGGCTCCAGCTCCGCGCCCGTCCCGGCGTCTGGGTCGCCGGCGAGATGCTCGACTGGGAGGCGCCCACGGGGGGCTATCTCCTGCAGGCGGTCTTCGCCACCGGCGTCCACGCCGCCCGGGACATTCTGGTCCGGGCGGGCTGAGGCGTCACCAGATCCGGGCCCTCTGGTCCGCAGGCAGGTACATGGGGTCACCCGGCTTGACGCCGAAGGCTTCATGGAAGGCGTCGATGTTCCGGACCGGCAGGTTCACGCGCGCCTGGGGCGGCGAGTGGGGCCCCGTGGTCAGCAATTGGCGCGCCCGGTCCTCCCGGAGTTTGGTCCGCCAGACCTGGGCCCACCCGTAGAAGACCCGCTGGTCGCCTGTCAGACCGTCGATCACCGGGGCTGGAGCCCCTTTCAGGGAGGCGCGGTAGCCGTCAAGCGCCAGCAGGACACCGCCGAGGTCTGCGATGTTCTCGCCCATGGTGAGGTCCCCCTTGATGAAGACGCCGGGCAGGGCCTCGAAGGCCGAGTACTGTGCGCCCAGCTTCGCGGACTCGGCCTTGAACCGTTCGGCGTCCCCGGGCGTCCACCAGTCGTTCAGGCGACCGTCCCCATCGGACTTGCGGCCCTGGTCATCGAAACCGTGGGTGATCTCGTGTCCGATCACCCCGCCAATGGCCCCGTAGTTGATCGCCATGTCGGCCTTGGGATCGAAGAAGGGCGGCTGCAGGATGCCGGCGGGGAAGACGATGACATTGCGGGTCGGGGAGTAGTAGGCGTTCACGGTCGCCGGGGTCATGGACCATTCCCGTCGGTCAACGGGCTGATCCAGGCGGGAGACAAGGCGGTTCCAGTTCCAGGCCCGGGCCCGGGAGACATCGCCGAAGAGATCTCCGGACTTCATCTCGAGCCCGGTATAGTCGCGCCAGACCTCGGGGTATCCGATCATGACGCTGAACTTCGACATCTTCTCCAGGGCCCTGGCCCGGGTCTCAGGTCCCATCCAGGAGACCCGTTCGATCCGCTTGCGCATGGCGGCCTTGATGTCGGCCACCAGTCCTTCCATGAGGGCCTTGGACTCCGGCGGGAAGTAGTTGGCCACGTAATCCCGACCCAGGGCTTCGCCAAGCTGTTCATCGACGAGGGCGACGGCTCGTTTCCAACGCGGCTGCTGCTCAGGCTGCCCGGTCAGGACCTTGCCGCGGAAGTCGAAGTTGGCCTTGTCGAAGTCTGGGGACAGGTAGGGCGCCGCCTCGTCGGCGAGACTCAGGGCCAGATAGGCCCGGAGGGTCTCAAAGGGGGTTTCAGCAAAAATGCGGGCGATCTCGGGGAGGGCCCCCATCTCGCGAACGATGACCCGGTCCACGCTGCCCAGCCCTGCGCCGGACAGGTAGTCGGCCCAGGGAAAGCCAGGCGCAATGCGGGCCAGTTCCGGAGGCGTCGCGGGATTGTAGGTGCGATCCCGGTCCCGACGTTGGGCGTTGGTCCAGGAGGCCTTTGCGATCTTCGTCTCGAACGCCAGGATGGCGTCTGCGGCCTTTCCGGGTTCGGGCCAGCCTGCCATGGCCAGCATGCGCTCGGCATAGGCTCGGTACTCCCCCCGCTGACGCTCGAAACGGGCCTCAAGATAATAGTCGCGGTCCGGCAGGTTCAGGCCGGACTGGCTCAGGTAGACGGCATAGGCCTGCGGGTTCCGGGCGTCGTCCGAGATGAATGCTGAAATGACCGAGCCGCCAAAGCTGCTGGTCGAGCGGCCCATCAGCCGCGCTGCGTCCCGGTGGTTCCGGATGGCGCGGATGTCCCTGAGCGCCCGGGCGATAGGTTTCGCCCCCAGGGCGGCGACCGCCGCCTCGTCCATAAAATTCCTGTAGAGGGTCGCAAGACGCACCCTGTCCGCCGTCGGCGCAGGGTCGGCCGCCGCCGTCTCGAGGACGGCGCGCATCCGGTTCACAGACAGCTCGCGCAGGGCGTCGAAGGCCCCGAAGCTCGAACGGTCGGCGGGAATCTGCAGTCCCTCAAGATAGGCGCCGTTGGCATGGGTGAAGAGGTCCCGGGCGGCGGGCGTCGCGGCGTCGCGCCCGGCCATATCAAAGCCCCAGGCGCCCATCCGGGGGGCGGCGAGGTCTGAGGCGACAGCGGGCAGGGCGATGGCCACAGCGATGGCCGCGATCAGAGGGCGGGCGAAGGTCATCGGGGTCTCCGGGTCCAGGCGGGTCAGGCCACGCAACATGCCGCCGACAGGCGCGACAGGCACGAGGTTTCTGCGCACCCCTTGTCGCCTGTTCCACCCCCGATTCGGAGCTGCGCGGGGGCCTCGCATCGGCCGGCCGCTTGCTCCATAGTCCGGGGCGACGAGGACGAACATGGCTCACCCCGCACCTGGCGACTTCAAGGATGTCATCCTCTTCCTGGCGACGGCGGGGATCATTGTTCCGTTGTTCCGGCGCTGGAAGATCAGTCCCATCCTCGGCTTCCTCGGCGCCGGCGTTCTCCTCGGTCCGTCAGGACTGGGCGCCCTCGGGTCCCTCGCGCCCTGGGCGGCGGAGCTGACCATCGATTCGCCGAAGGAGCTGGCTCAGCTTGGTGAGCTGGGCGTGGTCTTCCTGATGTTCATGATCGGGCTGGAGCTGTCCTGGGCCCGGCTTTGGCTCATGCGGCGCTACGTCTTCGGCCTTGGCGCGCTGCAGGTCCTGGGGTGCGGCCTTATCGTCGGCCTGACCGCCTACCTCTTCGGGGCCTCGGTGACCGCCTCCGCGGCGGTCGGCGCCGCCATGGCCCTGTCATCGACCGCAGTGGTCATGCCGATCCTTACCGAAAGTCGCCGCCAGCATGTCCAGGCGGGCCGCGTGACCTTCGCCGTCCTGCTGTTCCAGGACCTGGCCGTAGCGCCAATCCTGATCACCCTGGCCATCCTGGGGCGGAACGACGACGGCGCCCTGTCTCCGGACATCCTGCTGAGCTTCGCCCCCGCCGCCCTGGCGGTGGCCGCCCTTGTCGGGTTCGGACGCTTCCTGCTGCGCCCCATGATGCGCTCGGTGGCCAGGGCCCGCAGCGAGGAGCTGTTCATGGCCGCCTGCCTGCTGGTGGTGATCGGCTCAGGCCTGATGGCGGCCTTCGCCGGCCTGTCCATGGCCCTGGGCGCCTTTGTCGCCGGGTTGCTGCTGGCCGAGACCGAGTTCCGCCATGAGGTCGAACAGGTCATCGAGCCCTTCAAGGGCCTGCTCCTTGGCCTCTTCTTCCTGGCGGTCGGCATCGGCCTCGATGTCGGTCTGATCCTCGAACAGCCCTTCCAGGTCGTTGGGGTGACCGTCGGGTTGATGGCCCTGAACACCGCCCTGATCTTCGGACTGGCCCGCGCCTTCGGCATGGCCTGGAGGGTCGCGATCGAGACGGCCCTCCTGCTGGCCGCCAGCGGCGAGTTCGCCTTCGTCATCCTGGCTTCCGCAATGCAGCTGGGCCTCGTCCCCGACGCCCTGGGTCAGAGCCTCCTCGTCTCCGCCACCCTGTCGATGATGTGCATCCCGCTTCTGGCCGCCCTCGGGCTCCGGATCGCCGGGCGGGCGACCGGGGGGCTGGCAGAGGCGCCGCACGCCCCCGGGGCTGCGCCCGAGGGCCGGATCCTCCTCGTCGGATTCGGACGGGTCGGGCGACTGGTGGGCGAGATGCTGGATCGGCATGGCCTGCCCTGGTCAGCCATCGATCAGGACGCCGCCGTGGTCGCCCGGGGGCGCCGGTCTGGCCGAAGCCTCTATTTCGGCGACGCCTCCCGACCGGGCTTTCTTGAACGCTGCGGTCTGGACACCGCCCAGGCCCTGGTGATCACCTCGGACGCCGAGGGGGGGGATTCAGCCTCCGTGGAAGCTCTCGTGGCCTCAGTCAGAGAGAGGCGGCCGGATCTGGCCATCTTCGCCCGGGCTCGGGACAGCCAGCAGGCCTTGCGCCTTTACGATATGGGCGTCACTGACGCGGTCCCCGAGACCGTCGAGGCCAGCCTGCAGCTGTCGGAGGCGGTCCTTCTCGGCCTGGGAGCCCCCGCCGGACCTGTCATCGCCTCGATCCACGAACGACGCGACGAGTTCCGGCGCGAACTGAACAGAGGCGACGGGTTTCTCGCAAAACCCCGTCGCCGTCCTGCGGGGGTCGGATCCTGACGGCGCTTCGAGGCTTGCCAGCGGAGATTCCGGCGAATAAAGCCTGCTGTTGCGTCTGCGACACTTCCACGTGATAGTTCGCCTGATATAAGGCGAGCAAAGCGGTTTCGTCTCCGCTGAGGGCAAGAGAGGGCTCTGTTATGAAATTCAAACTTTTGGCCGGAGCGGCCCTGGCCGCCGTGACCATCGCGTCGGGGGCCTCTGCCCGCGAAGTGGGCTGGTATGGTGCGGTCGATCTTGGCTATCATTGGCCGATGGGCATCGACGGAACGTCGAGCAACAACGCCGCCAACGGCAAGCCCTACAACTGGAAGTTCAATCAGGCGGATGACTGGAGCGGTTTCGCCCGCCTTGGTTATCAGGTCTCCAGCAACTGGCGCGTCGAGCTGGAAGGCGGTTATCGCCCCGGCGACATCGAGTCGGTTCGCGGCGGCGCCAGCAACGCGATCCAGGGCCTCTGCACCGCAGGCGTGGTGCGCACCACGGCGGCCCCGAACTGCGGCTCGCCCACCGGCAGCGTGAAGACCTACACCCTGATGGGCAATGTCATTTACGACATCCTGCCGGACTCGACGCTGAACCCCTTCATCGGGGTGGGCGTGGGCATCAACCAGACCACAGCGGATGCGATCGTCGGCCAATTCTCCACGATCACCCCGGCGGGCGCTGCGGCCACCCCCGCAAACCCGGCCTATCAGAACCTGACCATCGACGATGACGATACGGCCTTTGCCTGGCAGGGTATCGCCGGCGTGGCCTGGGCCATCACCGACCGTCTGGATGCGGACCTGACCTACCGCTACCTCAGCGGCTCGGACCTGACCTTCGCGTCCAAGGGCACCCATGCCCTGCAGCCCGGCGCCTTCAACGGTGCGTATGAGGACCAGTCCCTGACCGTGGGTCTGCGTTACTCCTTCGCGCCGCCGCCGCCGCCGCCGCCTCCGCCTCCCCCGCCGCCGCCGCCGCCTCCCCCGCCGCCGCCGCCGCCTCCGCCGCCGCCGGCCTACGAGGCCAAGCAGTTTGTGGTCTACTTCCCGTTCGATCAGTCCATCCTGACGCCGGAAGCCCAGACCATCGTCACGGAAGCAGCTGAGTACGCCAAGGCCGGTAACGCGACCCGAGTGATCGTGGTCGGACACACCGACTCGTCCGGCTCGCCGGCCTACAACGTCCGGCTCTCCGAGCGCCGGGCCAAGGCCGTCGCCGACGCACTGGTGGGTCAGGGCGTGGGCCAGCAGCTGATGCAGGTCGACTGGAAGGGTGAAACCGAACTCGCGGTCGCCACCGGCGATGGCGTGAAGGAACCCTTGAACCGCCGTTCGACGATCGACATCAACTTCTGATCTCGATCGCAGGCGGAAACGCCTGGAAATACCGGGGCCCGGTCTCGCGACCGGGCCCCTTTTTCATGCCTGGCGCGCCGCCCTGGGGCATCGTGCGGCCCGGGAAGTCTGTCGCGCCCTGATGTTCACAGTCTCGTGAATCGGTGTTTCCGAGCCTCTCGAAACTCCAGCATGTTCAAGCGTCAAGCCCCCTGTTAACCTCTTGTTAGCAAAAAACTCCCGGGGACAACCCGCCCGCCCCGTTGACGAGTCATTAGGGTCATGGCCCCATGATGTTGCGTAGTCGGGCGGGGCGCCCACTAGATATAGACGTTTAATGAAGTGGTGGGCCCGGACCAGATCCGCGCCGCCAGTGAGGATTGCGGGTGCAGGGCATGAGCGGTGGTGAAGCAGTGAGGCGAGCGGTTGAGACGGAGGCAAAGGCTGCGCACGAGCGGGCGGAACGCCCCCAGCTCCAGTTGGTGCGGAAGGTCCAGGTGGACCGCTCGCGGGACGCTCTGCTGACCGACTTCGGCAAGACCACCCTGGAGGACCGCTATCTCCTCCCGGGCGAGTCCTACCAGGACATGTTTGCCCGCGTGGCCACCGCCTACGCCGACGACGCCGACCACGCCCAGAGGGTCTACGACTACATCTCCCGCCTGTGGTTCATGCCGGCCACTCCGGTCCTGTCCAATGGCGGCGCTGATCGAGGCCTGCCCATCTCCTGCTTCCTGAACGCCGTGAACGACTCCCTCGACGGGATCCAGGGCGTGTGGAACGAGAACGTCGCCCTGGCCTCCAACGGTGGCGGCATCGGCACCTATTGGGGGGGTGTCCGCTCCATCGGCGAGAAGGTGAAGGGCGCGGGCCAGACCAGCGGCATCATTCCCTTCATCCGGGTCATGGACAGCCTCACCCTGGCGATCAGTCAGGGCTCCCTGCGCCGGGGATCAGCGGCCGTCTACCTCGACATCCACCATCCCGAGATCGAGGAGTTCCTCGAAATCCGCAAGCCGTCCGGCGACTTCAACCGCAAGTCCCTGAACCTGCACCACGGCATCTCGATCACCGACGAGTTCATGGAGGCCGTGCGCGATGGCGCCGCCTTCGGCCTGCGCTCGCCCAAGACCGGCGAAGTCATCCGTGAGGTCGACGCGCGCAGTCTCTGGCAGAAGATTCTCGAGATCCGCCTGCAGACCGGCGAGCCCTACCTGATCTTCTCCGACACGGTGAACCGGGCCCTGCCCCAGCACCAGCGGGACCTCGGCCTCTCTGTCCGCCAGTCCAACCTGTGCTCGGAGATCATGCTTCACACCGGACTGGATCATCTGGGCAAGGAGCGCACCGCAGTCTGCTGCCTGTCCTCGGTGAATGCCGAGACCTTCCTGGAGTGGCGTGACCATCCGACCTTCATCGAGGACGTCATGCGTTTCCTCGATAATGTGCTCGAGGACTTCATCACCCGGGCGCCGTCCAGCATGGCCAACGCCATCTATGCCGCCCGGCGCGAGCGTTCGGTGGGCTTGGGGCTGATGGGCTTCCACTCCTTCCTGCAGATGCAGAACGTGCCCTTCGAGTCCGCTATGGCCAAGTCCTGGAACATGCGGCTCTTCAAGCACCTGCGCCGACAGTGCGACGCCGCCTCGCGCGTGCTCGCCGCCGAGCGCGGCCCCTGCCCCGACGCCGCCGAGCGTGGCGTGATGGAACGCTTCTCGCATAAGCTCGCCATCGCCCCGACCGCGTCGATCTCCATCATCTGCGGCGGGACCAGCGCGGGTATCGAGCCCATTCCGGCCAACATCTATACCCACAAGACCCTGTCCGGCACCTTCGCCGTCCGCAATCCCTACCTGGAGCGACTGCTCGAGGCCCGGGGCCAGAACATCCCGTCCGTCTGGGACTCGATCCTCGAAAACGAGGGGTCGGTCCAGCACCTCGACGTCTTGACCCAGGATGAGAAGGACGTCTTCAAGACCGCCTTCGAACTGGACCAGCGCTGGGTGGTCGAGCTGGCCGCCGATCGTACGCCGGACATCTGCCAGTCCCAGTCTGTGAACATCTTCCTGCCGGGCGACGTCGACAAGTGGGACCTGCACATGCTGCACTGGTCCGCCTGGGAGCAGGGGTGCAAGTCCCTGTACTACCTGCGCTCGAAGTCCGTGCAGCGGGCGGCCCACGCCGGCGCCGAGGCGGCTGAAGCCGTCGACATGTCCGACGCCGCCCGTACGGACTACGAGGAATGCCTGGCCTGCCAGTAGGCCAGGTATCCCCCGTCCGTTCACAACATGTTGGGCCCGGCGAAGCGAGACCCCCTAGATATCGGCTCCAAGCCGTGTCTAGATCGCCCTCCGACCTGAAGTCTTCCACCGTTTTCCCGAGGAGAGCCTGACCGTGCCCGCCAAGTCCGCCCTGCCTGGCCTGCTCACCCCGTCCTACGCCTACAAGCCCTTCCGCTATCCCTGGGCCTACGAGTTCTGGAAGCGCCAGCAGCAGGTCCACTGGATGCCGGAGGAGGTGCCCCTCGGCGAGGACCTCAAGGACTGGGCGGCCAAGCTCAACGACCGCGAGCGGAATCTCCTCACCCAGATCTTCCGCTTCTTCACCCAGTCGGACGTCGAAGTGAACGACAACTACATGGAGCGCTATTCCCGCGTCTTCCGTCCGACCGAGATCAAGATGATGCTGGCCTCGTTCTCCAACATGGAGACGATCCACATCGCCGCCTACGCCCTGCTGCTCGAGACCATCGGCATGCCCGATTCCGAGTTCACGGCCTTCCTGGAGTTCCAGGAGCTGAAGGCCAAGCACGACTACATGCAGCAGTTCGGCGTTGACACCGAGGCGGACATCGCCCGGACCCTCGCCATGTTCGGCGCCTTCACCGAGGGTCTGCAGCTGTTCGCCAGCTTCGCCATGCTGATGAACTTCCCGCGGCACAACAAGATGAAGGGCATGGGTCAGATCGTGTCCTGGTCGGTGCGGGACGAGAGCCTGCACTGCGAGGGCATCATCAAGCTCTATCACGCCTTCAACCAGGAGACGGGGGCAGTCACCGCCGCCGTGGCGGACGACATCGTCGACTGCTGCAAGACCGTGGTCAGCCTCGAGGACAAGTTCATCGACCTGGCCTTCTCGGCCGGCGAGGTCCAGGGCATGACCCCCGACGACATCAAGGCCTACATCCGCTTCATCGCGGACTGGCGCCTGCGCCAGCTGGCCCTGCCGGAGGTCTACGGGGTGAAGGAGAACCCCCTGCCCTGGCTGCAGTCGATGATCTCGGGCGTCGAGCACGCCAACTTCTTCGAGGCCCGGTCCACAGAGTACTCCAAGGCGGCGACCCGGGGGCAATGGCACGGAGAGGCCGGCGTCTGGACCGAGTTCGACCGCCTCATGGCCCGCCGCAGCGTCCCGGCGGAGCCCGCCGAGTAGGCGCTCCGGTCAGGCGGTCCGCCGGCCCATCAGCTCCATCAGCGCCGCCACGCGGTTGGCGGTGGACGGGTGGGTCGAGAACAGGTTGTCCATCCCCTCCCCGTGCAGGGGGTTGATGATGAACATGTGGCTGGTGGCCGGATTGGCCTCGGCGTCCGGGTTGCGGACCCCGTGGGCGTAGGCCTCGATCTTCCGCAGGGCGCTCGCCAGGGCCTCCGGGTCGCCGGAAATCTCGGCCCCCGCCCGGTCGGCCTCGTACTCGCGGCTTCTGCTGATGGCCATCTGCACCAGGGCGGCGGCGATCGGCGCCAGGATCATGACCACAATGCCCAGGAGGCCCGCCCCCCGGCGTTCGCTGTCGCCCGACAGTCCGCTGAAGGCCGCCAGGTTGGCCAGGGTGGAGATCGCGCCCGCAATCGTCGCCGTCACCGTCATGGTCAGAGTGTCGCGGTGCTTCACGTGGGCCAGTTCATGAGCCATGACGCCCCGGATCTCGCGCCGGTCCAGCATCTCCAGGAGACCTCGGGTCGCGGCGACTGCGGCGTTCTCGGGGTTCCGGCCGGTGGCGAAGGCGTTGGGCTGGTCCTGGTCGATGATGTAGATCTTCGGCAGAGGCATCTGCGCCCGGGCCGCCAGGTCGCGGACGTCCGAGGCGTAGGCCCTCACGCGCGGGTCCGGGTGGGAGTCGTCCACCGGCGCCGCCCGGTACATCTTCAGGACGATCTTGTCCGAGTTCCAGTAGCTGAAGAGATTCATCGCCACGGCCAGGCCGAAGGCGATCAGCATGCCGTTCAGGCCGGCCATGCTGTAGCCGATCCCCACGAAGATGGCCGTCAGCGCGGCCAGCAGGGTGAAGGTCTTCAGGGTATTTCGCATCGGGTTCCGCCCCATGGAGTCTGACCGCCGGAATATGGGGAGACGGGCGCGCGGGTGGAAGACCGCCTTCACACCGGCTTGGACGCCTCCTCTTCCCCTGGCCCGATCTGATTCTCCCACTTGGCCACCACGGCGCTGGCCACCGAGTTGCCCACCACGTTGGTGGCTGACCGGCCCATGTCGAGCAGCTGGTCCACGGCCAGGATGATGCCGATCCCGGCCTCCGGCAGGCCGAAATAGGCCAGGGTCGCAGCGATCACGACGATGGAGGCCTTGGGCACGCCGGCCATACCCTTCGAGGTCACCATCAGCAGGCCAAGCATGGTGATCTGCTGCATCAGGGTCAGCTCGATCCCGTAGATCTGGGCGATGAACAGGGTGGCGAAAGTGCAATACATCATCGACCCGTCCAGGTTGAACGAGTAGCCGAGGGGCAGGACGAAGCTCGCCACCTTGCGGGAGACGCCGAACTTCTGCAGCGCCGCCAGGGTGCCGGGGTAGGCCGCCTCCGAAGAGGCGGTCGAGAAGGCCAGCAGCATGGGCTCGCGGATTCCCGCGATGAGCTTCAGTCCGCGAAGGCCCACGACGAGGATCAGGGCGGCCAGCAACAGGGTCCAGAGGGCGCCGAGCGAGAGGTAGAAGCCGCCGACGAACTTGGCGTAGGCCCCCAGGATATCGAGACCCTTGGTGGCGATCACCGAGGCGAGAGAGGCGAAGATAGCCGCCGGCGACACCAGCATGACGTATCCGGTCACCTTCAGCATGATGGCCGAGACCTGCTCCACCAGGTTCAGCACCGCCGGCGCACGGTCGTCGATCGAGGCCACAGCTGTCCCGACGAAGACCGAAAACACCACGATCGGCAGGATTTCGTTGTTGGCCATAGCCTTGATGATGGAGTCCGGCACCAGGTGGGTGGTCAGGAACTCCTTCAGGGTCAGCTTGGCCGCCGGCGCAACCGCCCGGTCCGCCAGGGCTGAGGGGTCCAGCGACATGCCGGCGCCCGGCTGGATCAGATGAACCATCAACAGGCCCACCGTCAGCGAGACGATGGAGGCCAGCAGGAACCAGGCGATGGACTTTACCCCCACCCGGCCGACCGCCGCGGCGTCCTCCATGTGGGCGATCCCCGCCACAAGAGTGGCGAAGACCAGGGGGGCGATGATCATCTTGATCATGCGCAGGAAGATGGTGGTGATGACCGACAGGCCCTCGGCGAAGGCCCCCGCCTGCTCCGCGGAAAGGAAGGTGTGGGCGGCCCAGCCGGCCAGGACGCCCAGCACCATGGCGGCGACGACAAAGATGTTGAACAGGCGCATGACGTCCCCCCCGAGTTTGGCCCCCCCGTCTTTTGGCCAAGAACACACCCGCCGTCCATCCCGGGCCGGGCGCCCCTCGGCATTGGGCGAGGAGCGCGCTATGAAGGGGCATGACGCCAAACACCGACGCTGTGCGCATCTGTGATGCGCTGGAGGCCGAGTACGACGCCTCCGTCACCGCCCTGAGAACCGCCCTGAATGATTTCCTGTCCGGCGGCGTTCCGCCGGACCCGGCCCTGCGGGCCTCAGGGGCCTTCGCCTATCCCAGCCTCAGGCTGGTCTGGCCTGCAGGTCAGGGCTATCCACGCCTCGCCCGGGCCTATGCCCGCCTGGGCGCCCCGGGCGCCTACGAGACCACAGTCACCCGCCCCCGGCATTTCCGGGATTTCCTGGTCGAGCAGCTCTCCCTCCTGATGGCGGATTTCGACGTCACGGTCAGCGTCGGCCGTTCCGCCCAGGAAATGCCCTTCGCCTATGTCCTTGACGCCTCGGTCGACCTCGCCCAGGCCGATGTCGGCGCTGTCGAGATCGCCCGGCACTTCCCCACGACCGAGCTGGCCCACATCGGCGACGAGGTGGCGGACGGACTCTGGGTCTCGCCGCCTGAGGCGGCCCGCCCTCTCGCCCTTTTCGACGGCCTGCGGACCGACTTCTCCCTTGCCCGGCTCACCCACTACACAGGGACACCGGCTGAGCACGTCCAGTCCTATGTCCTCTTCACCAACTATCACCGCTATGTGGACGAGTTCGTCCGCTGGTCCTGTGAGCGCCTGCGCGCCGACGAGGGCTACACCGCCCTCTCTACCGCCGGAGGCGTCCTGGTCACCCGGGACACGCCTAATCCCGAGCAGGTCGTCGCCGACGCCACGTGGCGGCGCCACCAGATGCCCGCCTATCACCTCATGGCGCCCGGTCGTCGGGGCGTGACCCTGGTCAACATCGGCGTGGGCCCCTCGAACGCCAAGACCATCACCGATCACCTGGCGGTCCTCAGGCCCGAGGCCTGGCTGATGATCGGCCACTGCGGCGGGCTGCGCGGCTCGCAGACCATCGGCGACTACGTCCTGGCCCACGCCTACCTGCGCGACGATCACGTTCTCGACGACGTCCTGCCGCCCGAGATTCCGATCCCGCCCATCGCCGAGGTCCAGGTGGCCCTGGGCCGGGCGGCTGAGACCGTCACCGGCGAGAGCGGCGAGGCCCTCAAGCGGCGCCTGCGCACCGGCACCGTGGTCACCACCGATGACCGTAACTGGGAGCTGCGGTACTCGTCCAGCGCCCTCAGGTTCAACCAGTCGCGGGCCGTAGCCATCGACATGGAGAGCGCCACCATCGCCGCCCAGGGCTACCGGTTCCGGGTGCCCTACGGCACGCTGCTCTGCGTGTCCGACAAGCCCCTGCACGGCGAGATCAAGCTGCCTGGCCAGGCCAACGCCTTCTATGATCGGGCCATCGGCCAGCACCTGCAGATCGGCCTCGCCACGATCGACCTTCTTCGCCGGGAGGGCGCCGGCCTGCACTCGCGCAAGCTGCGCAGCTTTGACGAGCCGCCCTTCCGCTGATCGCGGGTGCTGACATGCGCGCCGGCTTCCCCTAATCGTCGCACGCCGAACAGGGAGGGCGACATGCAGAGCTTCCAGCCGCCGAGACGCATCCTCATGGGCCCGGGCCCTTCCGACGTCAGCCCGCGGGTGCTGTCGGCCCTGGCCCGGCCGACGGTCGGGCACCTGGATCCCGCCTTCCAGGACCTGATGGAAGAGATCAAGGCCGCCCTGGCTCGGCTCTTCAATGCGCCTGACCACGCCTGCGTGCCTCTGCCCGCCCCCGGGACGGCGGGCATGGAGGGCGCCCTCATGAACCTGCTGGAGCCGGGCGATCGGGCGGTGATCGCCGTCAACGGCGTCTTCGGCGGCCGCATGGTCGACATGGCGGGCCGGGCCGGCGCCGAGGTGGTCCGGGTCGACGCTCTCTGGGGCGAACCCGTCGATGTCGCCGCGGTCGAGGCCGCCCTGGCCTCTGGCCCCGCCAAGGTCCTCGCCTTCGTCCACGCCGAGACCTCCACGGGCGTGCGCTCCGACGCCGCCGCCCTCTGCGCCCTGGCCCGCCGTCACGGCGCCCTGTCCATCGTCGACTGCGTGACCTCCCTCGGCGGCGTGCCGGTGGACGCCGCAGGCTGGGACGCCGACGTCCTCTATTCCGGCACGCAGAAGTGCCTCTCGGCGCCTCCCGGCCTGTCTCCCGTCGCCTTCTCCCGCCGCGCCCTGGACGCCGTCGCCGCCCGCACCACGCCGGTGCGGAACTGGCTCCTCGATGTCAGCCTGCTGATGGCCTATTGGGGCGGCGAGGGGGGGCGGACTTATCACCACACCGCGCCCATCAACGCCCTCTACGGCCTGCATGAATCCCTCGTGGCCCTCTTCGAGGAGGGCCAGCAGGCCGTCTTCGTGCGTCACGCCCGGATGCACGAGGCCCTGGTCGCCGGCCTGGAGGCCCTCGGGCTGCAGATGCTGGTCGCCCCCGAACATCGCCTGCCGCAGCTGAACACCGTCCGGGTTCCCGAGGGTGTCGACGAGGCGGCCGTGCGGGCCCACATGCTGGCGCGCTGGGACCTGGAGATCGGCGCGGGCCTCGGACCCCTGAAGGGAAAGGTCTGGCGGATCGGCCTCATGGGCGCCTCGGCGACCCCCTGGCATGTCCGGCTCTGCCTCACCGCCCTGGCGGACGCCCTGGCGGCCCAGGGCCGGCCGGTGGATCTCGCCGCCGCCCTCGCCGCCGCCGGGGCGCACCTGGGCTGACAGGCGGCGCGGGCGGGCGCATAATCGTGCCTCCAGGTCTGGTCAGGAGCCCGCCATGAACGATGACGTCCAACGCCCCGGTTCGCCTCCGTCGGACACCGGCCTGTCCCGGCGCGATCTCGGCCTTATCGCCGCCGGCGCCGCCGTGGCCGCTTCGGCGCCGGCCGCCGCCGCGCCCCTGAAGGTCATGGAAATGGACGTCGAGGTCCAGACGCCTGACGGCCTCTGCGACGCCGTCTTCGTCCACCCCACGGGAAGGGCCCCCGCCGGCGGCTGGCCTGCGGTCCTGGTCTGGACCGACATCATGGGCCTGCGCCCGGTCTTCCGGCAGATGGCGGGGCGCATGGCCGCCGAGGGCTACGCCGTCCTGGTCCCCAATCCCTTCTACCGGAAGGGCCGCGCGCCCATCCCGGCGGGTCCCGTCAACTGGGCCGATCCCGCCGACCGGGCGAAGCTGATGGAGCTCAGATCCGCCCTCACCCCCGAGGCGACGGCCCGTGACGCCATCGCCTGCTTCGCATGGCTCGACGGCCAGTCCCTGGTCGACCCCGGCAAGGGCGCCGGCGTCCAGGGCTACTGCATGGGCGGGCCGATGTCCTTCCTCGCCGCCGCCGCCCTCCCGGACCGGATCGCCGCCGTCGGCTCCTTCCACGGTGGAGGCCTCGTCACCGCCGCGCCGGACAGCCCGCACCGGCTGATCGCCCGCACACGGGCCGAGTTCCTCGTGGCCATCGCCGAGGACGACGACCAGAAGGAGCCCCAGGCCAAGGAGGCTCTCCGCGCCGCCTTTCGCGCCGCCGGCAGACTCGCGGAGGTCGAGGTCTACGCGGGGGCCCGCCATGGATGGTGTGTTCCGGGATCCGCCGTCTACAATCCGGAGGCCGCCGAGCGGGCCTGGTCAGCCCTCCTCGCCCTCTACCGCCGCCGCCTCACCTGACCGGCGGCTGCGCCGGGCGCGGAAGAATCCCTTGAGGAGGTCCGAGGCCTCAGACGCCAGGACCCCGCCCTGGACCTCCGGCCGCCAGTGGCAGGTGGGCTGGTCGAAGACGCGTGCGCCATGCACCACGCCGCCGCCCTTGGGATCCTCCGCGCCGAACACCACCCGCCCGATCCGGGCGTGGCTGATCGCCCCGGCGCACATGGGGCAGGGCTCCAGGGTCACGTAAAGGGTCAGTCCGGTCAGTCGGTAGTTGCCCCGCTTCCGGGCCGCCGCCCTCAGGGCGCGAATCTCCGCATGGGCGGTGGGGTCGGACTCGCCGATCGGAGCGTTGCCAGCTGCTGCGACGACTTCGCCGGTCGCCGGATCGACCACGACGGCGCCCACGGGGGTCTCCCCCCGGTCCGCGGCGGCTTGCGCCTCGGCCAGCGCAATGCGCATGTACTCCGGATCATGGTCCACGATCCGTTACGAACCCCTGGCGGCGACGAAGGTCAATCCCCGGAGGGCGGCGGCGAGCGCATCGCCAAGGCCCTGGCCCGGGCCGGGGTCGCCTCGCGCCGCGAGGTCGAGCGCCTGATCGCCGAGGGGCGGGTCGCCATCAATGGCCGGACCCTGACGACCCCGGCCGTCCGGATCGAGGCCGACGACATCCTCACCGTCGATGGCGAGGTGGTGGGCGAGGCCGAGCCCGTGCGCCTGTTCCGGTATCATAAGCCCGCGGGCCTGGTGACCTCGCACAAGGACCCCCAGGGTCGACCCACCGTCTTCCAGGGTCTGCCCCAGGGCCTGCCCCGGCTGATCTCCGTCGGCCGCCTCGACCTTGCCACCGAAGGCCTCCTCCTGCTGACCAATGACGGAGGCGTGGCCCGCGCTCTGGAACTGCCATCCACGGGCCTTGTCCGCCGCTACCGGGCCCGCGCCTTCGGCCGGATCACCCAGGATCGGCTCGACGCCCTGAAGGCTGGAGTGACCGTCGACGGGGTGCGCTATGGCCCCGTAGAGGCGGTGATCGACAAGGCCCGGGACGGCGCCTCGGGCGCCAATCTCTGGATCACCGTCACCCTTTCCGAGGGCAAGAACCGCGAGGTTCGCAAGGTGCTCGAATCGGTGGGCCTGAAGGTCAACCGGCTGATCCGCCTCGCCTACGGTCCCTTCGCCCTGTCGACCCTGCCCCCCGGCGAGATCGAGGAGGTGGGGCCCCGCGTGATCCGCGAGCTCTTCAGCGACCTGATCCCGCCTGAGGACCTGCCCAGGGGCGACAAGCCGAAGTGGAGCCGACGGGCCCCGGTTTCAGAGAAGCGCCGGGAAGCTGCGTCGGAGGCCGTCACCTCTCCTGAAGCCGCCGCAGACCGGGCCCGGCCCGCCTACAAGCCCGGTTGGGCGCGACCCAAGGCCAAGGCCCGGCCCGCAGGCGCCCGTCCACTGCGCAAACCCGGCTCCGGACGGAAGGATGCGGCCCGGCCCGGCATGACCGACATGGGAAAGCCTGCCGGAGCCCCGAAGGCCCGTTCCGGCCCGACCCGCGCCGTCAAATCTTCTGGATCTCCACCGGTCGGCGGGCGCCCTCCAGGGCCGCGCGGGCCGAAGCGGTCCGCATCACCTCCAGGAAGGAACGGCGCTCCTCGGAAAGGCCCTCCGAAAGGGGGCGGTCGAGGGCCGCGCGGGTAAGCCGCTTGGCGGCGGCGATACCCTCGGCCCCGCGCCCCTCCCACTCCCGCGCCATCTCCAGGGCCCGGGCCAGGGGATCGGCCGAAAGCTCATGCACCAGGCCGATGGCGTGGGCCTCCGCGCCCGTGAAGGTCAGGCCGCGCAGGATGATCTCCAGGGCTTTGGCCTCGCCCACCACCCGGGGCAGGCGCTGGGTGCCGCCGCCGCCGGGGAAGATTCCGATCCGGGTCTCGGGCAGGCCGATCGAGGCCGCGTCCGGCGTCGCGATCCGGATGTCGCAGGCCAGGGCCAGCTCGAAGCCGCCGCCCTGGCACAGGCCGTTGATGGCCGCCACCACGGGCTTGTCCGCCGCAAAGATGATGTCCGTCAGCTCCAGGAAGCCGGGCGGCGGCGGCGGGGCGTCGGCGCGCGGTGGGGCCGGCGGCGGGCCGTCCTGCAGGCGGGCGCTCATGTCGGCCAGCTCGTCCACGTCGTAGTGCCGGATGAAGATGCCGGGCACGCCTCCGGTCAGGACCAGGCAGCGCACCTCGGGGTCGTCCAGTGCGGCCTTGGCCTCGGCGTACATCTCCCGGGCGCCGGCGGCGGTCATCGTGCCCCAGGGCGGGTTGGCGTAGGTCAGCACCACCGCCGCCCCCTTGCGTTCGCGGGTCACCAGGCTCATCAGGACCTCCCTGTCTGTCTCCATCCCGCCACCACCCTAGACCTGACCGAGGCGATCCCGCCATGCGCATTGTTTCCGGCGCCCTGAAGGGCCGAAGCCTCGCCGCGCCGCCGGGCCAGGGCACCCGGCCCACCTCCGACCGCGCCCGCCAGGCGGTCTTCAACATCCTGGAGCACGCCGACTGGGCCCCGCCCCTCGCGGGCGCCCGGGTCATCGACCTCTTTGCGGGTTCGGGCGCCCTGGGCTTCGAGGCCCTCTCCCGCGGGGCCGCCTTCTGCCTCTTCGTGGAGACCGACGCCGCCGCCCGGGGCGCCATCCGCGACAACGCCGAGGCCTTCGCCCTGTTCGGGCGCACCCGGATCCACCGCCGCGACGCGACAGACCTGGGGGTGCGTCCCGGCGCCGACGGCCCGGCCTTCACCCTGGCCTTCCTAGACCCGCCCTACGGCAAGGGCCTCGGCGAGACCGCCCTGGCCCGCCTGCGCGAAGGCGGCTGGCTGGCCACTGGCGCCCTCGCAGTGCTGGAGACCGGCGCCGGCGAGCCGACCCCCGACGCCCCGGGCTACACCCTCCTCGACGCCCGCACCTGGGGCGCAGCGAAGGTCTGGTTCCTGCAGCTGGAGGGAGGGGAGGGGTAGGCGGGCCACCGGGCGGCGGTCGCCGGATTGGGCCTGTCACAAATCTGCTCTAGGGTGACTCCCGTCTGTTGCGGAGGTTCCATGTCCCAAGCCCCGCCCCCGTCACGCCGGGGTCTTCTTCTCTCCCTCGCCGCGGGCGCAACGAGCCTCGTTCCCACCTGGCGGGCCAGGGCCAATCCCGTCTTTGCTGACTTCCCCTTTCAGCTCGGGGTCGCGGCGGGTGATCCCGTCGAGGATGGCTTCGTGATCTGGACCCGCCTCGCCCCGAAGCCGCTGGAACCCGGCGGCGGCATGCCCCCGGTGGCGGCTCCCGTCACCTGGGAGGTCGCGGCGGACCCAGGCTTCACCCAGGTGGTGCGGCGCGGCGAAGCCCTCGCCCGTCCGGAGCTCGGGCACTCTGTTCATGTGGAGGTGGCGGGCCTGGAGCCGGACCGGGACTACGCCTATCGCTTCCTGGCGGGAGGCGAGGCCTCGCCCCCGGGGCGCGCCCGGACGACGCCGACCCGGTCCGCCCAGCCCCGCCGGGCCCGCTTTGGCGTCGTCGGCTGCCAGTCCTACGAGCAGGGCCTCTATACGGCGCACCGCAGGATCGCCGAGGAGGGCCTGGACTTCATCTACTGCTACGGCGACTACATCTACGAGGGCCGCGGTGCGGCCGCCCCGCCCCGGCCCGGGTCCCCCCGCGCCCATCTCGGCGGGGAGATCTATTCCCTCGACGATTACCGGCGACGCTACGCCCAGTACAAGATGGACCCGGACCTTCAGGCCAGCCACGCCTCCGCCGCCTGGTTCTGCACCTGGGACGACCACGAGATCGACAACAACTGGGTCGGAGACAAGGACCAGGACGGGACGCCGCCGGAGATCTTCAACCTTCGCCGCCAGGCGGCCGTCCAGGCCTATTACGAGCACATGCCCCTGCGGGCCTCGTCCTTTCCCCGGGGGGCCGGGATGCAGGTCTATCGCAGCGCCGCCTGGGGGCGGCTGCTCGACCTGAATCTCCTCGACACCCGGTCCTTCCGCACCGACCAGCCCTGCGGCGACAAGTGGGCGACCACCTGCGACGCGGTCCGCGACTCCGCCGCCCAGGTTCTGGGTCAGGCGCAGGAGGCCTGGCTGTTCCGCAACCTGGCGCGTTCGCAGGCGCACTGGAAGGTCCTCGCCCAGCAGATCATGGTGATGGACCTGGAGCGCCGGGAAGGCCCCGAGCCCGGCTACAACCTCGACACCTGGGCGGGCTACGCCGTACCCAGGTCCCGGCTCCTCGCCCATCTCAGGGACCGGCGGATCCGGAACACCGTGGTGCTGACCGGCGATGAACACCAGCACTATGCGGGCGAACTGTTCCGCGACAGCCGCAACCCCGTCGGCTCACCTCTCGCGGTGGAGTTCGTCGCCACCTCCATCAGTTCCGGTGGCGAC
>NZ_JADBZL010000193.1:0-14679 GCF_020402505.1 Phenylobacterium sp. | reverse complement strand
GCGGGACTCCGAGGTCGTGTCCCTGGAAAGGGAGGCCTTCTTCGCCGCCTGCGAAACAGACCCCGACATCATGACCGACCTGGCGCGCCTGATGGTCGGACGCGCCCGGGACGCCGGGCGCGCCACGGCCCTCGTGGAGCCGACGGTCTTCGGCTTTGTCGCCCAGGGCCCCATCGAGGACTTGAGGGGCTTCATCGAGCACCTGGCGGATGGCATCCGGGCCGCCGGCTTCAGCGCCGCGGTCGCCGGTTCCGAGGCCGAGGATCAGGAGACCTCCTGGTTCTCCAACCTGGAGCATTCGGTCGACTACGCCCTCTATGTCGCTGGCCACGGCGAGGCCGGCTGGGCCGCCAAGATCGCCCGCCAGGTGGATCGCCTCTTCCGTGTGGGCCGGGGCGATTATCCGCCTCCGCCGGGCGCGGCGGCCCACACCCCCGCCGCCCTGGGCGTGGGCGCCGAGCTCGTCCTGGTCCAGCCGGCGGGCATCCGCCGGCCGCGCGGCGCCGAGGCCTGGATGAGCGCGACCGGCGCGGTGGGCCTGACCCACCTGCGGCGGGGCGACCCCGGGGACCTGGCGCGCCTGGTGCGGCGTCTCACCGGCCGGGCGGTGGGCCTCGTCCTCTCCGGAGGCGGGGCCCGGGCCTACGCCCACATCGGCGTGATCCGCGCCCTGGTCGAGCGCGGCGTGCCCATCGACCATGTGGGCGGCGCCTCCATGGGGGCGGTGATCGCCGCGGGCCTGGCCCTCGGCTGGGAGCTGGACGAGCTCGAACAGCGCATCCGCCGGGCCTTCGTCGCCTCCAGCCCCCTCGATGACATCGCCTTTCCCATGCTGGCCATGACCCGGGGCGAGAAGGTCGCCCGCCGGCTCGAGGAGCACTTCGGCGACGTCCAGTTCGCCGACCTCTGGCGGCCCTGCTTCTGCGTCTCCTCCAACCTGACGACCGGCGCGCACCAGGTACACAGGCGGGGTCTGGTGCGGGCCGCCCTGCGCGCCTCCATCTCCCTGCCCGGCCTCCTGCCCCCGGCCACCCAGGGCCAGAACGTCCTGGTGGACGGCGCGGTGCTCAAGAACCTGCCCGTGGACGTCATGCGCGGCGGCCTGTCAGGGCCCATCATCGGGGTCGACGTCAGTCGGGGCCTGTCCATCACCGCCGCCGACATCGTCCGGCCGCGCTCCCTGCTGCGCTGGATCCTCTCGGGCCAGTGGCGCAAGGGCCCGCCCATCGTCTCACTGCTGATCCGCGCCGCCACCGTCTCTTCCGGCCGCGACGTGGTCGCCGCCCGGGAGGGGGCCGACGTCCTGATCCTGCCCGAGCTGGCCGGTGTCGAGATCCGGGACTGGAGCGCCTACGAGCCCGCCGTGGCGGCAGGCTACACGGCCGCTCTCGCCTCCCTGGACCGGATCCCCGGACCCCTGGAGGACCTGCGCCGCCGTCCTTTGCAGACCCCCGCCGCATCACCCTGACGTGACGCGGCCCGTCTTGTCAGGACGGGCGAAGCAGGCGCAGTCTTGAGTCCTTGGCCAACCATTGAAAGGAGGTGATCCAGTGTCTCACCGTTATCACTCGGAAGTCGCTGCTGGATTGATGACCTCCGCGCTTGCGCGGTAGCAATCTCCCATCGCCTTTGTGCGAAGCTTCGACTTCCACGATCGGTGCAGGGCGGCTCGGGAAACCGGGCCGCCCGTTTCGTTCCGGCGCCCCGGAGTGGACGGCGCCCCCGAGATGACACGGAGGACCGGACATGACGGCTGAAGGCCAGGATTGGGTGTCAGTGGACGCCTACTTCGTCGACGCGCTCGTTGGAACGGATCCCCTCAGAGCCCGGATGCGGAAGGTGAACACCGCGGCAGGCCTTCCCCCCCACGATGTTTCGCCCCTGCAGGGCCGGTTTCTCTCCCTCCTGGTCAAGGCCATCGGCGCGCGCCGGATCCTGGAGATCGGAACCCTCGGCGGCGTCTCGGCCAGCTGGATGGCTGAGGCCCTTCCACCCGAAGGCCGGGTGATTTCGCTGGAGGCCTCGCCGGACTACGCCGCCCTTGCGCGGCGGAACCTGGACCAGGCCGGGCTTGGCGACCGGGTGGAGATCTGCGTCGGCCCCGCACTCGACACCCTCGCCCGCCTGGCCCGGGAAGGCGGCCCCGCCTTCGACCTGGTGTTCATCGACGCCGACAAGCCGAACAACCCGGCCTATCTGGACTGGGCGCTGAAGCTGACCCGGCCCGGCGGTCTTATCATTGGCGACAATGTGGTTCGCAGCGGTGCGGTTCTGGACGCGAACTCCGACGACGATCGTGTGCGCGGAGTCCGGACCTTCACCGAGACCCTCGGCCGTGAGCCCCGCCTGTTCTCCACCGCCCTGCAGACAGTCGGCGAGAAAGGGTGGGACGGCATGACCCTATCCGTCGTCGAGCCATAGCCCGGCGCGACCCTCAGGCCCCGATCAGCTCGCGGCCGATCAGGTAGCGGCGGATCTCGTTGGTGCCGGCGCCGATGTCGTAGAGCTTGGCGTCGCGCAAGAGGCGCTCGGCGGGGAAGTCGCGGGTGTAGCCGGCGCCGCCCAGGGCCTGGATGGCCTCCATGGCGACCTTCACGGCGTTCTCCGAGGCCAGGAGGATGGCGCCCGCCGCGTCGTGGCGGGTGGCCAGGCCCGCATCGCAGGCCCGCGCCACAGCGTAGACATAGGCCCGGGCCGAGTTCAGGGCCACGTACATGTCCGCCACCTTGGCCTGCATGAGCTGGAAGGCGCCGATGGCCTGGCCGAACTGTTTCCGCTCCCGCACATAGGGCAGGACGAGGTCCAGGCAGGCCTGCATGATTCCCAGGGGCCCGGCGGCCAGGACGGCCCGCTCATAGTCCAGGCCGCTCATCAGCACGCCGACGCCGCCATTGACGGGGCCCATGACATTCTCGTCCGGCACCTCGCAGTCCTGGAAGACCAGTTCAGCCGTGTCCGAGCCGCGCATGCCCATCTTGTCCAGCTTGGGGCTGGTGGAGAAGCCGGCCATGCCGCGCTCCACCAGGAAGGCGGTGATGCCCCGGGGGCCGGCGTCCGGCTCGGTGCGGGCATAGACCACCAGGACATCGGCGTGGGGGCCGTTGGTGATCCAGAACTTGGTCCCGTTGAGCACATAGCGATCGCCCCGCCGCTCGGCCCGCAGGCGCATGGAGACGACGTCCGAGCCCGACCCCGCCTCGCTCATGGCCAGGGCGCCCACATGCTCGCCCGAGATCAGGCGGGGCAGATGGCGGGCCTTCTGGGCCGGCGTCCCCCAGCGGCGGATCTGGTTCACGCAGAGGTTGGAATGGGCGCCGTAGGACAGGCCCACCGATGCCGACGCCCGGGAGATCTCCTCCATGGCCACCACGTGCTCGAGATAGCCCAGGCCCGCCCCGCCATCCTCTTCCTCCACCGTGATTCCCAGGAGGCCGAGCGCGCCCATCTCCGGCCAGAGGTCCCGGGGGAAGGCGTTGTCGCGGTCGATGGAAGCGGCGCGCGGGGCGATGCGCTCGGCGGCGAAGCGGGCGACCGAGGCGCGCAGGGCGTCGGCGGTCTCGCCCAGGGCGAAGTCGAAGGTCGGCTGGCTCATGGCCGGTGGATTACCACGCAGGTCCGCAGGGGGCGAGGCGGGCCGTCAGAGAAGGATCAGGCTGGCTATGCCCAGCAGGGCCAGGAACCCCATGAAGTCGGTGGCGAAGGTCACCAGCACCGAGGACGAAACCGCCGGGTCCCGGCCCAGCCGGTCCAGGATGATGGGCGCAAGGATCCCCGCCAGGGCGGCGACGAAGAAGTTGGCGACAATCGCAAGGCCCACCGTCACCGCGAGTCGCGGGTCCTGGAAGAGGGCCAGGACGGCCGCCGCCATCAGGACCGCCAGCACCGATCCGTTGAGGAGGCCGGCCATCACCTCCCGCAGGATGATCCGGGCGGAGTTGGCGGCGTTCAGCTCACGGCTCGACAGGGCGCGCACCGCCACCGCCAGGGTCTGGGTGCCGGCGTTGCCCCCGAGGGACGAGACGATGGGCATGAGGATGGCCAGGGCGATCACCTGGGCGATGGCCCCCTGGAAGGCGCCGATCACGCTGGAGGCCACCGCCGCCGTCCCGAGGTTCAGCACCAGCCAGGGCAGGCGCGAGCGCACGGCGCCCGCCAGGCTGGCGTCGCGCCCCACGTCGGACACGCCGGCCAGGGCCAGGATGTCCTCCTCGCCCTCTTCCCGGATGACGCCGACAATGTCGTCCACCGTCAGCTGGCCCACCAGCCGCCCGCCGGGCTCCACCACCGGGGCCGAGATCAGGTGGTACTTGTTGAAGATGTAGGCCGCTTCTTCCTGGTCCATCCCGACGGGGATCTCCGTCAGGGGCTCCATGATCCGCGCCAGGGGGGTGTCGCGATCGTGGCGGAGCAGGCGGCTGACCGGCACCCCGCCCAGGGGCCGGTGCGAGGGGTCCACCACATAGACGTCGAAGAACAGCTCCGGCATCTCGTCGCCGGCCTTCAGGAAGTGGTCGAGGGCCTGGCCGACGGTCCAGAACTGGGGGGCGGAGGCGACCTCGCGCTGCATCAGGCGGCCGGCGGTTTCGTCCTCGTAGGCGAGCGAGGTCTCGATGGCCGCCCGGTCGACGTCCGGCAGGGCGGCCAGGACCTGGGCGCGCTTGTCGGCCTCCAGGTCCTCCATCAGGTCGACGGCGTCGTCGGAGTCCATCTCGCCGAGGGCCCGCACCAGGGTGGCCGAGGGCATGCGCTCCAGAAGGTCCTCGCGGATCTCCGGTTCGATCTCGGCGAGAATCTCGGCCAGGGCCTCGGGGTCGAGGTGGGCCATCACCTCCTCGCGGTCCGAGGCCGAGAGGAAGCCCATCAAGTCGGCGACGTCGGCGGGGTGGAGGGCGGCCAGCAGCTCGCGCAGGCGCTCGGCGTCGCCGCGGTCGGCGGCGTCCACCACCAGGGCGACGAAGTCGGGATTGAGGGCGTAGTCGTCGCCGAGGGCGAGGTCCTCGAGGTCCTCGGCGGCTTCGGTCGCCACAAGGTCGTCACGCAGGGGATGTTCAGCGTCGCGGCTCATGCGGACCTGCCCTCCCGGCGCTATGCGTGACTGATCGGACCCTGTCCCCGGACTCTCTGGCTCACTGGTGCGGTCGAGAAGACTCGAACTTCCACGGGTTGCCCCACAGCGACCTCAACGCTGCGCGTCTACCAATTCCGCCACGACCGCTCGTGGTGAGCGGGGGCCGTATCAAAGCCGGAGGGCTTTGTGAAGCCGCCCGATCAGGAATTGCCGCCGGCCATGAAGTCATAGACGTTCGCCGCCCGGGTCACGGTGATGGCGATCCGGTCATCGCTGATCTGGATTTCCCCCCGGGCGACCGGGTGGTTGTTGGCCAGGATCCAGACCTCGTCATTGACGCCGGCGTCCAGCGGAATCACCGCACCGCGGCCCATGCGGAGCAGTTGGGCCATGGGCAGGTTGGACCGGCCCAGAACTACGGCGATGTCGACATTGACGGCGTTGATCTGGCCCAAGGCGGGACCCCTCGCTACAGACGCTTGAGACGCTAAAGGAGCCGGTCGCGGTTGCGCGGCGACTCAACCGCCACCAGACTGACGCCAACATGATTGACCGGACGTTAAATCCTGCCGACGCAGCGCCAGTCTTCGGGCGCGTGGATGGCGCGGCCTGCGGCTGGGCGGTCTCGGCGGGCCAGGTCGACTACGCCGAGGCGGTGGCGGCCATGGAGGCCCGGGCCGGGGCGATCGCCCGGGGCGAGGCCGGGGAGCTGGTCTGGCTGCTGGAGCATCCGTCCCTCTACACGGCGGGGGTCTCGGCGCGGGACGCCGACCTCCTCGACCCCGACCGGTTCCCGGTCTTCCGCACCAGCCGCGGCGGCCAGTTCACCTATCACGGCCCCGGCCAGAGGGTGGCCTACGTCATGCTGGACCTGTCGGCCCGGCGGCAGGACATCCGCGCCTTCGTCGCCGCCCTGGAGGCCTGGATCCTCGCCGCCCTGTCCCGCCTGGCCGTGGACGGCGCGGTGCGCGAAGGCCGGGTCGGCGTCTGGGTCGAGCGCCGTAGCCCCGGCGCCCCGCCCCGGGAGGACAAGATCGCCGCCATCGGGGTCAAGGTGCGCCGGTGGGTCTCCTTCCATGGAATCTCGCTGAACGTGGAGCCGGACCTGTCGCACTTCTCGGGGATCGTCCCCTGCGGCCAGACCGAGCACGGAGTGACCAGCCTGGCCGACCTCGGCCTGACCTGCTCCATGGAGGATGCCGACGAGGCCCTTCGCGCCGCCTTCCGGGAGGTGTTCGGAGAGATCGAGCCCGCTCAGCCCCCGGCGGTCGGCGGGCCATAGCGGTTCACCCCCGGCTCGCCGGTCAGGACGCCCAGCTCCACCGCCGCCCAGATCAGGACGATCACGAAGGGGAAGTCGAGGAAGCCCGAGGGCTGGGGCCAGACCGCCACCAGGGCCGCCAGGATGACTGCTGCAATCCAGCCGTTCCGGCCCCGGTCGTGCAGCCGGCGGGCCAGCAGGCAGGCGCCGATCCAGACCAGCAGGGGCCAGACCAGCCATCCCGTGATCCACTGGAGGGGTCCGGCGGAGACCGCGTCGTAGACGACCGCGACCGCCAGCAGGACCAGGGCCGAGCCCAGGAAACCCCGCCGCCCCAGCCGCCCCTCGGCGCTGAGGAAGCGGGCCGCGAAGGTTTCACGCCCGTCAGAGGGAAGGGTCGGGTCGCTCACGAGGTCCGCGCCGGGTCGCTTTGCGCCCAGGCCGGGCGGCGGGTGAAGGCCTCGAAGAAGGCGGCCAGCCGCGGACGGCCGTCCCGCCAGGGTTCGGCGGCGAAGCGGAAGTCGAGATACCCCAGGGCGCAGGCCGCCGCGATGTCGCAGATCCGGGCGTCGTCTCCGGCCTTCAGGTCGGTGGCCTCAAAGAGGTCGAGGACCCGTCGGATCTTTTCGCCCTGACCCCGGCGCCAGTCGGCCCAGCGCAGAGGCTCAGGTCGCAGGGCCTCCTCGTAGCGGGCCAGCAGGGCGGCGTCGAGCAGGCCGTCGGCGGCGGCGTGCAGGGTCTGGACCCGCCAGCGCGCCTCCCCCTCCGCCGGGCAGAGCCGGCGCGGGGTCAGGCCGTCCATGTAGTCGACAATGACCCGGCTGTCGTAGAGGGCCGGGCCGTCCTCGCGGATCAGGACCGGGATCTTGCCCAGCGGGTTGAGGGCCGACAGCTCGGGATTGTCGGCGACCGGCGAGGCGGAGGCGTTCGCCACCTCGATGCGGTCTTGCAGGCCGAGCTCGGCGGCGGCCAGCCAGACCTTGCGGGCATAGGGCGAGGCGGGGGACAGGAGCAGCTTCATGGGCCGCATCTTGCCGCGCCCTCCGGCCTTAGGGTAGGGCCAATTGCGCCGGATCAGGCCGGATCGAACCGCAGGGGCGCGCCCCAGAAGGCCTCGGCCAGGTCATGCTGCAGACCCGGCGCGCCGGTGGTCAGGAAGATCCGCCGTCCCGAGTCGCCGGGCTGGTATTCCGGGCGCCGCTCCAGGTAGGCGGCGAGGGCCTCGGCGGTGGCGTCCGGCTGGTGGACCAGGGGCGTTCCGGGCTTGAGGGCCGCCCGGAAGACGTCCGAGATGATCTCGTAGTGGGTGCAGCCCAGTATGGCCCGGTCGGGCGCGCGACCGATCCGGCGGGTGACGTTGGCGACATGGCCGGCGACGGCGGCCTCCAGAACGGCGCGGGGCGCCCCGGCCTCGATCTGACCGGCCAGCTCCGGGCAGGGCTCTACAAAGACCGCCACGTCCTGCCGGCGCTTATCGATCTCGATCTCGTAGACTCGGGACGCCGCCGTAGCCGGGGTGGCGAAGACGGCCAGGACATCCAGCTTCTCGACCTTTTCGCCGCGCCGCTCGGCTTCATGTTCCCAAGGGAGGCCGGTGGCCGCCTCGATGGTCGGCACGATGATGCCCAGCACGTTGGTCGGCCGCCCCCGGCCGTCGCACACCCCCGGCAGCCAGGTCTGCTGCAGGCGGCGCAGGGCGATGGCCGAGGCGGTGTTGCAGGCCAGGATGACGAGGTCGCAGCCCTCCGCGAACAAGCGCTCGCTGCCGGCCCGGGTCAGGTCGACGATCTCCTCGCCGGAACGTCCGCCGTAGGGGGTGTTGGCCTGGTCCGCCAGGTAGACGAAGTCGGCCTGCGGAAAGCGCTCCACCAGCCTGCGGTGCACGCTGAGGCCGCCAATCCCGGAATCAAAGACGCCGATCGCCATGCCCCGGACTAGCGCGCGTCCCGCCGCCGCACCAGAGGCCCTTTTCGCACATGACGCACCTGTCAGGTGACGGCGCGCCCGGACAGGGCTATTTCAGGCCCGTCGCCTCGCCAGACGGAGTCCCCATGAAGCGTCGTACCTTCCTCGCCGCCTCCGGCGCCCTCGCTGCAACCCAGGCCCTGTCACCGCCGGCCCTCGCTGCGGTGTCGGCCAACCCCCTGACCCAGCCCTGGACGGGGCCCTTCGGGGGGGTCCCGGCCTTCGACAAGGTCAAGGTGGCGGACTTCCAAGGCGCCATCGAGCTGGCCCTGGCGGCCGAGCGGGCCGAGATCGACGCCATCGCCCGAAACAAGGCGCCGCCGACCTTCGCCAACACCATCGAGGCGCTCGAGCTCACCGGCCAGATGACGTCCCGGGTCCTGACCTACTACTTCATATGGACCAACACCCTGGCCAGCCCCGACGTCCAGAAGGTCGAGGAGGCCGTAGAGCCCCTGCTGGCCGCCCACCAGGACGCCATCCTCCAGAACGCCGCGCTCTTCCGTCGCATCGACGAGGTTTACACCCGGGGCGACCACGCCGGCCTGACCCCTGAGCAGCGGCGGCTGATGTGGCTCCATCACACCCGCTTCGTACGCGCCGGCGCCCGGCTGACGGGGCCGCAAAAGGCGCGCGTGGCGGCGATCAACCAGGAGCTGGCGGGACTCTTCACCCGATTCAGCCAGAACCTGCTGGCCGACGAAACCGACTACGTCCTCTACCTGAAAAGTGAGGCCGAGCTGACCGGTCTGCCGGACGATGTGCGGGCCGCCGCCGCCAGCGCCGCGGAGGCCCGGGGCCGCAAGGGCGAATGGGCCATCCTCAACACCCGCTCGTCCATGGACCCCTTCCTGACCTATTCGGCCCGCCGGGACCTGCGCGAGAAGGTCTGGCGCACCTTTTACAGCCGGGGGGACAACGGCGATGCGAAGGACAATAACGGCCTGATCCGGCAGATCCTGAAACTGCGGGCCGAACGGGCCAAGCTTTTGGGCTACGCCACCCACGCGCACTGGCGCCTTGCCGATTCCATGGCCGGCTCGCCCGAGAAGGCCATGGAGCTGATGACGCGCGTCTGGCCGGCGGCCATCGCCCGCGTCCGCGAGGAAGTGGCCGAGATGCAGGTCCTGGCCGATACCGAGAAGCTGGGCGTGAAGATCGAGCCCTGGGACTACCGCTACTACGCCGAAAAGGTGCGGGCGGCGAAGTACGACCTCGATATGAACGAGGTGAAGGGCTACATGCAGCTCGAAAATCTCCGCGAGGGCATGTTCTGGGCCGCCGGCCAGCTGTTCGGCTTCGCCTTCGAGGAGGTGAAGGGCCTGCCGGTGGCGCACCCGGACATCCGCATCTGGGAGGTCAAGGGCCGCGGCGGCGAGCACGTGGGGCTCTGGTACTTCGATCCCTACGCCCGCCCGGGCAAGCGCTCCGGCGCCTGGATGAATTCCTACCGCGACCAGCGCACCTACGGGGGCCGGGTCACCACCATCGTCTCGAACAACTCCAACTTCGTGAAGGGCGCCCCGGGCGAACCCGTCCTGATCTCCTGGGATGACGCCAACACCCTGTTCCACGAGTTCGGCCACGCCCTTCACGGCCTCTGCTCCGCCGTGACCTATCCCTCCCTGTCGGGAACCAATGTGCCGCGGGACTACGTGGAGTTCCCCTCCCAAGTGCTCGAGCACTGGCTGCCGACCCCGGAGGTGCTCAACCGCTTCGCCCTGCACCACAGGACCGGCAAGCCCATGCCCGCCGAGCTGGCCGCACGGATCGAGAGGGCCTCCACCTTCCGCCAGGGATTCGAGGTCACCGAGTACCTGTCCTCGGCCCTCATCGACATGAAGCTGCACCTGGCCGGGGACGCCGACATCGATCCCCGCGCCTTCGAGAAGGACGAACTGGCGAAACTGGGCATGCCCCGGGAGCTGCCCATGCGGCACCGGACGCCCCAGTTCCAGCACATCTTCTCCGGAGACGGCTACTCGGCGGGCTACTACAGCTATCTGTGGAGCGAGGTCATCGCACTGGACGCCTTCGAGGCCTTCACCGAGGCGGGCGGACCCTATGACAAGGCTTTGGCCAGGCGGCTCCAGGACACGGTAATGAGCGTCGGCAACACCCTCGACCCGGCCCAGCAGTACCGCAACTTCCGCGGCCGGGAGCCGGACGTGAAGGCCTACCTCCGGGACAAGGGCTTCCCGACGACCTGACCCGCGACGGCTTCCTGCGCCCCTGCGGCCTTGACTTTCCGGGCTCCGGGGCGCATTCCGCCGCCTCCTCCGGCGCAGTGCGATTGCGCCCTCCACCGCCACGACCCCCGCTTCCGGGCGGGACGAGGGCGGCGAGGCCCCCCGTCGACGTGATCGTCCACGGGGGTCAGTCGCGTTTGGGCCGGGTCGTTTTGACCCCTGGAGCGCTCTCGCGGAGATCGACATGTTCGACGCCCTGACAGACCGTCTCTCTTCCGTCTTCGACCGGCTCTCCGGTCGCGGCGTCCTGTCCGAGAAGGACATCGACGAGGCGCTGAAGGAGGTGCGCACCGCCCTCCTCGACGCCGACGTCGCCCTGCCCGTGGTCCGCGACTTTATCGCCAAGGCGCGGGAACAGGCCATGGGCGAGGCGGTCATCCGCTCGGTCCGCCCGGCCGACCAGGTGGTCAAGATCACCTATGACGGCCTGGTGGAGATGCTGGGCGGAGAGGGCGCCGAGGGCCTGAACCTCAGCCTCAACCCGCCGACCGTCATCCTGATGGCGGGCCTTCAGGGCTCGGGCAAGACCACCACCGCCGCCAAGCTGGCCCTGCGCCTGTCGCGCGAGCGCAAGAAGGTCCTGCTGGCGTCCCTGGACACCCGCCGCCCGGCGGCCATGGAGCAGCTGGCGACCCTCGCGACCCAGGCCGGCGTCGACAGCCTGCCGATCGTCGCCGGCCAGTCCGCGCCCGACATTGCGCGCAGGGCCTTATCGGCGTCCAGGCTCCAGGGCTTCGACGTCGTCATCCTCGACACCGCCGGCCGGACCACCCTGGACGAAGCCATGATGGCCGAGGCGGCCGAGATCGCCGCCATCGCCCAGCCGCACGAGACCCTGCTCGTCGCCGACAGCCTCACCGGCCAGGACGCGGTCCGCACCGCCCGGGCCTTCCATGAACGCCTTCCCCTCACCGGCCTGGTGCTGACCCGGGCCGACGGTGACGGGCGCGGCGGCGCGGCCCTGTCCATGCGGGCGGTCACCGGCCTGCCGATCAAGTTCCTCGGCGTCTCCGAGAAGATCGACGGCCTCGACGTCTTCGACGCCGCCCGGGTGGCCGGGCGCATCCTTGGCCAGGGCGACATCGTCGCCCTCGTGGAGAAGGCCGCCCAGGACCTCGATACGGCCAAGGCCGAGGCCATGGCCCGGCGGCTGGCCAAGGGCCAGTTCGACCTCGACATGATGGCCGACCAGCTGGCCCAGATGAAGCGGATGGGCGGCATGGAAGGCCTGATGGGCCTCCTGCCCGGGGTCCAGAAGGTCAAGAAGCAGATCGCCGAGGCCAACATCTCCGACAAGGCCCTCGACCGGCAGTCGGCGATCATCTCGTCCATGACCAAGGCCGAGCGCCGCAAGCCCGACATCCTCCAGGCCTCCCGCAAGCGGCGGATCGCCGCCGGCGCCGGGGTGGAGGTGGCCGAGGTCAACCGCCTGCTCAAGCAGCACCGCCAGATGGCCGACGCTTTCAAGATGATGAGCCGCGACGGCGGCAAGGGATTCGCCCGCATGGCCGGCATGCTGGGCGGCGGGGGCGGCGTGGACCGGCTCAAGGCCCTTGGCGGCGGCAAGGTCCCGACCGCGGACGCCGCCCAGCTCGACGAGCTGGCCAAGCTGGCGGACAAGCTGCCGGGCGGCGGCCTTCCCGGGAGCCTTCCGGGCGGCATGAAACTTCCTGGCCTCGGCGGCAGCCTGCCGCCGGGCTTCAACCCCTTCAAGAAATCCTAGTCAGACACTCGAACCCCAAGGAAAAGCCATGCTCAGGATTCGTCTCGCCCGCGGCGGCGCAAAGAAGCGCCCCTTCTATTCCATCGTCGTCGCCGACAGCCACTCGCCCCGCGACGGTCGCTTTATCGAGAAGGTGGGCGCCTACAACCCCCTCCTGAAGAAGGACGACCCCGCCCGAGTGACCCTGAAGGTCGAGCGCATCCGCGAGTGGGTCGCCAAGGGCGCCCAGCCCTCTGACCGTGTCGCCCGCTTCCTGGCCGCCGAGGGCCTGGTCGCCTGGCAGGCCGGCAACAACCCCCAGAAGGGCGAGCCGGGCCGCAAGGCCAGGGAGCGCGCCGAGGAAAAGGCCCAGAAGGCCGCCGATCTCGCCGCCGCCGCCGAAGCCGCCGCCGCCGCGCCGCCGCCCGCTCCCGAACCTGAGCCCGAGGCTGTCGCCGATGAGGCGCCCGCCGCCGAAGCCCCGGCCGAGGAAGCCCCCGCCGCCGAAGCTTCAGCCGAAGAGGCTCCGGCCGAAGAGGCCAAGGAAGGCTGAACCTGACGGCCCGGCGTCCTGCGCCGGGCCCGTGATGGGTCTGTCATGCCGGATCGACTGATCCTCGTAGGACGCATCGCCGGCGCCTTCGGCGTCCGGGGCGAGGTGCGCGTGACCAGCTTCACCGCCGACCCCGTCACCCTGGCGGGCTTCACGGACCTGCGCCGCGCCGACGGGTCGCCGGCGCCGTTGCTCTCCTCGGCCAGGCCGGTCAAGGGCGGCCTCGTGGCCCGCGCCTCGGGCGTCGAGACCCGCGAGCAGGCCGAGGCCCTCAGGGGCCTCAAGCTGCATGTCCTGCGGGACGCCCTGCCGCCCCCCGAGGACAACGAATTCTATCTCGCGGACCTGGTCGGCCTGAGGGTCGAGACGGCGGAGGGCCAGGTCCTCGGCGCCGTGCGCGGCGTCCAGGACTTCGGGGCCGGCGATCTTCTGGAAATCAAGCCCGAGGGCGCGCCTTCCTTCTGGCTGCCCTTTACCCGCGAGGCCGTCCCCGAGGTCGACATCCCGGGGGGCCGGATCCTGGCGATCCCGCCGGCCGAGACGGAATAGCCGTCAATCCTTCCGGAGGCGCAGCAGGCCCTCCTGGGCCACGCTCGCCACCAGCACCCCGTCCGCCGAATAGATCGAGCCGCGGATGAAGCCCCGTCCCCCTGCGGCGCTCGGGCTGTCCTGGGCGTAGAGGTGCCAGTTGTTGAAGTTCACCGGCTTATGGAACCACATGGCGTGGTCGAGGCTGGCCGACTGGAAGTTGCGCGTCTGCCAGTGCACACGGTGCGGCCGCATGGCGGTGGACAACAGGTTCATGTCCGAGGCGTAGGACAGGATGACCTGGTGCAGGACCGGATCCTCGCCGATCGGCGCCCGGGCGCGGAACCAGGTCTCGCTCCTGGGCTCCCGGGCCTCGGGCCGGTCGCGGTCGAACAGGCTGGAGCCGTCCACCGGGCGCATCTCGATGGGCCGGGGCCGCATCGCCCACTTCCGGGCCTCCTCCGGCATCTTGGCCAGGGCCGCCTTCAGGGCCTCCGCCTCGCTGGGCAGGTCGTCGGGGCCCGCCACGGCGGGCATGGGGGCCTGGTGCTCGAAGCCTTCCTCCGGCGCCTGGAAGGAGGCGGCGAGGTTGAAGATCTGCTTTCCGTTCTGCACGGCGATCACCCGGCGAGTGGTGAAGCTGCCGCCATCCCGGGAACGGTCGACGTCGAAGAGGATCGGAGTCGTCGGGTCGCCCGGCCGGATGAAGTAGCAGTGCAGGGAGTGGCAGACCCGGTCCTCCACCGTGCCGTAGGCGGCGAGCAGGGACTGGGCGATGACCTGGCCCCCGAAGATCCGGCCCGGCCCCTCGTTGGGCGAGACGCCCCGGAACAGGTTCACCTCCAGGCGCTCCAGCGCCAGGGTGTCGACGAGGTTCTCGGGTTCGGACATGGCTCTGGGATCAATGCTGCAGATGCGAAAGCGCAGGGCATAGAGGCGATGGGGCCCCGGGGCAAGGCGGCCGGGGACCGCGCCGGGACTCGAAAAAACCGCCGTCTTCGTCCACAAGCCCCGCATGTCCCGCGCCGCACCCTTCGAGGTCACCGTCCTGACCATGTTCCCCGAGGCCTTTCCCGGGCCGCTAGGCGTTTCCCTGATCGGGACAGCCTGGCGCGAGGCGGGACTCTGGTCCCTCGAAACGCTGGACATCCGGGGCTTTTCCAAGGATAAGCGCGGCTTCCTCGACGACACCCCCGCTGGGGGCGGACCGGGGCAGGTGATGCGGGCGGACGTCATCGCCTCGGCGCTGGACAGTGTCGAGCGGCGCGGTCGCCCGCTTCTCTACATGAGCGCCAGGGGTCGGCCCCTGACTCAGGCGCGTGTCCGTAGGTGGGCCGAAGGGCCGGGACTCAT
>NZ_JADBZL010000192.1:0-3779 GCF_020402505.1 Phenylobacterium sp. | reverse complement strand
GAAGGCTGGCAAGATCCAGAGATCGGAGATTCCTTCCTTCCTGGCGGGCAACGCCACCGGGATGATTCCGACCACCACCATCGGCATGACCAACATCATCACGGAGTTGATGTCCCGACCGCTGTGGTGGGCGGAGGCCCGACGCCTGGCGGCGAAGATTCAGGCAGCGAAGATTCAGGCGGCGGGATCCGAGGGAGCGCCTGAAGACCGGGCGCGGTTCCAGGACATCCTCCTCGAGGCCGCCCGTCTCTCACCAACCCTTTACCCGGGTCAGTGGCGCATTGTGGCCAAGGATGGGGCCATAGCCCCCCGAACCCTGAGAGGCGCCCGTGTCCGCGCCGGGGACCTGATCATGGTCTCTACCGGCGCGGCTCTTCGCGACAGGCGTCGCTTCCGCAAGCCGCACGCCTTCAATCCTGACCGCCCGCAGGAGGAGAAGGCCGCTGCGCGCCTGATCTTCGGCCATGGCGTCCACGAGTGTGTCGGCGCCCACCTTGCCATCGCGGTGATGGTCGAGATTGGCCTCGCGCTCTTCTCCCGAGAAGGCCTCCTGCCCGCGTCAGGAGACGCCGGAAGGGTGCGGTCCGCGGGACCCTTTCCCCGTCACATGGAGATGACCTGGCGCCCAGACGGGCCCGTGTCCGGACAAACGCTGATGGTGATCGCCGCCCAGCTGCCGGCAGGGGCTGACGCGGCGTCTTTCGCACAGGGACTGGAAGGCCTTCGGAACGGCGGCGGGAAGAGCGACCTCGACAAGGCCGGCGTTGTTCACTTCGCCTCCTTCAGCGTGCTCGACCTGGGACATGAAGGGGCTCCGCAGCCCTGGCTGGTCGGGGAGCTCAACGTCGACGGTGACGGCCCGACGGGCATAGATCGCACCGCCGCCTGCATGGGTCAGTGGCTGAACCTCTTCCGTATCGCTGATCCGACCCTGCGGACGACCATCGACCTCGCCCGGTTCTTCAAGACCCATGTGCTGGACATCCGCTGCACCCCCTGGGGCGCCACCGGCCTGCAGTATCCGGGCGCCATCGGCTTGCCGGTCACCGATGTTCGCCGCCAGCAGGACCTCGCCGACTACGTCCGCGAGGTGCTCGACCACCTCAACGCCCGCGGCGCGCCCGAGGACAGGGACACGGTCCGGCGGGCTGGCGGCCCTCCTGACGCCGTCCAGACCCTGGACACCGTCCGCCGCCTGATCCGCAGGGATCCCGACCTGTTGCTGGCGGCGGCGGACGATCCGAACCTGAAGCAGCTGGCCCTGAAGGGCGAGGCGTACCAGGGATTCCTCACTCGCCCCCTCAGCCGTCGCCTCGCCTTCACCGATTTCTCGTCACCGCCCGGAAGTGATAGCCCGCCGCTCCTGACTGTACTGGGACAGGTGCTGCAGGACAGGAACCGCGCCGCGGTCCTCGCTGTCCTGCTGGCTCTGGCGGTAGCGGTTATGACCTCGGTCCGGGTGTTCCTGATCCCGGGAACTGGCGGTGATGACCTCGCGGGGCTTCTGGAGATCGCCTTCACAAGTCTGGTCTGGATCCTGGCGGCCTGTATCCTGGCGGTCATTACGGCGACCGGAGCCTTTGTCGGGCTGATCACCGCCCACGAAGCCGCCGACAGGGCGGATCCGAGTTCGCCCTCGCCTCAGGCTGTTGCAGATGTGGAGACCTTCGAGAATCTTGAGGGCTATGCCCAGAACCATATGATCTCGGTCACGCGCCTGAAGCCTGGCCCCTTCCGCCGTTACACCCTGGCCCTGGGCATGTGGGTAATCCGCCTCCTGGCGCTCTTCGTCTTCCGGCAAGGCAACCTCGCGCGGATGGGCACCATCCACTTCGCCCGTTGGGTCAAACCGCCGGGCACTGACGCCCTGATCTTCATGTCCAACTACGACGGCTCGTGGCTGAGCTACCTGGAAGACTTCACGGCGCTCGCCTCGCTGGGTCTCAACGCCGCCTGGGGACATAGCCGCGGCGGGCCGACGGCGAGGCTGATGTTCTTCGGCGGCGCTTCGGATTCCGACGCCTTCAAGCGGTTCGCCAAGCGCTCACTCCGACGGACCAACTTCTGGTACTCGGCCTATCCCGGCGTGACCTTGGAGAACATCCGCCGGAACGCCCTGATCCACGACGGCCTGATGCGGGCGGCGAACGCCACCGAGGCCCAGGACTGGCTGGATATGCTGGCCTCCGTGAAGCGGCCTGAACGCGAGATCCAGACAGAAGAGGTGCAGACCCTCGTGCTTCGGGGCCTGGGCTCCCTGCCCGCCATGGCCTGCGGGCTGATCCATATTCCGCCGGAAGCCAATCTGCCCGGGTGGACAGCCTATCTGTCGCGCACCGTCGCCTTCGGGAACGAGGATCCCGACCCGCAACGCTGGCACTCCCGGCTTGTGGCGAGGGTCTTCAGGCAGGAAGCCGGCCCCTTGCCCGAAAGGCCGCCGGAGGTGGCCTTCGTCGGCTTCACCGCCTCGGGTCTGGTGAAGCTGGGCCTGCCCGGCCCGGATACGGGCACTGGGCTCGCCGGCCTCCTGGCGCCCTTTTACCAGGGGATGAGCAGCCGCGAGCGGATCCTCCGCGACGCCGGGCCCTCCGCCCCCTCCAACTGGTCCTGGTCTGACTCCGCCTGGACGGGCCTCACGCCCGGAAAGGCCGGAGTCGACGCGGTGCTGCTGGTCTACGGGATGACCCCCGACGACTGCAGCACCGCCATCGGCGCGCAGGCCGCCGCCTTTGGCTTGACCCTCAGAAAGACGCTGTCCTCCCCCGCGCGTCCGGTCCTGCCAGGCGGCCTGCGCGCCGAACCCTTTGGTTTCGCCGACGGAATCTCCAATCCGGTGATGAAGGGACTAAGGGGCGATCCCGGCCTTGCCGGAGACCAGGTGGCGCCTGGCGAGATCCTGCTCGGCTATCCGCACAACCGGGACGGGCGGGTTCCAACCTGCGCCGTGCCCGCTGAACTGGACCCGCTGGACCTCCTGCCGGCGGTCTCGAACTCGCTCTACCGTCGGTATCCGGCCTTCGGGCTGGAGTCCGGCGCCGGGGCGGACCGCGATTTTGGCCGTAACGGGACCTTCCTCGTAATCCGGCAGCTGGAGCAGGATGTGGCGGGTTTCCAGGACTACACGGCCAGAGCGGCCGCCGACCTGGCGGCCTGCCCCGGCATGTCGTCGGTGGACCCGCACTGGGTCGGCGCAAAGATGATCGGGCGCTGGAAGGATGGCTCCCCGGTTGTCCTCTACCCTCATGCGAGCCCCCGTACGCCCAATCCCACGAATGACTTTGGCTACGCCGGGTTCGACCCCCGCGGATTTGCTTGTCCCCTGGGCTCGCATGTGCGGCGTGCAAATCCCAGGGACAGCCTGATGTCCGACAACCTCAAGGCGCCCAACCATGTCAGCAGTCACCGGATCCTGCGCCGCGGTCGGGCCTATATTGAGCCGGCCCCGGCCGGTGCTCAGCCGACCGAGGGCCTGATCTTCCTGGCCGCCTGCTCCGACCTCGAGCGGCAATTCGAGTTCATCCAGCAGAGCTGGCTGGGGGAACCGTCCTTCCACGGACTGACCGGTGAAGCCGACCCTGCGGTGGATAACGATGGCAGGTTGCAGGACCTGTCCCTGCCCGACGGGCGCACCGTCCGGAGGATCCGGGGAATCCCGGACTTCGTGACGGTGCGGGGCGGCGGCTACTTCTTCATGCCCAGCCGGTCGGCGCTCTACTATCTGGCGGACAGGACCCGGCGCTTCAGCCGATCTTCGGGTTGAGTTCGCCGGCGGCGTAGCG
>NZ_JADBZL010000191.1:0-3494 GCF_020402505.1 Phenylobacterium sp. | reverse complement strand
GATGGAGGGGTATCCATGATGTCCACGAGAATGCTCGCCCGCAGTACGGCGGTGGCCGCCCTGATGTGCGCCATGGCCGCTCCGGCCTTCGCCCAGGAAACCACCAGCGCCATCCGCGGCCGCATTACCGACGCAACAGGCGCGTCCGTAGCCGGCGCCACGGTCACCATCACCCACGCGCCGACCGGCACTACGGTGACCACCCTCTCCGGCCCTGACGGCTTCTATACCGCCCGTGGCCTGCGCGTTGGCGGCCCCTACAAGATCGAGGCCACCTCTTCCGGCCGGACCGAGTCCTCGCAGGTCCAGTCGGTCGGTGTCGGCGCCCCGGTGACCGTCAACCTCGCCTTCGCCGCCGACCTGGTTGAGGAGGTGGTCATCACAGCCGCCCTGGCCAAGCGCGAGGAGAACGGCGGTCCGACCAGCAACTACGGTCTTGGCGACATTCAGGATCTGCCCAGCCTCAAGCGCGACCTTAAGGACGTGGCCCGCCTCAACCCCTTTGTGGTGCTGGACCCCTCCAACCTCGACGCCGTCTTCGCCGGCGGCGTGTCCAACCGCTTCAACAGCCTGACTGTCGACGGCGTGAAGCAGAACGACGACTTCGGCCTGAACAACAACGGTTATCCCACGCAACGCAGCCCGATTTCGACGGACGCCGTCCAGGCCATGTCGGTGAACCTGGCGCCTTATTCGGTGCTCTACAACGACTTCCAGGGCGCCAACATCAATGTGGTCACTAAGTCCGGCACCAACGACTTCAAAGGCACCTTTGTCTATGAATATTCCGATCAGGATTACATAGGCGATAGGGCCAATGGCCAGAAGTTCACCAACATCTTCGAGGAGACGTCCTGGGCCGCCACCCTTGGCGGGCCAATCATCAAGGACAAGCTCTTCTTCTTCCTGTCCTACGAGCAGTTTGACGCCGAGCGCGGCACGATCGCCGGCCCGGTGGGCTCCGGAAAGCCTGTGATCGCCGGCAACCCGAACGCCGCCATTCCCTTCATTACGCCGGCCCAGGTGACCCAGGTCCAGGACATTCTCAAGAATGTCTACGGCTACGGCGTCGACTCCGGGAGCTCAATCCTTAACAATCTGGCCCTACCGGAAGAGGACACCAAGAAGCTCGTCAAGCTGGACTGGAACATCACCGATAACCACAGGCTGGCCTTCACCTGGCAGTCCACCGAGGGCACCCGGCTGATTGAGGGCAACCGGTCGTCCTCGACCCAACTGGCCCTGTACTCGAACTACTACACCAAGGGCGACGATCTGACTGTCTACACCGCCCAGCTGAATTCGGGGTGGACCGACAATTTCCGTACCGAACTGACCGTCACCCAGAAGGAAGTGGTGACCCTGCAGGTCCCGGTCGGCGGTGTCTCTGGAAACGCCTCCGGAAATGGCGACGAGGCGGCCGAATTCGGCCAGTTCTCCATCGGTGCCAACCCTGCGGTCTCTGGCACGGCGACCCGGATCCTGGCTGGTCCGGACAACTCGCGCCACGCCAACGAGCTTGAGAACACCGTCAGGACCTACCGCGCCCGGGCCTTCTACGACCTCGGCGACCACGAGTTCGCCGCCGGCGTCGAGAAGGAGAACCTTGAAGTCTACAACCTCTTCGCCCAGCGCACGGAAGGCGAGTTCACCTTCAACAGCGTGGCCGACCTCCAGAACCGGGTCCTGAACCAGCTTGTCTATCAGAACGCCATCGTCGATGCGAACGGCGACGGCGTGCGTAACGAGAAGGATCTGGCAGCCCAGTTCGACTACGACACCTGGAACATTTACGCTCAGGACACCCTGCGCGTCACCGAGGACCTGACGGTCACGGCGGGCTTCCGATATACCCGGCTGAACCAGAGCGACAAGCCGCTCGCCAACCCCTACTTCCTGAGCCGATACGGCTTCTCCAACTCGGAGAACCTGGACGGCAAGTCGGTCTTCATGCCGCGCCTCAGCTTTGACTGGCGCCCAGACTATGAAGCCAACTTCGGGGCGGTGGGCGTCAGTGGCCTGCGGGTCACCGGCGGCTTCGGCCTCTTCTCCGGCGGCGCCGCCACCGTGTGGGTGTCGAACAGCTTCTCGAACACCGGCGTCCTCGGTGCCAGCGTCTCGTGCCTGCGTGGCGCCACCAGCTCCGCCTGCGGCCTCGCCGCCGGCACAACCGATATCGCCATCCTGAATCAGGTCACCAGCTTCGCGGACCTTCCGACAGCGCTGGAGGCTCTGCTGGATCCGACCAGACCCTCGATCGTCAACATCCAGCGCTCGGCCGGCGCCAACGGGATCGATCCGAGCTTCGAGCCGATCCAGACCTGGAAGAGCAGCCTGACCTTTACCGGCGACCTCAATCTCGGTTGGCTGGGTGACGACTACGAGTTCTCGGTGGACTACCTGCGCGGCGACGTCCGAAAGGGTATCCTCTGGAAGGATTATCGCGGCGGTCTCTCGCCGGTCGCCTTTGCCCCCGACGGCCGGCCGATCTACCGCCGGAACGCAGAGCGTGGTCTGTTCGTCACCGGCGTGGCCTCGTCCGACACCGGCAGCGACCTCATCCTCACCAACACCGATCAGGGCTTCCAACAGGCCTGGGCCTTCAGCCTCTCCAAGTCCTGGGACTCCGGCTTCGACGGCAGCTTCAGCTACACCCTGACGGACGCCAAGGACGTGAACCCGGGCACGAGCTCTGTGGCCTTCTCCAACTGGGCCAACCTGGCGACGGCGGATGTCAATAACCCCGGCCTTGCGACCTCGAACTACGAGATCAAACACTCGTACAAGCTGCGTCTGTCCTGGACCAAGGAGTTCTGGGACGACAACAAGACCAATATCTCCCTCTTCATGGAGCACCGGTCGGGCCTGCCCTACAGCTTTGTCTACAACATCTCCAGTTCGGCCTCGATGGCGACCTTCGGCGACGGCGCCTCGAACCGCCAGCTGTTCTACGTTCCCAAGCTCGATAGCTCGGGCAACGTGACCCTGACCAGCGACCCGATCGTCACCTATGCGGCGGGCTTCAACATGGCGGCCTTCAACGAGTACCTGAAGGGCGTGGGCCTGACCGACCATGCGGGCAGAATCTCGCCTAGGAACGGCTTCCGTTCGGATGATGTGACCCGCTTCGACCTGCGCCTGAGCCAGGAACTGCCTGCGTTTGTGCCGAACGGCGCCAAGCTCAAGCTCTTCGCCGACTTCATCAACATCGGAAACATGATCAACGACGAGTGGGGCGTCCTGGAGCAGGTAGACTTTCCTTACGTCGCACCGATCGTCGGCGTGGCCCTTGCGGGCGGCAAGTACACCTATTCGAACTTCCAGCCGGCGGTGAAGACGCTGTCTAACTCGGACGCGCCGAACCGGTCGCTCTGGCAGGTCAAGTTCGGCGTCAAGTACTCCTTCTGATCCCAGCCGGGTTCAGCGGAATTCGGGGGGCGGTCCGGCGACGGGCCGCCTCTTCGCTTTTCGGGGGCGTCGCGAAAGCTTGACGT
>NZ_JADBZL010000190.1:0-12249 GCF_020402505.1 Phenylobacterium sp. | reverse complement strand
TCGCCTCCAGCCCCCTGCAGGCGGCGGCGGGGAACGCCGTGCTGGACGAGATCGAGGCTCGCGGCCTCCTGGCCAATGCGGAAAGGGTGGGCGCCTTCCTGGAGGCGGAGCTGAAGGCCCGGGTCGGGCGCTGGCCCGGGGTGGCCGACGCCCGGGGCTGCGGTCTCTTCCTGGGGGTGGAGATGGTGGGGTCCGACGGCGCCCCGGACCTCGCCGGGGCCCGGGCGGTCTGCAACGGGCTGAAGGACCGGGGCTTCCTGACCTCGAATGCGGGCGCCTTCAACAATGTGGTCAAGATCCGCCCGCCCCTGGTCTTCAGCCAGGCTGACGCCGAGGCCTTTCTGCCCGCCTTCGACGCGACGCTGGACGCCCTGCATGGAGCGCGCTGAGGCCGAGCGGCTCTTCCTGCCCGCCGCCCGGGACGCGGCGCGCGCCTTCCCTGTCTCGGACCCGCGCGTGTCGCTGGTCACGGTCTCGGAGAACGTCACCTTCCGTCTGACGGACGGCAGGACCGGCGAGGACTGGGTCCTGCGACTGCACCGGCCAGGCTACAATTCCGCGGCTGAGCTCGAGGCCGAGCGGGTCTGGACAGCGGCCCTGCGCGCGGCGGGCCTGGCCACGCCCGAGCCTCTGCCAGCCCGGAATGGCCGCGCCTTCGTCGCCCAGCCGGTCGAGGCGACGGGCGAGACCCGGCTGGCCGGGGTGACCCGCTGGATCGACGGGGAGGTGCTGGACGACTTCCTGGAGTCGCCGGACCGGACCGGCGAGCGCCCCTTGTGGTTCCACCGCCTCGGCGCCTTGGTCGCCCGGACCCACTTGCAGTCCGAGGCCTGGACCCCGCCCCCCGGCTTCGTCCGCCCCTGGCTGGACGCTGACGGCCTGATGGGCCCTGCGCCCCGGTGGGGCCCCTTCTGGGACCACGCCGCCCTCTCGGCGGAGGACCGGCGCCTGGTCCTGGCGGCGCGGGAGGTCCTGTATGCCCGCCTGTCCGTCTTGTCGAAGGACCCAGCAGTCTTCGGCATGATCCACGCCGACCTGCACCCGGGCAACCTGCTCATCCGGCAGGACGGCCTGGCCATTATCGACTTCGACGACGCGGCCTTCGGCTGGCGGATGTACGACATCGCCGTCGCCCTCACGCACCAGCAGTCAGCGCCGGATTTCGAGGCCGTCCGCGACGCCTTCCTGGCCGGCTACCGGAGCCTGCGCGACCTGCCGGAGGCCGAGGCGGTCCAGCTGCCCCATTTCCTGCTGGTGCGAGACCTCGTCCAGCTGGGATGGCTGCACGAGCGGCCTGAAATCGATCCCGGAGACGGGCTGCCGCGCCGACTCGAACAGGTCCGCCTTCGCTGCCAGGCCCTTCTGGCGGACCTCTGAGCCCAGGTGGCGTGCAGCGGCGCCAGAGGCCGCGCCTTGGATCGGAAGGATCGCCTCCGGGGATCCTCCCCCCGCCCTGTCACACGCCGATTTGTCGGAACGCCCGCCGAAAGCGACATCGACGCGTGGGCCGCCTCTTGGCGCGGCCTGAAACGGGTGGGCGGCCGCCGCAGATAGCGGTAGCGTGGCGTATGATCAGAACCGCCCGCCTGGTGCTTCAGCCCTGGTCCGAGCGCCTTCGGGAGGGTTTCGCGGCTCTGCACGCCGATCCGGAGGTTATGGCCGACCAGGGAGGACCGATCTCACCGGCCGCAAGCGACGCCAAGTTCGACCGCTACCGGGCGGCCTTCGAACGCGATGGCGTCTCGCGCTGGGCGGTCGAAGGCGGCCGGGGCCAGTTCGTAGGCTATGTCGGCGTCATGTTTCGGCCGGAGATGGATCATCCGCTGGGTTCTCACTATGAGATCGGATGGCGGCTCGCGCGAAGCGCCTGGGGTCTGGGCTACGCAACCGAGGCGGCCCGGTCCGCCCTCGATCATGCCGTTGGCGTCCTTGGGGATCAGGAGATCGTCTCCTATACGAGTGAGACCAACCAGAGGTCCCGCGCGGTCATGGACCGCCTGGGGCTGAAGCGCGAACCCACCCGCGACTTCACGATTGAGGACGGGCGCATGGGCTCGTGGCGGGGTCTCGTCTGGACTGCCTCCGCCGGGCAAGTTTGATCGCTTCGGGCGATGGTCACCCCGCCGCTGTTAATCCACGAGGCGGGAAACGATGGCGGAGTGGGCTGACCTCTCCACCCCCTGGCCGCCGCCGAAGGGCGGGCCGACCAGGGGGGAGCGTCGGGCCGGAACGGCCTAGTATCGGACCGAGAAGGATGCGCCGAAGTAGCGGGGCTCGCCGGCGATGAAGGTCGGGATCCCGAAGGCGCCGCCCGTGTTGCCGGCGTCCTTGATGTACTCTTCGTCGAGGAGGTTGGAGACAAAGCCCTCCACCCGCCAGTTCGCATCCGTCGGCTGGTAGGACACCCGCAGGTTCAGGAGACCATAGGCGCCCTGCACCTCATCCTGGATCAGGTCCCCGGTGCTCTGCAGCGCCGGGATGTCATTGTCGTTGTCGAAGAAGACCCTGGATTGCCAGGTATAGGTCGGCAGGACGCTCAGATCGCCTTCCCAGACAGGTAGGGTGAAGTTGAGGCCAAACGACAAGGTCTGATCCGGCGAGAGGCGGAAGCTGTTGCCCTTGAAGCGGCCATTGTCGAACCGGCCATTGTTGTAGCCATAGGTGCCAAAGACGTTCAGCTGGCCGGTCGGCCTCCAGTTGAGCTGGCCCTCGAAGCCGGTGGACGAGGCGTCGCCGGCGCTGATCGTCTGGAAGACGCCCGGGGCGGTCTGGATGCTCGTCTGGAAGTTCGTATAGGTGAAGCGATAGACGGAACCTTCCAGCGAGAGACTGCGGTCAAGCCATTGGGTCTTGGCGCCCGCCTCATAGGAGTCGACGATCTCGGCGGCCACCAGCGTGAAGCGGGCGTTGCCCTGCGGGGCCAGCGGCGCCGCCGGCGACAGCACCTCCGGGCGCCGGCCGCGCGAATAGGTCGCGTACAGGCTGATGTCGTCCGACACGGCGTAGCGACCCACCACCCGATAGGTCACGCCGGAGTCCGAGAAGGATTTGTACTGCGGAAGGCCGCCCGGCGTGGACTGCAGGAAGATGCCGCGCGCGGTGGCCGGATTGGCGGCGTTGGCGGCCGAACCGCTGGTCAGCACGGACCCGCCGTTGTCCAGCGTGCCGCGGTACCCGGAGCGCTTGTCGTCGCTGCTGTAGCGGATGCCTGCGGAGACCTCGAACTGGTCGGTGACCTTGTAGGTCGCATCGGCGAACACATCATACGAGGTGGTGCGCCCGTAGTTCTGGAAGGTCTCGCGATGGACCAGCTTCAGCGTGCTGAGGGCGGCCGCCGAGTTGATGGTGGTGATCGACGGCACGTTCGGCGCCGTAAAGCCCAGCAGGCCGGCCAGGGCCGGCGTGGCGCGGGCGGCGAAGACGCGCTCATTGTACTGGAGCGGGACGGCCTGGGATCCATCCTCGTAGAAATAGCCGACCCCGGCGAAGGCGGTCAGGCGCTCGCCGCCTTCGTAGTTGATGCGGAATTCCTGGCTGTACTGGTCGCCGCGCGCGTCCTCCGCAAAGACGAAGAGCGGCAGAGAGAAGCCGTCCGCATCGAACACTTCCAGGGACTTGAAGCGCCGGAAGGCGCTGATCGAGGACAGCCGCAGCGTGTCGCTGATCCTGTAGTCCACCAGACCGGTGACGCCCCAGGTGGTCCGCTCCAGGCCCAGGTCGCGACCGCCCGCAAAGCCGTCGCTGCTCGCAAGGGCCGCGCCGGAGTTCCGGCCCAGGTCGCCCAGCACCTTTCCGGTCAGGGTGTCGGTGGGAAGATAGGTCAGCGACTTGAAGGACGTCCCCGACGGATTGTTCTCTTCGTAGTTGAGGATCAGGTCGGCCTCGAGCCTGTCGCTCGGGCGCCACTTCACGACGGCGCGATAGGCGGCGGTGTCGGTGGAGTTGAAGTCGCGGCCGCCCAGCAGGTTGTCGACAAAGCCGTCGCGCGTCTTGACGCGGCTCGCAAAGCGGACGGCGAGGGTGGGGCTCAAGGGCACGTTCACCATCGCCTCGAGACCGCGATAGTTGAAGTTTCCGACCTCGAACTTCGCCGACGCGGCGAAGCCGCCGGGGTCGGCCTTGTTCTGGACGATGTTGACGGCGCCGATCAGGGCGCTGCGCCCGAACAGGGTCGACTGCGGCCCCTTGGCGACTTCGATCCGGGCGTTGTCGAACAGCTCGATGTACGAGCCGCGCGACTTGGACACCGACACCCCGTCCTGGAAGACCGACACGCGCGGCTCGATCGTGGCGCCGCCGTCATCCGAGGTGATGCCGCGCATGACAAAGCCGGGATTGTTGGGCGACTGGTTCTGGACCTCGAAGCCCGGGACAAGAAGGGAGAGTTCCTCGAACTCCTGCACGCCGACATCGTCCAGGAAGTCGCCGGTGTAGGCGGTCAGGGCGATCGGCACCTCGAGGGTGCGCTGCTCGCGCTTCTGGGCGGTGACGATCAGTTCCTCAACGGCGGCGGCGCCAGAGCCGCCCGTCGCATTGCCCTGAGCCAGAGCCTGGGAGCCGCAAAGCAGGGCTGAAGCGCAGGTGGTGTAAAGCGCGATCGCGCGAATTGAAGAAAAGGTCATTTCATCCCCATGGTTGAAGGCCCGCAGGCTCCTATCGGACATAGATGTCAGATCGAAGACACTTGCCGGCCCCACGAACGCTGCACCCCCCTCTTCAGGGCGCAGACCAATTATGCGGGATCAGGGTCGCACTTCGTCCGGAGTCGCACAAGCATTCCGGGCGCCCCGTCGAAGGGCCGGGGCGTGAGGGTTCCCTGCGGCCGCCGGGGCGTGAGGCGCGGTGGATAGGGTGCTCCCGCCTCAGCCGCTCCGACCGGGGCGCCTGGGCGCAACGGGGAAGGGTCTGACGCCCGCGACGCGGACAGCCTCCGGCGGGGGGCGAATGGGAAGTCAGGCCCGCTCCGCCGCCAGAGCCTCCAGCCCCTCCGGCGCGCGGCGCGGAGCCGGTTTTTCTGTGGGGGCTATGAGCGTGGGCGTCAGGAAAGAAGTTGTCTCCAGTTTGGTCCGCCTTGGCCCGAGTGGAGCACCCACTTCCTAAGGCTCCACTGACGTTTTCGCCGCTCAGATGGAGGACGATGGAGATTGATTACCCAATTCCCTTCACTCTTTAGGCGCCACTTCGGAGTTGGTTGATGATGCGGCTAATCGTCATCGCCTCCAGTCTCCACCGAGCCAGCTCCACCAAGGGCTTCATAGCGGCGGGATGCTAACCACTGCAGTCGCTTGGCTTGAGTAAGGAGAACACGGCGCAATCCGCCCTGCACCTTACGCTCTGAGATTACTTGGGCCAGGCGCGCAAGGATCAGCGACCGACGCGCGATCCGGAAATCTGGGTGCGAGCGCAGTTCGTAGACCCGCTCGGACACTATCCGCCCTCTGAGTGACGGCGGGATTTCGACATCCACGCCGCCCGTCGGTGGGTCCTTCTCGTTGAGGATGGCCTTGAATTCGGAGTTTAGGACGGCACGCTCCGTGATCACACGCTCGAGCGCATCAAGATGCTGGCGTGCGTTTCCGTCAGAGCGGTTGGCGTCCTGGAGGTGAGGCAGCGGCCAGACCTCGATCTCAAACACCTCGAAGGGATCCAGTACGGACATGGCCACGGCGTCAGTACGTTGGTTGGTGAGGTGTCGCCGGATACGAGTTCGCAAACGCTCGTTGGTCTGACCGACGTAGATCGGCTCACCGTCGTAGTCGAAAAAGGCGTAGACACCCCACTTGAAGTTGCCGACGAGCGTAGTCCCCCCCTCCCATGTGAACGGCGTATCGAGGAAACGCACTAGGTTGGCTCGAAGGTCCTCGGTCTCGAAGGGTGGGAAGTTGACCGCGTCCGGGTTGCGGCCAGTTGGCGGGCTGAGATCCGTCACGGCGTGGTCAGGCCGCCTTCATTGCATTGCCCTCGTGGGCATCTGCAGTGGGCAATGGGGCGAGCAGGGGCTCAAAAATGTGCTCTGCAAGATGCCGAACGACATGGACTACAACGCCGTCGCCCGTGAGGTGGTATGCCTCATTGTAGCTCTTCGGTAGCTTGTAGGTATCTTCAAGCCCCATTAGGCGCGCCGTCTCGCGAGCGGAGATGAGCCGGGTGCGCACCGTCTTTCCGTCAACCACCATGATCACTTGGCGGCTGGATCCACCGGCCGGTGTCCTTAGGCAGCCGGCGACATCGTCGAACCGCACTTCGGCACGTTGAACTTTATTGCCGCGCTCATCGAGCCGAGTGCGCTTGTAGATGCCGCCGACCACTCGACGACCAGCACGCTTCGCTGCCTCCAGCTTTGCGAGATTGACCCGGGACATCTTGGCGATGATCTGGTCGCGCTCGGCGTCAGTGTGCCAGTCGACGCTGTCGGGGTCTTCCTCGATCAGGTCAGCGAAAGTGTCGTTTCGATGCGGCGGCGGCGGGACGTTCCACCAGACCATGCGCTTGAGGACAACGTTGCCAACCCGCTCAAACGCTCGATGCAGGGCGGCAGTATGGAAGGGTGCGATAGGCTCTGGCGACAGCAGCGCCTGGTCGATTTCCACGTCCTCGCGCACTCCGATCATGAACAAACGCGGGCGAGACTGCGGCACGAACAGCGAAGCATTGATCACGAGCGCGCCATATCGGTAGCCGGCGTTAGCGAAGGCGCTGCAGATGGCCTCGAAATCCCGGCCACCGCGCGATGTCAGCGTTCCCAGTACGTTCTCGAGCGCCACAAGCTTGGGTGCTCGGCCGTCCACCCTAAGTCCATTAATCAATTCCCAAAAGGGGTAGAAGGTCCCTGAGCGCTCCCCCTTGAGCCCGGCGCCGACACCGGCCAGCGACAGGTCCTGACAGGGGAAAGAGCCCCAGACGAGATCTGCTTGGCCCGGCAGATCGCTCGCTTTGAGTTGGGCGACATCGCCAACGGTCAGCTCTCCATGAGCGCCCCAATTTGCCTGGTATGTAAGGCCCTTCTTAGGGTCGAAGTCATTGGCGAACAGACAGGTCCAACCAACCCCTAGCCCCGCCCTGGCCATTCCGCCGCCTGCGAAGAATTCATAGAAGCTAGGCATCATTAGAGACTCTGCCGCAGATTACGTCATCAAGCAGACTGTGCACCAAATTCACTTTGGTTCTATCGACGATCTCAGAGCTACGCCGGATTGCGCCGGGACACACATTGAGGTTGCCGCCGAACATCGTGGCTCTTAGGCGGAGTATGGTGCGTTCAGCGGTCCCAGCCGCCTGCGACTTCGAATCGACGAACATGGAGACATCTTGGCGCCACACTTCCAGCCGGTCGAATGTTCTTTATGCGTTCCCCATTTCGCGTCACCGCGTCAGGCTCTGCCGCATTAGGGACTTTGAGAGGGGGCGCACCCTTGCGTCCACGAAGAACCCCCCAGGTTCCGCGACATGACGGAGCCTATCTACTCAGGCAGGGATGTCGGAGGTGTGGGTGGCGGAGAGGGTGGGATTCGAACCCACGGTACCCGTAAAGGTACGCCGCATTTCGAGTGCGGTGCTTTCGACCACTCAGCCACCTCTCCGACGAGGAACGGCGCCCCGGAGGGGGCCGGTGAGGGCGAGGCGCGGAAACTAGCGATGGCGCCGGGCGGAGGCAAGTCTCGCGGATCGGGGGCCTCAGCCCTCCTCGTCCTCCACCGGCAGCACGGCCAGGCCGTCGGCGTCGGCGTGGAGGAGGTCGCCGGGCACGAAGACTACCCCGCCGAAGGCGACGGGGGCGTCGCGCAGGCCCTCGCCGCGCTTGACCGTGCGCATGGGGCAGGTTCCCAGGGCCTTGATCCCCAGCTTGATGCGGGCGAGCTGGGCCGTATCGCGCACGGCGCCGAACACCACCACCCCCGCCCAGCCGTTCTTCACGGCGTCGGCGGCCAGGCTGTCGCCCAGCAGGGACCGGCGCAGGGAGCCGCCGCCGTCCACCACCAGCACCGCCCCCCGGCCGGGCTCTGACAGGGCCTCCTTGACCAGGGCGTTGTCCTCGAAGCAGCGCACGGTGCGGATCGGGCCGGAAAAGGACGTGCGGCCGCCGAAGTCCCGGAAGGGGACGTGGCAGACCTCGATCACGTCCTCATGGGCGTCGCAGAGGTCGGCGAGGGTCGTCATGGGGCGTCTCCTCCGTCGGGCGGGCCGGCGATGTAGCGGTCGGTGGCCCGGGTGGGAAGCCCGTCGAGGCTGCGGGTCCGCCCGGCCTGCTTTTTCACCCAGGCTTCGGGGTCCTGAGCGGCGTGATAGCGGGGCAGGGTCTCGCGGTGGTGGTCCAGACTCATGACCGGTACGCCCCAGCCGCAACTGGTCTGCACGCCCTCGACGGTGATGTCGAAGATCTGGCGCACGCCGGGCCGCAGCTCGAAATGGCGGGCGAGGCCTTCCCAGTCCGGATCCGCCGGCAGCACCGGCCGGCCGCGGCCGTAGAGGCGCAGGATCAGGGCCGGCGCCTCGAAGTTGCACATCATCAGGGTGATGCGCCCGTCGGCGGCGAGATGGGCGTGGGTCTCGTTGCCCGATCCGGCCAGGTCCAGATAGGCGACCCGGGCGGGGGAGAGGACCTTCAGCGTGTCGGCAAGGCCCTTGGGCGACAGGTTGATCCGCCCGTCCGCGGCGGCGGTGGCGACGAAGAAGACCGGCTGGCGGGCGATCATCGCCATATGGTCCTCCGTCAGGCTGTCAAAGAACTCGGCCATGGGGAGAGGCTAGTCCATCCCGGGCGGTGCGAACAGGGCCCGCCTCGGGGCTTTCCCCCTTTGCCGGGGCGCGGTAAGCCCTGCCCATCAACCGGCGCACGCAAACCGGAGGGGGAGGAAGATGAGCCTCAAAGGCAAGGCCTACATCATGGGGGCGTGGGAGCATCCCACCCGCGACGCCCCCGACAAGACCAGCGCCCAGCTGCACGCCGAGAGCGCCCGGGGGGCCCTGACCGACGCCGGCCTGTCGTTCGACGACGTGGACGGTTATTTCTGCGCCGGCGACGCGCCGGGCTTCGGCGGCATGTCCATGGTCGACTACATGGGCCTCAGGAACGTCCGCCACCTGGACTCCACCGAGACTGGCGGCTCCTCCTACATCCTGCACGTGGGCCATGCCGCCCAGGCCATCGCCGCCGGCAAGTGCCAGGTGGCCCTGATCACCCTGGCCGGGCGTCCGCGCCAGGGCCAGGGCGGCCGCCCCGGCGGCGGCGGCGCGCGTCCCGGCCAGCTGTCCGACGGCGCCCCCGAGGCCGGCTTCGAGAACATCTACGGCGGCTCGACCCACAACACCTACGGCATGTGCGCCATGCGCCACATGCACGAGTACGGCACCACCTCCGAGCAGCTGGCCTGGATCAAGGTGGCCGCCAGCCACCACGCCCAGTGGAACGAGCACGCCTTCCTGAAGGACGTGGTCACGGTCGAGGACGTGGTCAATTCGCGGATGATCGCCGATCCGCTGCACCTCCTGGACTGCTGCGTCGTCACCGACGGCGGCGGCGCCCTGATCGTCACCTCGCCCGAGGTGGCCCGCAGCCTGAACCGGCCGAAGGTCAAGGTGATCGGCTCCGGCGAGGCGCCCAAGGGCCCCAGCGGCGGCCACGGCCTGGACCTGACCACTTCCGGCGCGGTCTGGTCCGGTCCCCGGGCCTTTGAGGAGGCCGGCGTCACCCCCGCCGACATCAAGTACGCCTCCATCTACGACAGCTTCACCATCACCGTGCTGATGCAGCTCGAGGACCTGGGCTTTTGCCCCAAGGGCCAGGGCGGGCGCTTCGTGGCCGACGGCAACCTGATCTCCGGCGTCGGCAAGCTGCCCTTCAACACCGACGGCGGCGGCCTGTGCAACAACCACCCCACCAACCGGGGCGGCATCACCAAGGTCATCGAGGCGGTGCGCCAGCTGCGCGGCGAGGCCCACCCCAAGGTCCAGGTGGCCAACTGCGACCTGGCCCTCGCCCACGGCACGGGCGGATCCCTGGGAACGCGCCACGGCGCGGCCACGGTCATCCTCGAGCGGGAGTAGGACGATGAGCGAAGCTGACGCCAAACCCGCCGGCCGGGCCATTCCCGCCCCCGCCGTCACGGTCGAGAGCAAGCCCTTCTGGGACGCCGCGGCCGAGGGCCGGTTCCTGATCAAGCGCTGCACCGCCTGCGGCAAGGCGCACTGGTACCCCCGCGCCATCTGCCCCTTCTGCGCCTCGGACGCGACGGCCTGGGAGGAGAGCCCCGGGGAGGGCGAGATCTACACCTTCTCCATCATGCGGCGCTCGCCCACGGGCCCCTACGTGATCGGCTACGTCACCCTCGACGAGGGCCCGGCGGTGCTGACCAACTTCGTGGACTGCGACCCGGACTCCTTAAGGATCGGCCAGAGGGTCAAGGTGCGCTTCCAGCCGACGGAGGGCGGCCCCCCGGCGCCGGTTTTCCGGCCGCTCTGAGGGTCTGTTCAGCGTCTGTTAACCAAAACCTTGGCTTAAGGGGCGGTACTCATCAGCCTCAGGCAAAGGATGGCCGACATGCGCAAGATCCTCATCCTCGCGGCCGCCGCGGCGACCCTCGCCGTGGCCGGTTGCAACACCATCGCCGGTCTCGGCAAGGACGTTCAGGCCGCCGGCAGCGCCGTCACGCGGACCGCCGATGAGGCCAAGGAAGGCGTCAAGCAGTAGCCTTCCGGGGGCGTCCCTACCGCACGATGACGCCCGGCGGTCCGAGAGGCTCGCCGGGCGTTTTCATGCCTGCTGGCCGTCAGCGTCGAGGGCCGCCAGCCGCTCCACCAGCGCCTCGGCCTCCCGCGGCGACTTCACCCTGTGCTTGCGCACCGCCGCCCACTTCGGGTCCGCGAACCGCGCCGCGCGCTTGGCGTTCGCCCGGGTGCGGTGGCGCAGGGTGAACCAGACCGGATGGTCCTTGTCGAACCAGCGGGTGAAGTGCTCGCGGTTGCCCGTTCCCGCCCACAGCTCGCGCCCCGTGACGGCCCGGTCCAGGGTCCGCCGCAGGAGCCGCGGCATGCTGACCGAGAGGGGATAGTCCAGCCAGATGACGTCCGTCGCCCGGCTCCAGATCAGGTCCTTGCAGATGGTGTAGTTGCCGTCCGTGATCCACCGCTCGCCCCGGGTGGCCGCCTCCACCCGGTCGATGAAGGCCTGCGGGTCCTCGGTGTGCAGGTCGCGCCAGCCCGGCAGCCAGTTCAGGGCGTCCAGCTCGACCCTCTCCAGGCCGAGCCGCGCCGCCAGCCCCGCCGCCAGGGTCGACTTCCCCGCCCCGGAAACCCCCATGACGGATATGCGCATCGCGATGTTCCCTCTTCGCTGGACCGCAGTCCCCTAGCAAATGGCGGCTCAGGAGACCCCCTCCGTCCCGCTTCGCGGTCCACCTCCCCCTGATGGGGAGGAATTAAAGCTCCAATTGCTCCCCCAAGGGGGAGCTCCGACCGAAGGTCGGTGAGGGGGTCAACGGCCCCTCCGCCATCCCCTCAGGGCCTCTTCAGCCCCAGCTCCGCCCAGACCTCGTCGGTGTGCTCGCCCAGGCGGGGCGGGTGGCGGCGGATGTTGCTGGGCGAGGCGGCGAACTTCACGGGCGGCTTCATGGCGAGATAGGGCCCGGCGTGCGGGTGCTCGTGCCGCTCGAAGAAGCCCACGGCCGAAAGGTGCGGGTCGTCGGGCAGGTCGTCCAGCCGGGCGGTGCGCACCACCGGGATGGAGAGGGGCTTCAGAAGGTCCAGCCACTCCTGGGTCGTCTTGGTCTTCGTCACCTCGCCGACCAGGCCGTAGAGCTCCTGGATGTGCTTGCCGCGGGTGGCGTAGTCGGAGAACCGCGGGTCCTTGCCGAAGCTCTCGGCCATGCCGGCGGCGGCGAAGAACTGGTCCCACTGCTTATCGGTGTAGGGCAACAGGCCGATGTAGCCGTCCTTGGTCTGGTAGGGCCGGCGGTTGGGGTTGGCCACCCGCTGGTAGGCCCACTGGCCGATGGGCGGGTCGAAGGCGTGGTCGTAGAGGTGCTCGACCAGGGTGAAGCTGGTCATGCACTCCAGCATGGGCACCTCGATGAACTGGCCCTCGCCGGTCCGCTCCCGGTGCAGCAGGCCGGCGGTGATGGCCTGGCTCATGAAGAGGCCCGAGACCTTGTCGGCCACCAGGGTGGGCAGGATGCGCGGCGTGGGGTTCCCGTCCGTGCGCGGCAGGAGGTCGGCCAGGCCCGAGGCCGACTGGATCAGGTCGTCATAGGCCGG
>NZ_JADBZL010000019.1:0-43887 GCF_020402505.1 Phenylobacterium sp. | reverse complement strand
GAGCATGTTTCCCACAGGCTTAATCCGTCATTAAGAGGCCGTTGTGAAGCAGGGGTCAGAAACGCTGGGGCGGCGGCTTCGTAAGCCAAAGCGTGCGCCCCATCAGGAACCCCAGCGCCACCCCGCCGAGTAGCGCCGCGCCAAGGCTTCGACCAGGCCGCAGCCGCACCTCATCGGTCAGGCTGAAGGGCTGCGGCGGAAGCGCCTCCAGGGGGGCGGAAAGGTCCTGGTCCCTGCGACCGTCCGCGAGGGACAGGCCAGCCCCGGCCTCAGCCAGAACCACGGGACCGGGATCAGCATCCAGATCCGAGGACATACGAGACTCTCCCATCTGCCGACCCTATCGCCGCAAGGATATGGGGCTTCGTGCTCTCTTCGCCAGTCCGGGCTGGCGCGAGTCATTCGCCCCGAATGTCCAATCACAAAAGATTCAACACGACCTAGGGCGCTCAGGTCCGGGAAGGCTTGCCGGTGATTCGCAAAGCGGGTTAACGATTTCGCCATCAAGGTTACCGACGTTAACCTTTCTTAAATTAACCCTCTGGCAGGGTGAAGCTGCTGGGCTCTGTCGAGAAGCGAATCAGGGCCGGAGCGAGAGGGGCAAGGAGGCGAGTATGCGCGTACTGCTGATCGAGGACGACAGCGCAACGGCTCAGAGCATTGAATTGATGCTCAAGTCCGAGGGGTTCAATGTCTATACGACCGATCTGGGTGAGGAAGGCGTCGATCTGGGCAAGATCTATGACTATGACCTCATCCTGCTGGACCTGAACCTGCCGGATATGAGCGGCATGGACGTGCTCCGCAATCTCCGGGTCGGAAAGATCGACACGCCCGTCATGATCCTCTCCGGCACCACGGAGATCGACACCAAGGTCAAGACGCTCGGCGGCGGCGCCGACGACTACATGACCAAGCCCTTCCACAAGGACGAACTGGTCGCCCGGATCCACGCGGTGGTCCGCCGGTCCAAGGGCCACGCCCAGTCCGTCATCCGCACCGGCGACATCCTGGTCAACCTCGACACCAAGACGGTGGAGGTGAACAACCACCGGGTTCACTTGACCGGAAAGGAGTACCAGATGCTGGAGCTCCTCTCCCTCCGCAAGGGCACCACCCTGACCAAAGAGATGTTCCTGAACCACCTCTATGGCGGCATGGACGAGCCCGAGCTGAAGATCATCGACGTCTTCATCTGCAAGCTGCGCAAGAAGCTGGCCGCCTCAGCGGACGGCAAACACTACATCGAGACGGTATGGGGGCGCGGGTATGTGCTCCGCGACCCGATGGAGGGCCAGGCTGCAGCCTGACCCGCCCGAGCGACGAGTTTCCGGACGCCCGCCCGCAAGGCGGGCGTTCTTGTTTCCGGGAAGAGCAGCGTTAAGATTTGCTCGCCGTTCCGGGGGGAAGGGAAATGAAAATGAGTCGGCTGATCGCCCTGTTTCTGGCCCTCGCGGTCGCGCTTGGCCTCGCCCTCCTGGCCGGGCGTCCGCCGGCGCCCCGACCTGCCGACGCTCCGACGGAGGCCTTCTCGGCCATCCGGGCCCTGGCCGACGTGGGCGTCATCGCCCGTTCGCCCCACCCCGTCGGTTCCCCAGAGAATGCGCAGGTCCGCGATTATCTCGTCCTGCGGATGAACGCCCTGGGCCTTTCTCCCGAGGTCCGGCCCGACTTTGGCTTCAGGCGCATTGACCGGATTTCGCAACCGGTCTTCCTGGGAGGCGCCGTCGAGAACGTCGTCGGCGTGCTGCCGGGTAGGGACCGGTCGGCCCCGGCCCTGGCCATCATGGCTCACTATGACAGCGTCCCGAACTCGCCCGGCGCCGCCGATGACGCCGCAGGCGTCGCGACCGCCCTCGAGCTCGCCAGAATCCTCAAGGCTGGCCCTCCCCCCGCGCGGGACGTCATCTTCGTGATCACCGACGGCGAGGAAGCCGGGCTCCTGGGCGCCCAGGCCTTCTTTTCGGGCGATCCCCTTGCCCGGCGCATTGGCTTCCTCGTCAACATGGAGGCGCGCGGCGGCGGCGGACTCGTCCAGATGTTTCAGACGGGCAGGCACAACCAGGGGACCATAGACCTGCTGCAGGCGGAGGCGCGCCGACCGACCGCCTCATCCCTCGCCGTCCTGCTCTACTCGGTCATGCCCAACGACACGGACTTCACCGTGGCCCGGGGCGCCGGGGTCGCTGGCCTGAACTTCGCCTTCATCGGTCGCCAGTTCGATTATCATGCGCCCAGCTCGACTGCGGCCAACCTCGACCTTGGAAGCCTGCAGCACATGGGCGACCAGGTGACCGCCGTAGCCCTGTCGGTCGCCCGGGCGCCCTCGCTGCCCGAGGAGGGACCGGACCAGGTCTTCTCCCACGTCGCCGGAGACCTCCTCGTCGCCTATCCGGCGGTCATCGGCTGGGCGATCCTGCTCGCCGTCGCCGGACTGCTCGCCCTGGCGGTCCGGAACGCCCGTCGGCTCGGCGCCCTGGACGCCCCCGGCGTGGTGCGTGGGTTGGGGGCAGGGCTCTATCTCTTGCTCCTGACTGGCGCCCTGCTTCACCTTGCCCGCCGCATCGCCGCGGGTGGAGGCGGCTTCCTCGAGCAGAGGGCGCTCCTCGCCCGGGCGGGCGTCTGGGAAGTCGCCCTGCTGCTGATAGGCCTTGCCGTCCTCCTCCTGGCGCCACGCCTCGCCGCCCGAGGTCGAAGCCGGCTGCAGGCCAGCGCTCTGGCCCTGGCGGCCGGTGCAGCGGCCCTTCCGTTCGGATGGGACCTCGCCGCTGTCGCCCTCGGTATCGCCGCCGCCGTCACAGGCGTGATGACCTTCGGCCCTCCTGTGCGTGTCGCCCCGGCCTGGACGGGCGTGCTGCTCTCCGCCCTGGTCGGCGCGGCGGTCCTTCAGGTCGTGGCGCCCACCGCCGCCTTTCTGGTTGCCTGGCCCTTGCTGGCCGCCGGCCTGCTCGCACTGGCCACGGACCTCGGGGCCTCCCGGTCCCGCTGGCGCCTGCCCGTGGCGGGCGTCCTGATCGGGGCGCCGGTCACAGCCTGGCTGCTGGGTTATGCCCATGGAGTCTTCCTCGGCCTCGACCTGCCGGCCCTTCTCGCCGGCTTCGCCTGGCTGGCCGCCCTCACCCTCTGGCCGCTGCTCCATGGAGAGCCCGAAGACACGATAGGCGAGACGCGGATGGCGCTGGCTACAGCAGGCGCCGTCGCCACAGCTCTCGCCCTCGCCGCCTTCCTGCGCCTGGTCCCGCCCTGGACTGAGCGACATCCAGAAGTCACCTTGGTCCAACACCTGCACGACGCGAATACCGGACAGGCCTTTCTTATCTCTCCGGAGCCCCGTCTCTCGCGCTGGAGCCGTTCCGTCCTGAGCCGGGAAGGCGGAAAGCCCGCCAAGGCGCGTGATGAGCTGGTGGCGCGCGGCGCCTACTGGTCCACACCGGTCAAGTCCGTCGCCCTGAAGGGGGTCGAGACGACGATGGAGCGCCTGACGGATGGCCGACAGAGGCTTGTTCTGCGGGCGCCGGTTGAGGCCCGGGGGCTGAGCCTGGACCTTCGCAGCAACACCCTGGTGGCCGAGGCCACCGTGAACGGTCGGCCGGCCGCGCTCCTGACCACCCCTGGCGTGTGGAACCGGATTCGGCTGCAGGCGCCGCCGCGTGAGGTTGTCATCGAGTTCCGGCCGGTAGGCCCCGGGACACTCGAAGCCCGCACCCTGACCCGCCTGTCGGGATGGCCGGTCGGCCTTCAGCCCCTGCCCCCGAGGCGCCCGTCAGAGCGACCGTTCGGGGACAGCGACACCGCCCTGGTGAAGGCCGGGCGCACCTTCAACTGGTGAACAGGGAGACAAGCGTGTCCGAGGTGGTCATCTACCACAACCCCGCCTGCGGGACCTCCCGCAACACCCTCGCTCTGCTTCGTGAGAGGGGCGTCGAGCCCAGGGTGGTCGAGTACCTCAAGGCCGGTTGGACAGAAGCCCAGCTGAAGTCGCTGGCCGCCCGGGCGGGGCTTCCCCTGCGGGCCTTCCTTCGCCAGCGGGGTACGTCCGCCGAGGCCCTGGGCCTGACCGGAACCGGGGTCACCGAGGACCAGCTCGCCGCCGCCATGGTCCGCGAGCCCATCCTTGTGGAACGGCCCGTGGTGGATGGTCCCCGAGGCGTCGCCGTCTGTCGCCCCCCGGAGAAGGCGCTGGACCTGATCTGAACGGCCCCCGAAGACGGGCCCCGCCATGAGGCGAGACCCGGGTCCGGTTCTGGGAAGGGATCAGTCGAAGACGATGACCGAACGGGCGAGGCCGCCCTTCTTCATGTCGGCGAATCCCTCGTTGACCTGGTCGAGGCGGATGCGCTGCGAGATCATCTCGTCGAGCTTGAGCTTGCCCGACATGTAGAAGTCCACGAGGCGGGGCATGTCGACCGGGAAGCGGTTGGAGCCCATCAGCGAGCCCTGGATACGCTTCTCGCCCAGGAAGGCCGCGCCCGGCAGGGTCACGTTCTGGCCGATCGGGATCATGCCGATGATGTTGGCCGTGCCGCCCCGGCGCAGCATGTTGAAAGCCTGTTCGGCGGTCTTGGACAGGCCGATGGCCTCGAAGGCGTGGTGCACGCCGCCGCGGGTCATCTCCAGGACCTCCTTCACCGCATCCGTCTTGGAGGCGTCGATGAAGTCGGTGGCGCCGAATTCGCGGGCGAGGTTGTCCTTGGAGCCGAACATGTCGACGGCGATGATCCGGCCCGCGCCCGCGATGGCCGCACCGTTGATCGCCGACAGGCCGACGCCGCCGCAGCCGATGACCGCCACGGTCTCGCCGGGCCGCACGCCCGAGGTGTGGATGGCGGCGCCCACGCCGGTCATCACCGAGCATCCGATCAGGGCGGCGCGGTCCAGGGGCATGTCCTTGCGGATCGAAACGCAGGCGTGCTCGTGGATCAGCATGTACTCTGCGAAGGAGGACAGGTTCAGGAACTGCGGCAGGGGCGCGCCGTTTTGGGTCAGGCGGGGCTCATCCCCGGAGTCGCGCTTGGTCTCGGGGCTGACGCAGAGCGACAGCCGGCCGGTCAGGCAGCTTTCGCAGTGACCGCAATAGGCGGACAGGCAGGTGATGACATGGTCGCCCGGCTTCACGGTGCGGACTTCCGAGCCCACAGCCTCGACGACGCCGGCGCTCTCGTGGCCCAGCACGGCGGGAAGCGGGTGCGGGTAGGAACCTTCCATGAAGTGGAGGTCGGAGTGGCACAGACCTGCGGCCTTGGTGCGGACGAGGACCTCGCGCGGACCGGGTTTGTTGATCTGGACGTCTTCAATCTGAAGCGGCTTGCCCACTTCGCGCAGAACGGCGGCCTTCATGTCGGCATCTCCCCAAGTCTCGCCCCTGCGGGCGTTTACGACGCGCCAGCCTGGAGGCTGGATCGGGAGAGACCTTATCGCCCTTGGGGCGACGCGCGCCAGACTCTTTTCAGCCTGCGGCCAACCCCGCCCTCAGCTCGCGCTTCAACACCTTGCCGGTCGGTCCGATGGGCAGGGCCTCGACGATCCGGACCTCGTCGGGAACCCACCACTTCGCCACCCGGGCGGCGACGTGCTCGCGAAGGGCCTCCGGGGCCGCCGCCTGCCCCGGGCGGAGCACCACCAGCAGGAGGGGGCGCTCGTCCCACTTCGGGTGCGGTACGCCGACAGCGGCGGCGAGGGCGACAGCCGGATGCGAGGAGACCGCATCCTCGAGGTCCAGGGTGGAGATCCACTCTCCTCCGGACTTGATCACGTCCTTGGCCCGGTCGGTCAGGCGCAGGTAACCCTCGGAGTCGATGGCGGCGATGTCGCCTGTATCGAACCAGCCGTCATCGCCAAAGGCCTCGGCGCCGTCGTTCCTGTAGTAGGCCGAGGCGACCCACGGCCCCCGGACCTGCAGGGCGCCGGACTGACGTCCATCATGGGGAAGGACGGCCCCGTCCTCCCCGACGATCCGGAGTTCCACGCCCCAGTTGGCCCGCCCCTGCCTCTGCTTGCGGCCGAGCGCCGCCTCAGTGGTCTCACCGGCATGGGTGGCCAGAGGCGTATTGATCACACCCAGGGGGCTGGTCTCCGTCATGCCCCAGATCTGGCGGACATCTGCGCCCAGCCTGTCCTGGACCCGGGAGATCAGCGAGGCCGTGGGGGCCGAGCCGCCCACCGCGACCGTGCGGACGCTGTTCAAGGACTGGCCGGCGCCGTCGAGATGGTCCAGCACGCCCACCCAGATGGTCGGTACCCCCAGGAGGAAGGTCGCCTGCTCGGCCACCGCCAGCTCGCAGACCGAAGGACCGTCCAGGTGTCGGCCCGGCAGGATCAGCTTGGCGCCCACAAGGGGGGCAGCGTAGGGCGTGCACCAGGCGTTGGCGTGGTACATCTGGGCGCAGGGCAGGATGGCGTCGGCAGCGCCGAGGCCAAAGCAGTCGGGCTGGATCACCGCCATGGCGTGCAGCACGGTCGAGCGGTGTGAATAGAGCACGCCCTTGGGGTTACCCGTGGTCCCCGACGTGTAACAAAGGGCCGAGGCCTGTCGCTCGTCCAGATCAGGCCAGTCGAAGTCCGGGGCGGCCGCGACCAGGAGGTCCTCGTAGACCAGGGTCCCCTCGGGTGCGGCGGTGGGCGGGCTCGCCCGGTCGGTGAGCGCGATGACGGTCTTCACCGTCTCGAGGCGATTGCCGATCTCGCCGACCAGGTCCGCGAAGGTGATGTCGTAAAAGAGCAGGGAGTCGCCGGCGTGGTTCGCCACCCAGGCCACCTGGTCCGGATGCAGCCGGGGATTGATGGTGTGCAGCACCGCCCCCAGGCCGCTGACGGCGTAATAGAGTTCGAAGTGACGGTGGGTCGACCAGGCCAGGGTGGCGACCCGATCGCCCGGCCCCACCCCCAGGTCCCGAAGGGCGTTGGCCATGCGCTTCACGCGGGCAAGGGCGTCGCCGTAGCCATAGCGGTGGATGGGCCCCTCGACCGTGCGGGTGACGATTTCCCGCGTCGGATGCCAGGTGGCGGCGTACTCGAGGATGGAGGGCAGGGTCAGGGGCCTGTCCATCATCAATCCGAACATGCGCCGCCCTCCCTCCGGACGGTGCGCCGGGATCAGCCCGACTTGCGCGTCACCGTCATCATGTAGTTGACCCCGGAATCGGACGACAGGCGCCAGGCTCCCGACAGCGGGTCGAAGCTGACCCCGAAAGGCCCCTGCATGTCCAGCGGCTCGGTCACCAGGAAGCCGCGCAGCTCATCGGGCGTCAGGAACTTGCGCCAGTCGTGGGTGCCGGCGGGAAGCCAGCGCAGGATGTACTCCGCCCCGATCTTGGCCAGGGCCAGGGCCCTGAGCGTGCGGTTGAGGGTGGCGACGATCATCAGGCCGCCCGGCGCCAGCAGGCGCCCGCAGGTGCGCAGGAACTCACCCGGATCGGCCACATGCTCGATGACCTCCATGTTGAGGATCACGTCGAAGGGCGCGATCCCTTCGGCCTCGAGGGCCTCGGCGGTGGAGCAGAGGTAGGTGACGGGAACACCGGTCTGTTCGGCGTGGGTGCGGGCGGTGCCGATGTTTCGCTCAGAGGCGTCCACCCCGGTCACGTCGAAGCCGAGGCGTGACATGGGCTCGGACAGCAGGCCGCCGCCACAGCCGATATCCAGCAGGCGCAGGCCCTCGAAGGGGCGACGGTCTCCCCCGTCACGGCCGAAGTGGGCGAGACCCCGCTCGCGGATGAAGGACAGCCGGACCGGGTTGAACCGGTGAAGGGGGGCGAACTTGCCCTTCGGATCCCACCACTCGGCGGCGATCCTGGAAAACCGCTCAACTTCGGCGGGATCGACGCTGGAACGGGCTTCGGCCATGTGGCGGACATATCAGAGACGCCGCCACCCTGAACAGGGGAAAGCCCCGTCCCGCAGGTGTTGCCCCCGCCCCGCCCCGTCGCTAGAAGGCCTGTCTTTCCCGTCTGGAGTGCAGGTTCCGAGCCATGTCGCGGCTGGTCATGAAATTCGGCGGAACCTCTGTCGCCGACCTCGAGCGCATCCGGCGCGTCGGGCGGCTCGTGGCCGCCGAGGTGGCGGCTGGACACCGCGTCGCCGTCGTGGTCTCCGCCATGGCCGGCAAGACCAATGAGCTGGTGGCCTGGACCGACGCCGCCGGCCCGGCCGCCGAGGGCCTGCCGACCTCGGACGACGAGTACGACGTGGTGGTGGCCTCCGGCGAGCAGGTGACCGCAGGCCTCCTCGCCATGACCCTGCGCAATATGGGCCTTTCCGCCCGGTCCTGGATGGGCTGGCAGGTGCCGATCGTCGCCGACGACGCCCACGGCCGCGCACGTATCGACGACATCCCCCCCGAGAAGCTTTCGGCCGCCCTCGATGGCGGCGAGGTGGCGGTGATCGCCGGCTTCCAGGGAGTAACCGCTTCTGGCCGGATCGCCACCCTTGGGCGCGGCGGATCCGACACCAGCGCCGTCGCCATCGCCGCCGCGGTGCGGGCCGAGCGGTGCGACATCTACACCGACGTCGACGGGGTCTACACTACGGACCCGCGCATTGAATCCCGAGCCCGGAAGCTGGCGCGCATCTCCTACGAGGAGATGCTCGAAATGGCGTCCCTGGGCGCCAAGGTCCTGCAGACGCGGTCCGTCGAGCTCGCCATGGCTCAGAAGGTGCCGGTGCGGGTCCTGTCAAGTTTTGTCGAGCCCGGCGAGGCCCCGGGCCAGGGCACCATAGTGTGCGACGAGGAAGAGATCATGGAAAAGCGGATCGTCAGCGGAGTCGCCTACAGCCGGGACGAGGCCAAGATCAGCCTGTTCGGCCTGCCTGATCATCCGGGAGTCTCTTCTGTTATCTTCGGAGCCCTGGCCGACGCCAATGTGAACGTGGACATGATTGTCCAGAGCCACGCCAGGGTCGCCGATACGGCAAACATGGAGTTCACCGTCGGCAAGCGCGACGCTGGCCGGGCCGTCGAAATCGTCCGCGGCCTAAAGGACCAGATCGGCTTCGAGGACGTGAAGGTCAACGAGGATGTCGCCAAGGTCTCGGTGATCGGCGTCGGCATGCGCAGCCATGCGGGCGTCGCCAAGACCATGTTCGGGGCCCTGGCGGAGAAGGGCGTGAACATCCAGGTCATCTCGACCTCGGAGATCAAGATCTCCGTCCTGATCGATGCGGCCTACACCGAGCTGGCCGTACGGGCCCTGCACGCCGCATACGGCCTGGACCAGCTCTGAGCCGACCTACCGGTCCCGTGCAGCGGGCGGGAAGGTCATCGGATAGTCCGGCGACCAATGGTTCGCCGTACCGCTTGTCACGTACCAGCACAGAAACAGGGCGCAGATCAGCCCGCCCGGCAGATAGCTGTTCGTCCGCCTCCAGGTGAAGACGGCGATCATGCCGACAAAGGCCAGCAGGGGGATGAACTGGAGCGCCACGATCACGTTCAGCGGCTCGGTCGGGGTCAGCAGCAGGCCGGTCGAGAAGAGGGTTGCATACTGCAGGACGGCCAGGGCCAGAAAGCCGCCGCCCATGACGCCCGCGGCGGTCAGGTAGGTCAGCCGCCGGCTTTCCCCGTCTACCGCGAGAAGGGCGCAGAGGCTCCGCACGACGATTACGCAGTGCAGGGTCCAGAGCGGCAGATAGGCCAGGAAGATCGGCCACCGCGCCTCCGTCAGGGGCCGGAAGCCGAGCACCCAGAACCGGAAGTCAACATGCAGCAGCCGGTCAACGGCGGCCAGAGCCAGAGCGACGGCCCCGACTGACAGGACGGCTGCGACCAGGGAGCGCGGGATATCGAGGCTGAACACCGGTCGGCCCCGCCTCAGGAAGAGAGCGATGACAATGGCCAGGACGGTGTTGGCGAGGGCCCAGACCAGGAGCTGGTTCTGGACCCATTGGGGAAACAGGGCTGAGGGAAGCCAGAGGGCGCCCAACTTCATGAAGGGCAGGTAGGTCAGGGCGGGCAACACCGCCGTCAGACCGAGGGCCAGCCAGCCGCCAAGACCGCGGACCGCCGCCGCCGGCTCCGGGCTGCGTCGCAGGCGTCCCAACCCGGGGAGGCTGAGGGCCATCTCAAAGGCGCCCAGGAGGAGGACGCCCGCACCCACCAGCGCCAGCAGGGTTCCGGCTTCCTTCCAGAACCAGACCTGGTCCTGCGCCGGTAGGGGACGGCCCTCGCCCTCCAGCCGGGCCTGCATCCAGTCGACCACGGGCGTCACCCCGCCGGCGGAGAAATGTTCCCAGGGGTGGGTGACGCGGGGAAGATCGAGACGCCGCGCGGTCCCCAGGGCGGGGTCGCCATAGATCCGGCCCGGCTCCACCCGGGTATCGACGCCGAACACTGTCTTCAGCTTGGCCGCATCGGGCAGGTTCGTCCCGCGGGGCGAGCGCCACATCAGACCGGCGAACTCATCGAGGCCGCCGAAGACGACGTTGAGGTTCCGCGGGAAGTCCGGGCGGACCTCGTCAGGGGGACCGAACAGCCCCGGGGCGGATCCCACGAGGGCCACGGCGCGGTAGCCGTCGGGCTGGGCGTGGGCGGCGGCGAGGACCGGCCCGCCCCCCATACTGTGGCCGGCGAGGCCGACCTGCTGAGGATCGACGAAGGGCTGGCTCCGCAGGAAGGTCAGGGCGGATGGCCCGCCAAAGCCCACGGCGCCGACATTGCCCCCCGAGCCGCCATGACCAGTCATGTCCATCGCCAGGACGACGAATCCGCGCCGCGAAAGCTCGATGGCGAAGGGACTCTGCATCTCCCGGGTGTTGATGTAGCCGTGGCTGAGCAGGACGCCGGGCGCGCGGCGCCCCGCCTCGAGCCCGGGAGGCCTGTAGAGCAGGCCGGACACGACGGCCCCTTCAGGCGTCCTCCAGCGGGCCTCCTGGACCTCCACGCCGCCTGAGGTCTGCACCCGCCAGGCCAGCAGGGATCCTGCAACGATCAGAACGAGGCCAATCAAGGCCAGCCGGTAGCGCATGGGACTCCCCCCCGATAGGCTCCGGGCGGTCAGGCGCCGCCTTGAGTCACGGACTATGACGAGGTGACGGGCCCCCGACAATGCGATTACCCTGACGACCCTGATCCGAGGAGTTCCGAGTCATGCCCCACGCCCTGGGCCTTTCCCTGCTTCACCTGATCATGGGCGGCTATCTGATCGGCCAGCCGCCCATCGACTCGGTGCGGCTCCTGCCGCCGCCCCCTGCCCCGGGCTCAAGCCAGGAGGCCTTTGACCGGACGACCGCCGCCGCCGCCCGCGCCGGTGTGGACGGCCCGGCCTGGAAGTCGGCGATTCGCGAGGTGAGCATTCCCAACGCCGACTTCATGCAGACCCTGTCCTGCGCCGTCGGCGTCCAGGTGTCGGCGGACAAGACCCCTGCGGTGCAGAAGCTGTTCTCTTCGGTCACGGCCGACTTCGTCGGCCCCATGGAACGGGCCAAGTCGACCTGGAAGCGGCCGCGTCCCTTCACCGTGGACGGCGGCCCCGCCTGCGATCCCCGGGTGGCCGCCGGTCAGGGGGAGAAGCTCGGCTACGCCTACCCCAGCGGGCATGCGGGGCTGGGCTGGCTGCTTGCCCTGGTGCTCTCCGACGCGGCCCCGGGCCGGGCGGACGCCATCCGCGCCTGGGGCGCAGAGGTCGGCCAGCACCGGGTGGACTGCCGGGTCCACTGGGCGAGCGACGTCGCAGCGGGTCGGATGCTGGGCCTTGCGGTCTACGAGCGGGTGGCGTCGACCCCCGCCTACCAGGCCGACATAAAGGCGGCGGCGGCGGAAATCGCCAAGGCGCCGCCGCTGTCCTGTCCCTGACGCCCGGCTGCGCCCACAAAGCAGGCGCCTGATCCGCGAGCGCTCCCCGCACGGGCATTTGTTTTCCGTTCTGTCACCCCTTCCTGCTAGAAGGCGGGCGGGAAACAGGTTTTCTCCCCTGACGCGAGGAGCCATTGCCGAGTTCGACCGCCAGTTTCGCCGTGCGGGGGCAGCGCAGTCTGCTCCGGCAAATCCGCGAGGCCCTCGCCTCCGGCGGACCTGTTCAGGCGCGCCTGGACATGGTGGTGCGCATCATCGCCCGATCGATGGTGGCGGAGGTCTGCTCGCTCTACATGCGCCAGGCGGACGGGCACATGGAGCTGTTCGCCACAGAGGGACTCTCTCCGGACGCGGTGCACCTGACCCGCATGAAGCCGGGCGAAGGCCTGGTGGGCGAGATCATGCGCCTGGGCCGACCGCTCAACCTGTCCGATGCGCCCAATCATCCCGCCTTCTCCTACCGTCCGGAAACGGGCGAAGATCCCTTCCACGCCTTCATGGGCGTGCCGCTGCTGCGGGGAGGCCGGGTCATTGGCGTCCTTGTGGTGCAGAACCGGACCGAGCGGGTCTACTCCGAGGACGAGGTCGAGGACCTGCAGATCATCGCCATGGTCCTGGCCGAGATGGTGGCCGGCGGCGAACTGGCGGCAGAAGGGTCGCTCCAGAACATCGACCTGGTGCCCAAGAAACCCGAGCGACTGAAGGGCGCGCGCTTCGCTGAGGGTCTCGCCCTGGGCGTCGCGGTCCTGCACGAGCCGCCGGTGGCCCCCTCAGACCTTCTCGCCGAGGACGTCGCCGCCGAGGAGAGTCGACTGAGGGAGTCCATCACGACTCTGCAGGCTCAGATCGACAGCATGCTGGAGGGTCAGCATGGCCTGGTTGAGGCCTCCTACGAGGTCCTCGAGACCTACCGGATGTTCGCTCACGACCGCGGATGGCGGCGCTCGCTGGAGGACGCCGTCCGCAACGGGCTCACCGCCGAAGCGGCGGTGGAGCGCGTCCGGTCCGAGCACCGCGCCCGGCTGGGCCAAGCCAGGGACCCCTACCTCCGGGAAAGACTCCATGACTTCGAGGACCTGGCGGACCGTCTGCTAAGGCACCTTGCCGGCGACGCCGGCCTGGCGCGCGAACTGCCCGAGAACGCGATCCTGATCGCACGGAACCTGGGGCCGGCGGATCTGCTCGAGTATGATCGAACGCGGCTGAAGGGCCTGCTCCTCGAAGAGGGATCGACCGCCAGCCATGCGGCCATCGTGGCCCGGGCCCTCGACATTCCTTGCGTCGGACGCCTGCCGGGACTGAGGGACAAGGTCTCGGAGGGCGACACCGTCATCGTCGACGCCGAAACGGCGGAGGCCTACCTGCGGCCGCGCCCGGATGTCGTGAAGGCCCTCCAGGCCCGGCTCGACGTCCGCCTTCAGAGGCGCGCCGAGTTCGCTCGGCTCCGGGACCGGCCCGCCGTCACCCAGGACGGGGCGAAGATCCAGCTCCTGATGAACGCCGGCCTCGACGTCGACCTGGACATGCTGGGCGAGGCGGGGGCCGAGGGGATCGGCCTCTTCCGCACCGAGTTCCAGTTCATGGTCGCCGAGGAAATGCCGCGCCTGACGGCCCAGACCGCCCTCTACAGCCGGGTCATGGATGCAGCCGGCGGCCTGCCCGTCACCTTCCGGACCCTGGACCTCGGGGGCGACAAGGTCCTGCCCTACATGGAGGCCGAGCGAGAGGACAACCCGGCCCTCGGCTGGCGGGCCGTGCGCATGGGCCTGGACCGGCCCGCCCTCCTGCGCCTCCAGCTGCGGGCGCTGATCGCCGCCGCCCGGGGCCGGCCGCTGAAGATCATGTTCCCCCTGGTCGCCAGCGTGGATGAATTCCGGGCGGCGCGCGCCCTGGTGGACCAGGAGGTGGCCTGGGCGAACCGCAGGGGGCGGCCGGAGCCCGCCCGGCTGGATGTGGGCGCCATGATCGAGGCGCCCTCGGTGATCTGGCACCTGGACGCCCTTCTGCCTATGACCGACTTCGTGAGTGTCGGTACGAATGACCTGATGCAGTACCTCTTCGCCGCCGATCGCGGGAATCCCCGCGTTTCCGAAAGGTACGACTTCCTCTCTCCGCCGGCCCTTCGGGCTTTGGAGATGATCCAGAAGGCCTGCGCCGAAACCGGGACGCCGGTCTCGGTCTGCGGGGAAATGGCCGGCCGTCCCCTCGAAGCCTTCGTCCTTGTGGCCCTGGGATTTGAGGCCCTCTCCATGCCCCCGGCAGGCATCGGGCCGGTGAAGCAGATGGTCCTCTCCTGCGACCGAGCGGCTGCCCGACGCGGGGTCCAGAGCCTGATCCGCAGCGCCGCCGGCTCGATCCGCAACGAGGTGGAGACCCTGGCCCGCAAGCTTTACCTGGCGATCTGAGACCGGGTCCAGGGGTGCAATTGGCCTGACTCCTCCGCCATGCTATCGGCGACACGCGCTCGGAGGGTCGTCGCCATCATGGCTGAGGAAGGTGAGAGGGACGCCGGGACGGCCTCGCCCGCACCGGACCTGCAGGATGGCGAGCACGTCGGCGACGCCCTGCGCGCCATCCGGGAGGCCCGTGGGCTCAGCGTCGCCGATATCGCCGCACTGACGCGGATCCGGCCCGCCTACCTGGAGGCTATCGAGGCGCTCCACCTGAAGGATCTGCCCAGCCGTCCCTTCACCATCGGCTATATCCGAGCCTACGCCCAGGCTCTGGGTTTGCCCGGCGACGTGGCCATCGCCCGGTTCAAGGCTGATGATCCTGATCGCAATGACGCCCTTCGCCCGCCCGTCGGGGTGCGGCGCATGGCTGATCCCAGGCTGCGGTTGATGATGCTCGCTGGCCTGATGATCCTGTCGGCCATCCTCGTCTGGAACCTGGTCCGGCGGGGAACGCTCAACGAAGAGGGGCGGCGGCCCGCCAGCATCGTCGCCACGGCGCCGGTCGAGGCCGCTCCCACCGGCGCGATGGTCCTTGGCGCGCCCTTGCCCGCACCGGTGGAGTCCAACGCCCCACCGCCCTACCTGACCCCCGGCCTGGAGGCGGAGCTGTCCGCCGCGCTTCCCGAGGGCCTAATCGCGACGGAGGATCCCACGCTTCTTGACCTGGGCGAGACCTTCGCGCCCCGGGGGCGCGTGCATGGCGCCGCTGGCCGGGTGGTCCTTCAGGCGCGACGGCCCACCACCCTCATCGTCTGGGGCCCGGACCGGTCGACCTGGTTTGCGCGGCAGCTTGCGGCTGGGGAAGCCTACCGGACCGACCCTGTCCCGGGCCTGTCCTTTGAGACCGTGGAGGCAGGGGTCATAGCCGTCTACCTGGACGGCAGGTCCCGGGGTGTGCTTCCGGCGGGAATAACTCGCGGATCGGCCCTGACGCGCCCGCCGCCCGCCTGAGCCGCCTTGGGAATTCCGCCTGGCCGCCCTATTCTGTCACCATGTCCGAGACCCATGCCCTGCGCCCCTGGCGCACCATCGTCCGCCGCAAGAGCCGAAAGATCCGGGTCGGAAACGTTGAGGTCGGCGGTGACGCCCCGATCAGCGTCCAGTCCATGACCAACACACTGACGGCGGATGCCGCGGCGACCATCGACCAGGTCCGGCAACTGGAGGAGGCCGGGGCCGACATCGTGCGGGTCTCCTGCCCGGACGAGGCCTCCACCGCCGCCCTGCCGCAGATCGTCAAGGCGTCGAAGGTCCCCATCGTCGCCGACATCCACTTCCACTATCGCCGCGGCATCGAGGCGGCGAAGGCCGGGGCCGCCTGCCTGCGGATCAATCCCGGCAACATCGGGAGCCCGGATCGCGTGCGTGAAGTTATCCAGGCCGCGCGGGACCACGGCTGCTCCATCCGGATCGGCGTCAACGCCGGCAGCCTTGAGAGCCACCTGCTCGAGAAGTACGGCGAGCCCTGCCCCGACGCCATGGTCGAGAGCGCCCTCGACCATGCCCGCATCCTGCAGGATCACGACTTCCACGAGTTCAAGATCAGCGTGAAGGCCTCGGACCTCTTCATGACGGTCGCCGCCTATCAGATACTGGCCGAGGCCATCGACTGCCCCCTCCACATCGGCGTCACCGAGGCGGGAGGCCAGCGGATCGGCACCGTTAAGTCCGCCATCGGCATGGGCGCCCTCCTCTGGGCCGGCATTGGAGACACCCTGCGGGTCTCCCTGGCTGCGGACCCTGTCGAGGAGGTGAAGGTCGGCTTCGACCTGCTGAAGTCCCTGGGCCTCCGCCACCGAGGGGTCAACATCATCGCCTGCCCGTCCTGCGCCCGGCAGGGGTTCGACGTCATCCGGACAGTCGAGACCCTCGAGGCCCGGCTGGCCCACATCGCCACGCCCATGAGCCTTTCGATCATCGGCTGTGTGGTGAACGGGCCGGGCGAGGCTCTGATGACCGACGTCGGTTTCACCGGCGGCGGCAAGGGCTCGGGCATGGTCTATCTGGCTGGCAAGGCCGATCACAAGATGGACAACGACCGGATGGTCGACCATATCGTTGAGTTGGTGGAGCGCCGCGCCGCGGAACTTGAAAGCGCGTCCCTGAGTCCCACCTAAACTGGCTGCCGCGGCGAGTCCGTCGATGGCGAACGGAAGCGCCGCTTGCAAGGCCTCGCATGGCCCGATGAGGCGCCGCTTCGCAAAGAGGAGAGAGCCATGTCTGCGGACGGCAACTGGAAGATCACGATCAACACCCCGATGGGCGCTCAGGAAGTGAACGCCTCCATCACCACCAACGGCGATACCTTCACCGGCAAGACCACCGGCCGCATGGGCGACCAGGAGATTTCCGGCAAGGTCGACGGCGACAAGCTGATCTGGTCGTCTGCCATCACCAGCCCCATGCCCATGACCCTGGAGTTCGAAGCCACCGTCAGCGGCGACAGCCTGTCGGGCAACGTCAAGCTCGGCGCCTTCGGCAACGCCAGCATGACCGGCGTTCGCGTCTGATCCCGACCGGATCCGGGGCGGCCCGCTCGTAGCCGCCCCAACTTCCGCCGGAGCGCCTCCTGGGATTTGGCAAGCCGGATGCCGCGGGCTAAAAGCCTGGGCTCCGCTCCTCCCTGAGACTCCCGCCCCGTGCGACTTCCCCAAGCCCGACTCGACCAGGTTCTCGGCCGTTTTCACGAGATCGAGGCCCGGATGTCCGCCGCCTCCGATGGGGCGGAGATCGTGCGCCTGTCACGGGAGCACGCCGAACTGAAGCCTGTGGTCGAAGCGGTCCGTTCCCTGGAGAAGACACGGGCGGAGGCGCCGGAACTGGAGGAAATGGCTGTCTCGGGCGACCCGGACATGTCCGCCCTCGCCCGGGACGAGCTGGAAGCCTTGAAGGCCCGCCTGCCGGCGCTTGAACGCGAGGTCGCGCTCCTGCTTGCGCCCCGGGACCGGGACGAGAACGCCTCGGCCATCCTCGAGGTCCGGGCCGGGACCGGCGGCGACGAGGCGGCGCTCTTCGCCGGCGACCTGTTCCGCATGTACCAGCGCTACGCCGCCCTCCACGGCTGGCGGGTGGAGATTGACTCCGTCTCCGAGGGCGAGGTCGGCGGCTACAAGGAGATCATCGCCTCGATCACCGGCGAGGGCGTCTTCGGCCGACTGAAGTTCGAGAGCGGCGTCCACAGGGTCCAGCGGGTGCCCGAGACCGAGGCCGGGGGCCGCATCCATACCTCTGCGGCCACCGTCGCCGTCCTGCCGGAGGTGGAGGATGTGGACATCGAGATCCGCGAGGCGGACCTGCGCATCGATACCTACCGGTCGTCGGGAGCCGGCGGCCAGCACGTCAACAAGACCGATTCCGCCGTGCGCATCACCCATATTCCCACCGGGATCGTCGTGACCTCCTCGGAGAAGTCCCAGCACCAGAATCGGGCGCGGGCGATGAAGGTCCTGCAGGCCCGTCTCTACGACATGAAGCGCGAGGCGCTCGACGCCGCCCGGGCGGACTCCCGCCGCAGCCAGGTGGGGTCCGGAGACCGCTCCGAGCGTATCCGCACCTACAACTTCCCTCAAGGGAGGGTCACGGACCACCGGATCAATCTGACCCTCTACAACCTGGCCAAGGTGCTGGAGGGGGAAGCCCTGGACGATATCATCAACCCGCTGATCGCCGAGGACCAAGCGGCCCGTCTGGCCAGCCTCGAGGCGGAGTTCGCCTGATGGAAGCCCTCATCACCGGCCTGTTCCGCTATCCCGTGAAGGGCTTTTCGGCCGAGCCCCTGTCCGAGGCCGAGCTGGTTCCCGGCCGCGCCATCGCCCAGGACCGGCGCTGGGTGGTCGAGAACGGACCCTCCGGCTTTGACCCGGACGCCCCGGCCTGGGTCCCCAAGATGAAGTTCGCCGTCCTCGCCGCCCACCCGGTGGTGGCCGCCGCCCGGACGCGGGTGCAGGGCTCGGACATCTCGGCCTCGGCGCCCGGCCGGCCGGACTTCCACGGCGACCTCGCGGCGGCAGCCGGGCGGGAAGGCTTCGGCGCCTGGGTCGAAGGGCTCCTGGGCGAGGACGCCCGGGACGGGGTCCGCGTCCTGCAGGCCCCGGACTACCATTTCCTCGACCACCCCGCAGGCCACATCTCCATCGTCAACCTCGCCAGTGTCCGCGACCTGGAGGCCCGGATCGGCAAGCCCGTGGATCCCCTGCGGTTCCGCGCCAATCTCTATGTCGAGGGCTGGCCGCCCTGGGTGGAGAACGACTGGAAGGGAAAGAACCTCCTGCTCGGCCTTGCCCGCGCGACGGTCTTCGCCCCGATCGTCCGCTGCGCCGCCACCGAGGTGGACCCGCAGACCGCGAAGAAGGACCTGCCCCTGGTCGAGCACCTCCTCGAACAGTACGGCCACCGGGACTGCGGCATCTATGTCCAGGTCACCCACGGGGGCACGGTGCGGGTGGGCGACGCCTGCAGCACCCCAGGCGAGCCGGAGTGAGCCGGAACCTGCTCCAGGCCTGGCAGAGCGCCCGGGCCCGTCTGGAGGCGGCGGGCGTACCTGGACCGGTCATCGACGCCCGGGTCCTCGTGGAGGCTGCCTGCGGCGTGACCCGCGCCGACATCGTGAGCGATCCCTATCGAGAACTCGACCCCGAACAGACCGCGCGCCTGGACGAGTACCTCGCGCGACGCATCCAACGGGAGCCGGTCAGCCACATCCTGGGCCGCCGGGGCTTCTGGAACATCATGCTCGGCGTGACGCCTCACGTCCTGACCCCGCGACCCGAGACGGAAGTCATCGTCGATCACGCCCTGCGACTTTTTCCCGAGGGCCGGCCCTTCCGGATCCTGGACATGGGCGTCGGGTCGGGCGCCATTCTGCTCGCCATACTCGCGGAGCGGCCGGCGGCGCGGGGACTTGGCGTCGACGTCTCGGAAGAGGCCCTTGCCGTCGCCCGCGACAACGCCGCCAGCCTGGGCCTGTCGGGCCAAGTCGCCCTGCTGCGCGGGGACTGGTCGGCTGGTCTTGCGGAAGCCGACTTCGACCTCGTGGTCTCCAATCCCCCCTATATCGCCACGCAGGTGATCGAGACCCTGGACCCCGAGGTCCGGGTCTATGAGCCCCGCCTGGCCCTCGACGGGGGACCGGACGGACTGGACGCCTATCGCCGCCTGGCGCCCGAGATTCTGCGCGTGCTCAGGCCAGGGGGCCGATTCCTCGTGGAAATCGGCTATGATCAGAAGGCGGCGGTGGAGGACCTGTTCAGCCAGGCTGGCGCTGTGGAAGTGGAGACCCTCCCGGACCTGTCGACCCATGACCGGGTCGTCGCAGGTATGAAAAACCCCTTGGAAACTGCCGGCTGAGCCGCTAGACGGAGTCCCGGTTTCCACCCAAACCGTCGAAGCCATGGACCTCCTGATCCTCAGGATCGGGCCCCGGGCCGGCAGGCCGTTCGTCACAGGCGAAACGCCAGGCTCCGGGTGGGACGACGGGAACCTTTTCACCTTCGGTTGATCCGCGCTGGGACAAGCCCGGTGGTCAGACCCGGAGAACAGCCCTAGCCCGCCTGGAGTCGGCGGGTCGGCGGAACGGCAGGACATGAGAGATTTCAAGGGCATGAAGCGTCAGCGCGGTCGCAATCGCAGCGCCGGTGGCAAGCCTCAGCAGCACAATGCGAACCGGGCCCTGGAGTCCAATGGCCCCGAGGGCGTCAAGGTCCGCGGCAATGCGCAGACCGTCTACGAGCGCTACCAGCAGCTCGCCCGCGACGCCGGTTCGGCCGGCGACCGGGTGCTCGCAGAGAACTTCCTGCAGCACGCCGAACACTATTTCCGGCTGATCCGGGCCATGCAGCCCACCCGACCGGCTGCAGAGATCATCGGCCGCGACCAGTTCATCTCGGGCTTCGACGTCGATTTCGAAGACGAGTCCGGCGAGGCGGTGGAGGCCGAGACGACCGAATCCGAGGCTGAGCCCCGCGACCGGAATGGCTGGCGCGACCGCGACGATCGCCGCGACCGCTTCCGCGACCGCGACGAACGGCCCAGGGAGGACCGGCCAAGGGAGGATCGGCCAAGGGAGGATCGCGCCAGGGACGAACGCTCAAGGGACGAACGCCCCCGGGAGGAGCGCCAGAGGGATGACCGTCCGCGGGATGACCGTCCGCGGGGCGACCGACCTGAGGGTGGCCGCCGGGACCGGTGGCGGGACCGTGACGAGCGCCCCGAACGCACCCGGGAGGACCGGCCCGGGCGCGACCCCCTCCCGGTCATCGAACCGAGCGGCGGCGTCATCGCCCCGGCGACCGACCGCGCGCCCTCCCCCACCCTGCGCAGCGAGGATGGCGCCGAGTCCCAGGCTCCGGACTTCCTGCGTCCCCGCCGGCCCCGGGCTGAGGCCGAGGGCGAGGAGACGCGGCCTCCACGCCGGCGCCGGGCCCCGCGGTCCTTCGAAGGCGACGAAGCGCAGGGCGGCGAGGACTGACCCTCAGCGCGGTTGCGCCTTTCCGTCTTCGGGTCTAGCCATGGCGCATGGCGCACGACTGTGGACATGACGACGGACCCCGGCAGGGGCTCAAAGGCCAGGGCCTCACCCGGGCCCTGGACGACGCGGAAGTGCGCTGCACCGCGGCCCGGGAACGGCTGACAGCGCCCCGGCGCCGGGTTCTGGAACTCCTGTTATCGTCTGACGCCCCCCTCAAGGCCTACGACATGATCGCCGCCTTCGGGGGCGATGGCGCCCCGGCCAAGCCGCCCACCGTCTACCGGGCCCTCGACTTCCTGGAGAAGCTCGGGTTTGCACACCGCATCGAGAGCCTGAACGCTTATGTGCCCTGCCGGATCGAGGGCGGGGCCCACCGGGCGGCCTTCCTGATCTGCGAGTGCTGCGGCGCGGCGCGGGAGTTCGAGCCCGCGCTTGACGCCGGCCTGTCGGCGGCGGCGGAAGCCGGCTATTCCGTGCGCAGCCTGACCCTGGAAGCCCGCGGCCTTTGCCCCGCATGCCGCAACGCCTGAGCCCTGGCGCCCGCCATGATCGAGGCGACCCCGGACATCCACATCCCCGAAGACGAGGTCACGGAGCGCTTTGTCCGTTCGGCAGGCCCGGGCGGGCAGAACGTCAACAAGGTCTCAACGGCGGTCGAACTGAGGTTTGATGTCCGCAGGTCACCCTCCCTGCCGAACGATGTCGCCGTCCGGCTGATGAAGCTGGCTGGCCGTCGCCTGACCCAGGACGGGGTGCTGGTGCTCAGCGTCATGACCCACAGGAGCCAGGAACGGAACCGGGCCGAGGCCCTGGAGCGACTGGTGGAGCTGATCCGCAAGGCGGCTGAGCCGCCGCCGCAGCCGCGCAAGCGCACCCGTCCCACCCTGGCGTCCAAGGTCCGGCGGTTGGAAGGCAAGGTCCGGCGGGGCGGCGTGAAATCCTTGCGCGGAAGGGTCCGGGGCGAGGACTGAGCCCCCAGGCCCCACACTCCGAACCGACGTTTTCAGCCGGTTTTTTGAAGACACGTTCTACCTCATATGTAGAGTTTATTAGAACGTTCATTCCCAAAATCGCACTTACTGAGCTAAATTAGACATCCTTTTTTGCGGATTCACGCCTATGGTTCCCTTGGCGACGGTCTTACGGGAACGCCCAAGAAACAGCCTGCCTCAAGGCGCGCAAAGGATCAGGCCTCCGCCGCAGCTGAGCGGTCAGGGGGTGAGCTTGTGGAGGTAAGTCGATGACGGCCGCCAGTCGCATGACGCTCGACCACATCTACAATTCCGAAGGCGGTCGGGTCTTCATGACCGGCATCCAGGCGCTCGTGCGGCTTCCACTGGTCCAGAGGCGACGGGATCGCGCGCGCGGTCTCAATACGGCGGGCCTCATCTCGGGGTACAGGGGCTCGCCCCTCGGCGCCTATGACCAGCAACTCTGGAAGGCCGAGCCCTATCTCCGCGACCACCAGATCCGGTTTCAGCCCGGACTGAACGAGGACCTCGCCGCCACCGCCCTCTGGGGCGCCCAGATGCATCGGGCCTACGGACCCTCCAAGATCGATGGGGTTTTCGGCATCTGGTATGGGAAGGGCCCCGGAGTGGACCGCTGCGGCGATGTCTTCCGAAGCGCAAACATGCTGGGCACATCGCCGCTGGGCGGGGTTCTGGCGGTCGCCGGAGACGATCATGCGGCCCAGTCTTCGGTCTTCCCGCATCAGACCGACGGAATTTTCCAGTCGACGCTCATTCCGATCCTTCAGCCTGCAAGTGTCTCCGAAATCCTTTCGCTTGGACTGGCCGCGTTCGCGCTTTCACGGCACTCCGGACTTTGGGTGGCGATGAAGACAATCGCTGAGGTTGTCGAAAGTGCAGCGAGTTTCGAGCTGCCGACCGCCTATCCCGAGTACCTGATCCCCGATCGTCCAGTTCCCCCGCACGGACTCAACTGGGATCCGCGACTTCAATGGCCTTCTCAGCGCGCGGAGCTGGAGCGCCGCCTGATCGAAGAGCGGATTCCTGCGGCGATCCGCTGGGCTGAAGCCAACCATCTGGATTACCCGGTCATCGGCGATCACACAGCCTCGCTGTGCATTGTGACCGTCGGCAAGGCGCACCAGGACTTGATGCAGGCCCTGCAGAACCTCGGAATCGGGGACCGCGAGGCCGGCGCCTTGGGCCTCTCGGTCTACAAGGTCGCGATGAGCTGGCCCCTGGCGATCGATCCTCTGATCGCATTCGCGGGTCAGGCGGAAGAGATCCTGGTCATCGAAGAAAAGGCCCCGATCGTAGAGGATCAGATCAAGGCTGCGCTCTTCCACCACCGCGGACGGCCTGCCCGTGTGACTGGCAAGACCGACGATGCCGGGAGACCTCTTCTGCCGGCGGTAATGGAACTGTCACCCCTTCTGGTTGCGCAGGCGCTCGCCGGGCGCATCACGAAAGACCCGGTAGGAGTTCCCGCGCGCCTGGCGGCCCTGGTCGATCGCGCCAGCCATGGAGAGCGGCTCGCCTTCCCCGGACGAAAGCCCTACTTCTGCGCAGGATGTCCACATAATCGCTCGACGCGGACCCCGGACGGCTCGATTTCCGGAGGCGGAATCGGCTGCCACGCCCTTGCCCTGTCGGTTCCAGAGCTGAAGACCTCCGTTTTCAGCCACATGGGGGGTGAGGGCGCCCAGTGGATTGGCGCCGAACCCTTTTCGGAGACCCCGCACATCTTCCAGAATCTGGGTGACGGAACCTACCAGCACTCCGGCCTGCTCGCGATCCGGGCAGCGGTTGCAGCGGGCGCCAACATCACCTTCAAGATCCTCTACAATGACGCCGTCGCCATGACGGGGGGTCAGCCCGCCGAGGGCGCGATCAGTCCCCTCGGGATTTACAGCCAGCTGCTGGCGGAAGGTGTCGGCGATGTCCGGCTGGTCAGCGACGCCCCGGATCGTTGGCCTGTTCTGCCAGATGGCAAGCCGGCTGCAAGCCGGGATGATCTTGAGGCGATCCAGCGGGAACTGCGCCAGGTCCCGGGCGTCACCGCAATCCTCTACGAACAGACCTGCGCCGCCGAGAAGCGTCGTCGCCGCAAGCGAGGGGTGCTTCCAGATCCCGGTCGACGCCTGTTCATCAACCCGCGGGTCTGCGAGGGCTGCGGGGATTGCTCGGTGCAATCAGGCTGCATAGCGATCCAGCCTCTGGAGACCGATGACGGGGTCAAGCGGCGGATTGATCAATCCGCCTGCAACATCGACTTTTCCTGCCTCGAAGGATTCTGCCCCAGCTTCGTGGAAGTCGAGGGTGCCGCCCTGCGCAAACCGGATCCCGCCCGGACCCTCGCCCTGGAAGCGACGAAGTTCGCGGGCCTGCCGGAGCCCGACCTGACGGAGCTGAAGGCGCCCGTTGACATCTACGTTGCGGGCATTGGTGGGCTCGGAGTCCTGACGGTCGGCGCACTTCTGGGGTCTGCCGCCTATCATGACGGACTGACGGCCAGCGTGCTGGACTTCACCGGGCTCTCCCAGAAGAACGGTTCCGTTACCAGTCAGATCCGCATCGCCGCTCCGCAGCAGCCTATTCCCGCGGTGCGGATCGGTGATGGGGAGGCCGACCTTCTGCTCGGTTGTGATGCGGTCGTCGCGGTCAGCGAAGAGGCGCTTCGAAAGTTCGCCAGCGGAAAAGGCGCTGCAGTTCTGAACACGGAGGAGACCCCGACTTCGGACTTCGTCAGTGACCGGGACAGTTCCCTGCCCTTCCAGGAGATGATCGACGCCGTGATGGCGCGCGCCGGCAAACGGGGGTTCGCCTTCAACGCGACCCGGATTGCCGAAGCCCTGTTCGGAGATAATCTGGCGGCCAACACGCTGATGGTCGGCTTCGCCTGGCAGAAGGGTCTCTTGCCCATGTCGGCCGCAGCCATCGATGCGGCGATCGAGGCGAATGGAACGGCCGTCGATCTGAACAGGAGAGCCTTCCGATGGGGGCGGCTCGCCGCCATCGACCTGCACCACGTGCAGGCGCTCGCCGGCCTCATCGGGCCCGGGTCGATCGGCTCGCACGACCGAGGCGCCAGCCCTGTCGAGCGGTATGCCGCCGAGCTCGAGCGATATCAGGACAGCGCTTATTCGGCGCGGTTTCGAAGCCTGGTGGAGACCGCGGGCGCGGCGACGGCTCCGTATGGTGAAAAGGGCGCCGAACTCCTCTCCGCCATCGCGGCGAATGCCTTCAAGGTCATGGCCTACAAGGACGAGTACGAGGTGGCGCGCCTCTACAGCGAACCGCTGTTCCGCACTGCGCTCGATGGGCAGTTTTCCGGTTACCGGAGGCTATCCGTTTATCTTGCGCCGCCCGTCTTCTCGCGCCGGGACAAGGTCACGGGTCGGCCCCGCAAGAGGAAGTTCGGCCCCTGGGTGTTCCGCGCGATGGCTCTGCTTGCAAAGGGCAAGCGGCTGCGCGGAACCTGGCTGGACCCCTTCGGCTATACTGCCGAGCGGAAAGCCGAACGGGCGCTCAGGGACGCTTATCTGGCGGACATCGCCTTCGGGTTGTCGCGTCTGTCGCCGGAGACCCTGGATGACATGCTCGTCCTGGCCCGTCTGCCACAGGATGTAAGGGGGTTCGGTCCGGTCAAGGAAGCCGCCATGGACCGATTTGCCGCCGCCCGCGCCGACCTTCGCGCCAGACTGATGTGAGGCGCACGCCCCCGAACGAGACCGGTCCATCGAAGACTCTGGAGACTCTGATGTTCGACACCCATGCGGACTTTGCCGACCATGCCCTTGTCACCGCACGTCAAGAAAAGGCGAGCGGGCTGAAAGCCATCATCGCTGTGCACAACGAGAACCGCGGGCCTGCGATCGGCGGCTGCCGGATTCTTCCCTACCCCACCCTGGATGACGCGCTCCGCGACGTCCTGCGGCTTTCCCGGGGCATGACCTACAAGAACGCCATCGCAGACATTCCCTATGGCGGCGGCAAGGCGATCATCATCGCCGACCCGAGGCGGGAAAAGACCGAGACCCTGCTCGAGGCCATGGGTGATTTCGTTGAGAGCCTCGGAGGGCGCTACATCACCTCCTTCGACTCCGGTACGACCCTGGAGGACGTGCAGGTGATTGCGCGAAGGACACGCCACGCCGCCGGGTTCCTGCCCGAGGCTGGAAACGCGTCGGGCTCCACGGCGCTCGGGGTCTATCACTGCATGCGCTCGGCGGCGGGGAAGATCTGGGGTTCCGCGAGCCTGGCCGGTCGCAGGATCGCCGTTCAGGGCGTCGGCAATGTCGGCGAGCGTCTGGCCCGCATCCTGGCGCATGAAGGGGCTGACCTCGTCCTGGCGGATACCGACGCCAGGAGGGCCGAAGCCCTGGCCGCTGACATTGGCGCCCAGGTCGTCGGTGACGAAGCGATCCTGCGCGAAACCTGCGATATCCTGGCGCCCTGCGCGCTGGGCGGCGTTCTGTCCTCCGTAACCATTCCGGACCTGAGGGCGAAGGCGATCGTCGGCGGGGCCAACAACCAGCTGGCCCGCCCTGAAGACGACGCCCGTCTGGCGAAGAGGGGCATACTCTATTGCCCTGATTATCTCGCGAACGCCGGCGGGATCATCAATCTGCACCATCAGAGGTCACGTTGGGATCCCGCTGCGGTGGAACGGCATGTCGCCTCTCTTGGCGAGACCTTCCGTCAGGTGATCGCGCGCTCGGAAAGCGAGGGACGACCCACGGGTGAGATCGCGGATCGCATCGCAGAGGAACGCTTCGCGCGCAGGACGAAAGCGCTCGAAGGGGCGCTATAGCCCGGGCTGCCTCCGCCCGGTCGTCGGCTGAAGGTGGCGACCCGAAGCGTCGAGACATGGCGGGGCGAGGCCTGGGCCCCGCCCCTTCTCACGGTCAGTGAACCTGCGGTCGGCCGATCTGCAGGCCATCCGGTCCCGTCGTCACGGCGATCACGGAGCCGTCCACCAGGTCGCCCTGCAGGAGCTTGCGCGCCACGGGGTCCACCAGGTCCTTCTGGATCACCCGCTTCAGGGGACGGGCCCCATAGACGGGATCATACCCCTTGTCGGCAAGCCAGGTCATGGCCGCGTCATCCAGAGACAGGGTCATCCTGCGGTCCGCCAGGAGCTTTTCGAGCCGGCGCAGCTGGATGCGGACGATATTGTCCATCTCCGCCCGGCCCAACCTGCGGAACAGGATGATCTCGTCCACCCGGTTCAGAAACTCGGGCCGGAAGTGGCCGCGGACCACGCCCATGACGTCGCCCCGCACCGCCTCCACGTCCTCCCCTTCCCTCTGGGCCGCGAGGAATTCCGAGCCCAGGTTGGAGGTCATGATCAGAAGGGTGTTGCGGAAGTCCACGGTCCGGCCCTGGCCGTCCGTCAGGCGACCGTCGTCCAGCACCTGGAGGAGGACGTTGAAGACGTCCGGATGGGCCTTCTCGACCTCGTCGAACAGCACCACCTGATAGGGCCGGCGGCGGACCGCCTCGGTCAGGGCCCCGCCCTCGTCATAGCCGACGTAGCCGGGAGGCGCCCCGATCATGCGGCTGACCGAGTGCTTCTCCATGTACTCGCTCATGTCGAGGCGGGTGATGGCGGACTCGTCGTCGAACAGGAACTCCGCCAGGGCCTTGGTCAGCTCCGTCTTGCCCACGCCCGTCGGGCCCAGGAAGAGGAAGGAGCCGATCGGGCGGGCGGGATCCTGCAGGCCGGCGCGGGCCCGGCGCACGGCGTCGGAAACGGCCTCGAGCGCCTCCTCCTGGCCGACCACCCGGCCGCGCAGGGAGTCCTCCATGCGCAAGAGCTTCTCGCGCTCGCCCTCGAGCATCTTGTCCACCGGAACCCCGGTCCAACGGGAGACGACTGCAGCGATCTGGGCGGCGTCCACCACCTCCGGGCTGACGGCGTCGCCGGCGGCCTTTTGCTCGGCCTCGGCCAGCTGCTTCTCGAGGGGCGGAATCTCACCGTAGGCGATCTCCGAGGCGCGCTGCAGATCGCCCCGACGCTGGGCGGCGACGAGCTCGGCGCGCAGGCGGTCAAGGGCCTCGCGGATCTGGGCGGCGGAGGAAACCTTCTCCTTCTCGGCGCGCCAGCGGGCGGTCATCTCCTCGGATTGACCCTCGAGGTCATCAAGCTCGTCCTCAAGCTTCTCCAGCCGCTGGCGGGAGGCCTCGTCGCTCTCCTTGGTCAGGGCTTCGCGTTCGATCTTGAGCTGGACGACCCGTCGGTCGATCTCGTCCAACTCCTCAGGCTTTGAGTCCACGGCCATGCGCACCCGGCTGCCGGCCTCGTCGACCAGGTCGATGGCCTTGTCGGGCAGGAAGCGGTCGGTGATGTAGCGGTTCGACAGGGTTGCGGCGGCGACGATGGCGCTGTCGGTGATCCGCACCCCGTGGTGGACCTCGTACTTCTCCTTCAGGCCACGCAGGATGGAGACTGTGTCCTCCACGGTAGGCTCGGAGACGAAGACGGGCTGGAAGCGCCGCGCCAGGGCGGCGTCCTTCTCTACGTGCTTGCGGTACTCGTCGAGGGTGGTGGCGCCCACGCAGTGCAGCTCGCCCCGCGCCAGGGCCGGCTTGAGCAGGTTGGAGGCATCCATGGCGCCATCGGTCTTCCCGGCGCCCACCAAGGTATGCATTTCGTCGATGAAGAGGACGATGGAGCCCTCGGCGGCGGTGACCTCGTTCAGGACCGCCTTCAGCCGCTCTTCGAACTCACCCCGGTACTTCGCCCCGGCGATCAGGGCGCCCATGTCGAGGGCGAGCAGCTTCTTGTCCTTCAGGCTCTCGGGCACATCGCCGTTGACGATGCGCTGCGCCAGGCCTTCGACGATGGCGGTCTTGCCGACCCCGGGCTCGCCGATCAGGACCGGGTTGTTCTTGGTCCGGCGCGACAGGACCTGGATGGTGCGGCGGATCTCCTCGTCCCGGCCGATGACGGGGTCGACCTTGCCGTCGCGGGCGGCCTGGGTCAGGTCGCGGGCATAGCGGTTCAGGGCGTCGTAGCCTTCCTCAGCCGAGGCGCTGTCGGCGGTCTTGCCCTTGCGCAGGGCCTTGGCGGCCTCCTCCAGGGCGGCCTCTTCGGCGCCGGCCTCGTGCAGGACGCGGGCGACCTCGCCGCCTTCCTGGGCGATGGCGATCAGGAGGCGTTCGGTGGTGACAAAGGCGTCTCCGGCGGCCTTGGCGCCGGCCTCGGCTGCGGCGAAGACGCTGGCGGATTCCGGGGCCAGGTAGATCTGGCCAGACCCGCCCTCGACGCGCGGGCGTTTTGCCAGGAGAGCGTCCACCGCCTGGTCGACGGCGTCGGGCCGTCCGCCAGCGCTCTGGATCAGGGCGCGGGAGAGCCCGTCCTTCTCCTCAAGGAGAACCTTGAGCAGGTGCTCGGGCGCAAACTGCTGGTGACGACGGGCCAGGGCGAGGCTCTGGGCCGACTGGACGGCCTGCTTGGCGCGGTCGGAATACTGGTCGATGTTCATGTGTCCCCTCGTGAGGCGGAATTCCGGCGGTCGCCTTGATCAAGCGCAACCGCCTCACGGGGGATGTAGTGTGGCGCTTCCGCCACACAAGAGGCCCGGGCGCCGCGATCAGTTGCGGGCGTAGAGCTTGACCACCTCGTAGAGAAAGTCTCGTCCCTCGTAGAGGGCCTGGACGCCGATGCGCTCATTAAGCCCGTGCGCGCCGCTGTCTCCAGGCGGGAGGAACATGCCCGAGAGACCGTAGGTCGGCGTGCCGGCCGCCAGCAGAAAGCGGCCGTCCGTGGCGCCTGTCGCCATGGCGGGCACGATCGGAACGCCGGGCCACATGGCGGCGGCCACCTTGGTCGCCGGGCCCATGATGCGGGTGTTGAGCGGGGGCGGCGTCGAGACCGGGCTGGGCCTTCCCACCGTCTCCACCGAGATTCCGGGGTCGTTGATGACCCGGACCAGGGTCTGGCGGACGTCCTCGACCTTCTCGCCAGGCAGGATGCGGCAGTTCACGTTGGCCTCGGCCCTCTGGGGCAGGGCGTTGGGGGCATGGCCGGCCTTGACCTGGGTCGGTACGCAGGTGGTGCGCATCATCGAGTTGCGGCCCGGCGAGCGGGCAAGGAAGTCGGCCGCGGCCGTGTCGGCGGGATTGGCCGCCAGGGACTTCATGGCTGCTCCGGTCTCGCCGCCCTCGATGGCGGCCATCTGCGCATAGTGGTTCCGGGTCGCCTCATTGAGGGCGATGGGGAAGTCATGGGCGCCGATCCGGGCGAGGCCATGGGACAGGCGAACGATGGCGTTGTCCTTGACGGGCCGGGAGGAATGTCCGCCCGGGTTGGTGATGCGCAGGGTGAAGTCCTGGTAGACCTTCTCTCCCGCCTGGATGCCCAGGAAGACCTTCTTCCCGTCGGGGCCGATCTGTCCGTTGGCGCCTTCGTTCAGCGCGAACTCGGCGTCCAGCAGGTCCGGGCGGTTGGCGATCATCCACTCCACGCCGTTGAAGTTGTCGGGGGTTTCCTCGCCGCAGGTCAGGGCCAGGCGCAGGCTGCGCTTCGGCTTAAACCCCTCGCGCTTGTAGCGGATCATGTTGTCGGCGAAGGCGGCGGCCATCGCCTTGTCATCGAGGGCGCCGCGGGCATAGAAGAAGCCGTTCTCCTCCACAAGGGTGAAGGGATCCCGCTCCCAGTCCGCCCGATTGGCCTCGACCACGTCGATGTGGGCGAGAAGGAGGATGGGCTTCAGCCTCGGGTCCGTCCCGGCGAGGGTGGCCACCAGGGCGCCCTGCTTGGGCTGGCCGGGCGGGACGACGACTTCCATTTCCCGGTCCGTGTAACCCGCGGCCTTCAAGCGCACAGCCAGCTTCTCGGCCGCCAGGGTGCAGCTGCCGGAGGACAGGGTCGTGTTGGTCTCGATCAGTTCCCGGTAGAGCTCACGGAAGGCGGCCTGGTCCGGCCTGAGGCCCGACGGAGCGGGCGGCGCGGCGACGGCGGGGGCGGTGGCCATCAGGGCGGCGCCAGCGATCAGCAGGGAACGGATCATGGGGGGACTCCTCGAAACCACCCCCAGTCTAGGCCGGGCGCGCCCGCCGCGGCTAGTCGCCTCAGTTGAGGTCTCGCCGGTCGGGCGGCGCCTGCGGCAGGGGGGCGACGGGGACGCCGTCCTCCACCAGGGCGCGGGCCTCCTCCGGCGTCGCCTCACCATAGATGCCCCGCTCCTCGGACCGGCCCTCATGAATGGCCCGGGCCTCCCGGGCGAAGGCGTCCCCGACATAGTCGAAGTTGTCCTCGACGTGCCTGCGCACGCGGCTGACCATCTCCATCATCATCTCGCGGGACGGCCCGGGAACCGATCCGGCCTTGCCCTTCGAGGTCACGACGGCCGGCGCCATGATCTGCTTTCGCACGTCCGGCGACCCGCAGGCCGGGCAGGTCACGAGCCCCCGGGCAGACTGGGCGTCGAAGTCGTCGGACCCGCCGAACCAGCCCTCGAAGTCATGGCCAGCGCCGCAGACCAGGGCGTAGCGGATCATGAAAGCCGCTCCGGACCGGCGAAGGCTCGGGCGTTGGCGAGGGCGGGAATGGACCGGCGCGCCCGACCGGCGGCCGGCAGGTCAAGGTCCACCACCAGGACGCCGGGCTCGTCATGGTCGAGGACGCCGAGGACCTCGCCCCAGGGCCCGACCGCCAGGCTGCGACCCCAGGTGCCGCGCCCGTCCTCGTGGAAGCCGCCCTGGGCCGGGGCGAGGACGAAGCTGCCGGTCTCGATGGCCCGGGCCCTCAGCAGGATCTCCCAGTGCGCTTCTCCGGTCGGCCGGGTGAAGGCGGCGGGCACAGTCATGACCTCGGCGCCGGCCAGGGCCAGGGCCCGGTAGAGGGCGGGAAAGCGCATGTCGTAGCAGATGGTCAGGCCCAGTCGGCCCTCGCCAGCCAGGGCGGTGATCGCCCGGTCGCCGGGGGTATAGGCGGCGCTCTCCCGGGCGGTCTCGCCTGTGGGCAGGTCCACATCGAACATGTGCAGCTTGTCGTAACCCGCGACAATCCCGCCGTCGGGCCCGACCAGCAGGCTGCGGTTGGCGGCCTTTTCACCGCCGGCATCCACCAGGGCTGACCCGACCAGAACGTGCACTCCCCGCTCCCGCGCCAGGTCTCGCAGGCCGCAGACCACGGGATCGGCCTCGACGGTGGTCAGGGCCGCCTTCAGGCGTTCGCGATCCTTCTGCAGGATGTTGGTTCCCTCCGGCGTCAGGATCAGCGTCGCGCCGGCGTCCGCCGCCTCCCGCGCCAGGGGCAGGACATGATCCAGTGCGGCGGCCTGGGAGGCCGGCGTCCGGGTCTGGACGAGGGCGACGCGCACCGCCTCAGGCCGCCAGGAGGGCGTCGAGGCGGCCCTGCGCCTCCAGGTCGTGCAGGTCGTCGCAGCCGCCGACGTGCCGGTCGCCGATGAAGATCTGCGGATAGGTGGCCGCGCCGCCAGACTTCTGAAGCATCTCGGCCCGCTTGCCGGCGTCGAAGGCGGCTTCGATCTCGGTGACCTGGGCGCCCTTGCGCTCCAAAAGGCCCAAGGCCCGCACGCAGTAGGGGCAGAAGGGCTTGGTGTAGATGGTCACGGCGGCCATGCGGCTCTCCCTCGGCTGTCGGGATACGGTCTATATGGTGAGGCTTGCCGGGTCTTTAACCCTGGCGATCACAGCGACGTCCACCCCTGCTGCGCCCGCTGCGCGAAGGGCCCTGGCGCAGGACTCCAACGTCGCCCCGGTGGTCATGACATCGTCAATCAGGAGGATGCGGCGCCCTTCCACCAGCCGCTTCCGGCCCTCGGGGACGGTGAAGGCGGCGGCCACATTGCGGCGGCGGCCCGTCCCCGAGCGTCCCGCCTGGGCGCCGGTGTCGCGCCGTCGGACCAGGGCGTCGGCCAGGTAGTCCCGCGACCACAGCCGGGCCAGGGGCCGGGCGACCTCGGCGGCCTGATTGTAACGCCGGCGGAACAGGCGCGAGGCGTGCAGGGGCACCGGGGCGATGGCGTCGGCGCCAGCCAGCAGGTCCCGGGCCGCGCGCGAGATCCAGCGGACGAAGAGGGGCGCGAGGTCCGTCCGGTCGGCGTACTTCAGCTGCAGGACCGGACCGCGCGAGGTCTCGTCGTAGAGGCAGGCGGCCCGGGCGCGGTCGAAGGCCCTTGGCTTCGCGAGGCAGGCGGCGCAGCGGGCGCCTGGCCGCAGACTGAACTCGAAGGGCGTCCCGCAGCCGTCACAGACCGGATCATCCAGGAAGGCGATGCGGCTCCAGGCCGCGGCGGTCAGGCCAGGCGTGAGGACCGGACTGTCATCGTCCAGGGCGCGGTGGGGATAGATGAGGTCCAGCGCCGCCCGGCCCGCCCGCGCGAGGGGACCGGCGGGTTCCCATGCCCGGCCGAAGCGTTCATTGTCCCGGCGCATGCCGCCCTCCGCCTCGCCCCCGCGAATCTTCGACCGCGAGCTCCTGCGCCGGCGGCTGGACAGGGCCGCCCGGGGCTTTGCCGGGGCCGACTTCCTGAAACGCCGCGCCGCAGGGGACATCGTGATGCGCCTGGAGGCCATCATGCGCGACTTCCCCCGCGCCGTCGACCTCGGCGCCCGCAACGGCGCCTTCGCCCAGGCCCTGGCGGAGAGCGACGCCGCGCCCCGGGTGGGCCTGCTGGTCGAGGCGGACCTGTCGGGGCCCATGCTGGCCGGTCGCGGCGGGTTGCGCGTCCAGGCCGACGAGGAGCGCCTGCCCTTCGCCCCGGCGAGCCTGGACCTCGTCGTCTCCAGCCTGTCCCTGCACTGGGCCAACGACGTGATCGGCGCCCTTGTCCAGGCGCGGCTGGCCCTGAAGCCCGACGGCCTCTTCATCGTCGCCCTGTTCGGCGGGTCGACCCTGACCGAGCTGCGCCAGGCCCTGACCGCCGCCGAGCTGGAGCTGACCGGCGGCGCCGGTCCCCGGGTCTCTCCCTTCGCCGACCCTTCCGACGCGGCGGGCCTCCTCCAGCGCGCCGGCTTCGCCCTGCCAGTGGCCGATGTCGACCGGGTGACCGTGCGCTACGACCATCCCCTGCGGCTGATGGCCGACCTGCGCCGGATGGGCGAGACCTCGGTGCTGGCCGAACGCCATCCGCGACCCCTCACCCGCGCCGTCCTGCAGCGCGCCTTCGAGATCTACGCCCGGGACTTCGCCGACCCCGACGGCCGCCTTCCGGCCACCTTCGAGATCCTGACCCTGACCGGCTGGTCGCCCTCGGAGACCCAGCAGAAGCCCCTGCGGCCAGGCTCGGCGAAGATGCGGCTGGCCGACGCCCTGGGCGCCGTCGAGCAGACGGTTCCGGGCACGAACCCTCAGCGCCGCTGAAGCGGCCCGGGCGTCCGGTCGGGCGCCAGCTCCACCACGATGTCGCCCGGCGGATTGGCGATCAGCCGGCGGGTGATCCGCTCATAGCGGGCGAGGAAGTCGTCCAGCTCGGCCTCGTCCATGGCCCGTCCGGGGCGGCCGTCGGAGAGGGCTCGGGCCAGCTCGGCCTCCTGCTCCCCCCGCCAGCGGCGGACGGTCTCGAAGTCCGGCGCCCGGAGGAAGACCGTCAGGTCCGGGGCCGCGAAGAGGTCCTGGTAGGGTCCCGCCAGCGCCGTCTCAACCGCCCCGCGCCAGGTCCCGTCCGCGTCGTGCTCGCGTTCGAGGGCGTTGATGGGCGCAGAGGTCGCCGCCGAGGGGTCCGGCCGCGCGCCCAGGCACCAGCCCTCGAAGATCACGATGTCGGCCGGCCCCGGGAAGACCGGCTGATCGACGTCCGGGACCGGGGCGTCCCGGCCCTTGTCAAAGCGCGGCAGGTGGACCGGGCCCGGGCGGGACAGGGCGTCCAGCACCGACAGGCCAAGGGCCGGGTCGTGGGTCCCCGGCGGGCCCCGGACGGCGAAGAGGGGATGAACCTTGCGGGCCAGGTCCGCCCTCGCCTCCGGGCCGAGATAGAGATCGTCGAGGGACAGGATGGCGCAGGATCGGCCCTCCGCCTCCAGGATTGAGGCGAGTTTCGCCGCCAGGGTGGACTTACCCGACCCTTGCGCCCCGGACAGGCCCAGGATCCAGCCCGGCCGGTCGGCCCGGGCCCGCACCAGGTCGAAAAGGGCCGGGCCAAGCCCCTCCATGGGCTCAGACCAGGTCCCGGAGCCAGGCCACTAGGGGCGCGTCGGCCGGCGGCATGGGATAGTCGCCCAGCTGGTTCGGCTTCACCCAGGCCAGGCCCGCATGCTCCTTCGCCATGACGATTCCGGTCCAGCGCCGCACCAGGTAGAGGGGCATCAGCAGGTGGAAGTCGTCATAGGCGTGGCTGGCGAAGACGAAGGGGGCGAGGCAGGCCTCGGTGACGCCGATGCCCAGCTCCTCCGACAGCTCGCGGATCAGGCAGGCCTCAGGAGATTCCCCCGCCTCGACCTTGCCGCCCGGGAACTCCCAGAGCCCGGCCAGGGCCTTGCCCTCCGGGCGTTTGCAGATCAGCACGCGGCCATCGACATCGACCAGGGCGGCGGCGGCGACGAGCAGCAGGCGGCGGTTTTCGGACATGCGCCTTGATCGCCCCGCCCGCCCCGCTTGGCAAGCCGGCCTTGACTTCCCGCCCGGACAGGGCCACTTCCCCCTCGCGCTCCGGGCTTGCCGGGGCGATATCGGCGTTCCAGTCGCGTGATGGCCGCTCCTGCGGTCAGCCTGTCGAGCGCCCTGAAGCGACATCGCAGATCGCCCCGCCACGCGGGGGCCATCCCAACGAAGACCTGCCGAGCGGCGCCCCCGAGACGGGCCGCCCGATTCCGCATATCGAAAGACATCTTCCCTTGATCCAGTTCACCGACCTCGGCCTCGATCGCGGCCTCCTGAAGGCCCTTTCCGACGAGGGCTATACCCGGCCGACGCCCATCCAGGCCCAGGCCATTCCCCCCGTCCTCGAGGGCCGGGACATCCTGGGCATCGCCCAGACCGGCACCGGCAAGACCGCCGCCTTCGCCCTGCCCATCCTGCACCGGCTGGCGGCGGACCGCCGTCCCGCTCCGCGCCGCGGCTGCCGGGTGCTGGTCCTGTCGCCTACCCGCGAACTGGCCACCCAGATCGGCGAGAGCTTCAAGGCCTATGGCCGCCACCTCGGCCTGACCGTGACGGTCATCTTCGGCGGCGTGAAGTACGGCGGCCAGATGCGCGCCATGGCGCCCGGCGTCGACATCCTGGTGGCCACGCCCGGCCGCCTGATCGACCACCTGGGCGAGAAGACCGTGACCCTGCAGGGCGTCGAGACCTTCGTCCTCGACGAGGCCGACCAGATGCTGGACATGGGCTTCATCGTCCCGATCCGCCGGATCGTGAAACACCTGCCCAAGGCCCGGCAGAACCTCTTCTTCTCGGCGACCATGCCCGCCGAGATCGGCCAGCTGGCCGGAGAGCTCCTCAACCCGAACCCCGTGAAGGTCTCGGTGACGCCTCAGGCGACCACGGTCGAGAAGGTCCGCCAGAAGGTCATCTTCGTGGAGCAGGACCGCAAGCGCGCCCTTCTGGCCGAACTGTTCGAGGCCAAGGACTTCCGGCGGGTCATCGTCTTCACCCGCACCAAGCGCGGCGCCGACCGCGTGGCCCGCGCCCTGGAGCAGGCCGGCATCGAGGCGGCCTCCATCCACGGCGACAAGAGCCAGGGCCAGCGCGAGCGCGCCCTGGCGGCCTTCAAGGCCGGCGAGGTCCGGGCCCTGGTGGCCACCGACATCGCCGCCCGGGGCATCGACATCGACGCGGTGACCCACGTTGTGCAGTACGAGCTGCCGAACGTGCCGGAATCCTATGTCCACCGGATCGGCCGGACGGCCCGGGCCGGCGCCGACGGATCGGCCGTGGCCTTCTGCGCCGACGACGAGCGCAACCTGCTCAGGGACATCCAGAAGGTCACCCGCCAGACCATCCCGCACGAGGACCGGCGCCGGGACCCCGGCCTGTCCGTCATGACCGCCCACATGCCCGAGGCCACCGCGGCCCCGGCGGCGGGACGCCCCGGTCCCCGCGGACACCGCAAGGGCGGCGGACGTGGCGACGGCCCGAAGGCCGCAGGCGGCCAGGGCCGTCCCGAAGGTCGCTCGGACCTGCCCGGCGGCCTGCGCAAGCAGAGAAACCGCCCGGCCGCCGCAAAGCCCGGAGCCTTCGCCTCCACCCGCCCCATCGATCAGTCCCAGTTCCGCGGCCCGAGGCGCGAAGGCGCCACGGCCAAATGGAGCCCAGTGGATTAACTGTTGTCGCCAAGGAGGTTGTTCATCCGAGGAGGCGCTTCAGCGAAGCTGGAGTTGCAACACTCCACTTCCAGCTGCACTCCCCGGATGAACGTGATCAAGAATAACCGGCTTACGCCTTCGGGTCGAGCCTTTATGGCCGAGCGGGTGAATCAGGGCGGGTCGGCCAAGGCGGCGGCCCAGGCCACCGGCGTCTCGGAATGGGCTGATCGCGCTGGCGAAACGACGGCAGGGCTCGCCTGCTGGGCCAGCACCCCGAATGGGCGGCGCTTAGGGTACACGCCCAGGAGTCCAGTAGCCGACTCTCAGGTCGGGGCCTTGGGGCAGGCTTCAAGTTTCGGCGTTCGGGCGCAGAGAAGACGAAGGTGCTCACCCGAGGTCGGGCGCCCCTTCTCAGACGCCCGCCGTAACAGCTTCGCAGCCTCGCCCTCGTCCTTCGGAACGCCAAATCCGCTCAGGTAGAGAATCGCGAGACTTTCCATGGCCAAGGGTTCGCCTTGGTCTACAGCCCTTCGCCACCACTGCACCGCGGCTTCGGTATCCTTGAGAACGCCGTCGCCACGAAATAGGAGTGACGCCACTTGCAGCTGGGCCTGGACGTGGTCCTGCTCGGCGGCTTTGCGGAACCACTCCAGCGCCTTCCGGGTATCCTGGGGGACGCCCTCGCCCCTCAGATAGGCAAGGCCCAGGTTGTGCTGGCCGGGAGGATTGCCCGCCTCCGCCCCCTTGCGGGTCCACGCGAGCGCCGCCTTCAGGTCCCTGGGAACGCCTCGTCCCTGGAAGTAAAGGAGGCCGAGGTTGGTCTGCGCTTTGTCATACCCCTGCTCGGCGGAGGCCCGCAGCCATCGAACGGACTCCTTCATGTTCAAGGGCACGCCTTGGCCCTCGGCGTAATTCAGACTGAGTTCATATTGGGCGACGGCATCACCCCTATCAGCCGCTCTCCGGAACCATTGGATCGCTGCATCGAAATCCTGCGGAACCCCGACGCCTTGGTCATAAAACATGCCCATCCTGGTTTGGGAGTGGATGTAGCCCTGCTCGGCGGAGGCTCGAAGCCAACGCATGGATTCCGCCATGTCCACCGGGACGCCTTCGCCCCTCTGGTAGATCAGGCTGAGCTCCAACTGAGCCATCGGACTGCCCTGCTCGGACGCCAGCCTGGACCACTTCAGAGCCGCGACCGGGTCCCTGGGAACGCCCAGGCCGCGCCTGTACAGTCTTGCGAGCCGGGTCTGGGCGCTGATGTCGCCCTGCTCCGCAGCCTTCTGGTACCAGATCACGGCGGCAGGCACATCCCGCTCAACGCCGAGTCCATTCTCAAGAATTAAGCCATAGCTGAATTGGGAAAAGGCGTGGCCCATCTCGGCCGGCCTTCGGAGACAGGAGAAATGCGCCGCGAGGCGCTTACGGGCGCCGGCGGTAGACACCCCCTCGAGGTTGAACGAACTCAGGAAGGACATCTGGTATGCCCTCGCGCAAGCGGCGTAGGCCTCTTCCGCGGTCCTGGGAACGCTTTTGGCCTGCGAGCACCCCCCGGACACCGTCAAGCCGCCGCCCACGGCCAAGACCAGAAGCTTAAGTCGCAAACCGGGCATGGCTCCCACTCCCTCCCGTCAACCCAGGTCCCCGCTTAGCGCGCCGTATATCCCCCATCCACGACCATCTCCGAGCCGGTCATGAAGCTCGCCTCGTCCGAGGCCAGGAAGACGATGGCGTTGGCGATCTCTGCGGGTTCGGCCAGGCGGCCGAGGGCGTGCTGGAGGACCAGGGTCTCGCGCACCTCGTTGCCGTTCTCCACCTCGCGGAGAATGTTGTGGACCAGGGGCGTCTCCACATAGCCGGGGTGGACCGAGTTCACCCGGATGCCGAGGGGCGCCCATTCCAGGGCCGCGGCCTTGGTCAGCATCAGCACCGCCCCCTTGGAGGCGCAGTAGGCCGCCGCCCCCGGCGTGGCGATCTTGCCCATGATGGAGGAGATGTTGATCACCGAGCCGCCCCGGCCGCCCTTCAGGATCAGGGGGCCGGCGAAGCGATGGCCGTAGAAGACGCCGTCCAGATTGACCGACAGGGTCCTTCGCCAGTTCTCCAGGCTGTGGCTCATCAGCTCGTTGCCGACGGTGGTCATGCCGGCGTTGTTGACCAGGATGTCGAGCCGCCCGAAGGCCGCCTCCACCTCGCCGACCACCCGCTCCCAGTCCTCCGGCAGGGTGACGTCGTGGGCGAAGGCCTTGGCCCGGCCACCGGCCGCTGCGATGGAATCCGCCACCGCCAGGGCCGCCTCGGGCGACAGGTCCGTCACCGCCACGGCGGCGCCTTCCTTCGCCAGGGCGCGGCAGGCCGCCGCGCCTATGCCCGAGCCGCCGCCGGTGACCAGGGCGACCCGTCCGTCCAACCGCCCGCTCACGCCTTCACCCCCGCGGCGCGGAGCGCCGTCATCCGGTCTATGGCCGCCTCGGCGCCGGAGACCATCCGCGCGACGATCTCCGCCGCGGGCAGGACCTCATGCACGCCGCCGGCTGACTGGCCCATGGCGAAGCAGGACCGGTCGGGATCTAGCCCCTCGATCTGGCCGCCGATGCCGCCCATGACCCCGGCCTGGCTGGAGAGCATGGCCTGCATGGGGAAGGGCTGGATGTCCGCCGGACGGCTCTCCCAGTCGTCGACATAGGGGTTCTTGCGCACCCGCATGGGCTTGCCCGAATAGCAGCGGGTCCGGATGGTGTCCTCGTCCGAGGACTCCACGATGGTCCGGCGGTAGAGGTCGCCGGCGTGGGCCTCGGGCGAGGCGATGAAGCGGGTGCCGACCCAGACCCCCACGGCGCCGAGGCCCAGCACGGCGGCCAGGCCCCGGCCGTCATAGATGCCGCCGGCGCCGACCACGGGGATCTTCACCGCCTCCACCGCCTGGGCGATCAGGGGCAGGCCTCCGACCAGGCCCGTATGCCCGCCGCCCTCGCCGCCCTGGCAGATGACGGCGTCGCAGCCGGCCTGCTCGGCCTTCACCGCGTGCTTCACGGCCCCGCAGACGACCATGACCTTCAGGCCCGCCCGCTTGAGCTTCTCCATGATCGGCATGGGCACCCCCAGGCCGGCGACGAAGGACGAGGCGCCCTCCTCGATGATCACGTCGACGGCGGCGGTCAGGCTCTCCGGCGAGGCGGCCAGCAGGTCGACGCCGAAGGGACCGTCGGTCAGCTTTCGCACCCGGCGCATCTGCTCGCGGATGAAGTCCGGGCCCTGGCCGGCCATGCCCAGGACGCCGTAGCCCCCGGCGTTGGTCACGGCGGCGGCGAGCTCGGCGTAGGAGACCCCGCCCATGCCCGCCAGCATGACGGGGTGCTTCACCCCCAAAAGGTCACAGAGCTTGGTGTGCAGGGTCATGGCGTCCTCCCGTGTCGTTGGGAGGCAGCATGGCGCCGAACCCGGCGCCTGGGAACCGGCGCCCCAGCGTCAGCCTGCTTGACTGTCCAGGTCCGACGGAAGGGCCTCGTAGACGCGGGAGCAGAACTCGCAGGACACCCGGATGCGCCCGTCGGCCTCGACCATGTCGGCCCGCTCCTCGGCGCTGAACGAGGCTAGCAGGCCCAGGATCCGCTCCTGCGAGCAGCGGCAGGCCGCCCGGAGGGCCCGGGGCTCGAACACCCGCACCCCGTCCTCGTGGAACAGGCGGAACAGGAGCTCGCCGGCCGGCAGCAGGGGATCGATCAGCTCGTCCTCGCCAAGGGTTTCGAACAGGGCCTCGGTGCGCCGCCAGGGCTCCTCGGTGGAGCCGCGTGCGTCATCACCGGCGATGTTCTGGATCAGCACCCCGCCCGCCCGCCAGTGCGCGCCCTGGCCGGAATCGGCCTGCCCCACCGCCAGCCGGATCCGCGTGGGCGTCTGTTCCGACTGGGCGAAATACTGCTCGGCGCAGAGTGCCAGGGTCTCGCCCTCGATGGAGGTCACCCCCTGGTAGCGGTCCATGTCGGGCCCCTGGTCCACGGTCATCATGAACAGGCCCTGGCCCAGCAGGGACCGGGCGCCCGGGCGCTGGAACCCCGAGGCCAGGGCGGCCACCTCCTCCGGGTCGAAGCGGCAATAGCCCCGCAGCGTTCCGGCGGTGTCATAGTCGCAGACCACGTATCGGACCGGCCCGTCGCCCTGGGCCTGGACGATCAGCCGGCCCTCGAACTTCAGGTTTGAGCCCACCAGGGCGGCCAGGGCGCAGGTCTCGCCCAGCAGGTTGGCCACCGGGTCGGGATAGTTGTGGGCCGACAGGATCTCGTCCACAGCCGGGCCCAGCCGGACCAGCCGCCCGCGCACGGCCTCGCCCTCGATCTGGAAGGGCGTGACGCGGTCGTCGTCGACCGCCTCCAGGGAAACCCCGCCGCTCATATCGCGCCGAAGCACCAGGCCAGGATCGACTTCTGGGCGTGGATCCGGTTCTCGGCCTCTTCCCAGATCAGCGACCGGGGTCCGTCGATCACGGCGGAGACAACCTCCTCCTCCCGGTGGGCGGGCAGGCAGTGGAGGAAGACCGCGTCCCGGTGCGCAAGGTCCATCAGGGCCTCATTCACCTGGAAGGGCGCAAGGGCCGCCATGCGCGCGTCCTTGTCCGTATCGCCCATGGAGACCCAGGTGTCGGTGATGACGCAGTCGGCGCCGGCCACGGCCTCCCGGGGGTCGCGGGTGACCGCGACCTGGCCCTGCAGGGAGGCCGCGCGCGCGAGGTCCGCCGGGTCGGGGGCATATCCCTCGGGGCAGGCGATGTTCAGGCGGTAGCCCAGAAGGGGGGCGGCGTGGATGAAGCTGGCGCAGACATTGTTGCCGTCGCCCAACCAGGCCAGGGTCTTGCCCGCCACCGGCCCGCGATGGGCCTCGAAGGTCATCAGGTCGGCCAGAATCTGACAGGGATGGCCGGTGTCGGACAGGCCGTTGATCACCGGGACCGCGCAGTTTGCGGCCAGGTCCTCGAGGTCCGAGTGCCGGTTCGACCTCAGCATCACGGCGTCGACCATGCGCGACAGGACCCGCGCCGTGTCGGCGATGGTCTCGCCCCGCCCGAGCTGCATGTCCGACGCGGTGGAGATGATCACGTCCCCGCCCAGCTGGCGCATGGCGGCGTCGAAGGAGAACCGCGTCCGCGTCGAGTTCTTCTCGAAAATCATGGCCAGGGTGCGCTCACGCCCCGGGGCGTCGGCGTCGATGCGGCCCTGGGTCCAACCGGCGCGGGCGGCCTTTCGGACCGCCGCGTCGTCCAGGATCCGGCGCAGGGTCGCGGGCTCCAGGGACCAGAGGTCCAGGAAGTGGCGAACGGGCGGGCTCAAGGCTCCTTCCTCGCTGGGCATGGACAGGCCGCCTCAGGAGCCGCGCGCGCGGGCGCAGGCCCTGTCGAGCTTCTCCACCGCCTCGCGCACCTCTTCGACCGAGATGACCAGGGGCGGCAGGAGCCGCACGCAGTTGTCGCCGCCGCCGGCGATCAGCAGCTTCTCGTCCCGGGCGTGCTGCATGAACTCGCGGTTGGGAGTCTTCAGCTTAAGCCCGATCAGCAGGCCCCGGCCGCGAATCTCTTCGATCACGTCGGGATTGCGGGCCTTCAGACCCTCCAGCTGCTGGGTGAAGTAGCCGGAGACCTCGATCACGTGGTTCAGCAGGGCCGGCGAGCTCAGCTCCTCGACCGCCGCCAGGCCCACGGCCATTGCCAGGGGGTTGCCGCCGTAGGTCGAGCCGTGGGAGCCGGGCGTCATGCCGGAGGCCGCCCGGGCGGTGGCCAGGCAGGCGCCGACCGGGAAGCCTCCGCCCAGGGCTTTGGCCACGGCCATGATGTCGGGCTCGATCCCGGCCCACTCATGGGCGAACAGCTTGCCGGTGCGCGAGAAACCGCACTGGACCTCGTCGAGGATCATCAGCACGCCGTGCGCGTCGCACAGGGCGCGAAGCTCGCGAAGGCAGGAGTCCGGAACCGCCCGGGCCCCGCCCTCGCCCTGCACGGGCTCCAGGATCACCGCCGCCGTGGTGGGCGAAGCGATCGCCGCCTTCAGGGCCTCGTGGTCACCGAACCTCAGCTGGATGAAGCCGGGCATGCGGGGGCCGAAGCCCTCCAGGTAGCTGGCGTTGCCCGAGGCGTTTACCGCCGCCAGGGTGCGCCCGTGGAAGGAGCCGTCGAAGCCGATGATGTCGATCCGCTCTTCCTGGCCCCGTGCCCAATGGAACTTGCGCGCGGCCTTGATGGCGCACTCGATCGCCTCGGTCCCGGAATTGGTGAAGAAGACGACGTCGGCGAAGGTCTTCGCCGTCAGGGCCTCGGCCAGCTTCACCTGCTCGGGGATGGTGAAGATGTTGGACACGTGCCACAGCTTGTCGGCCTGAGCCTTGAGGCCCGCGATCAGCTTGGGATGCGAATGGCCGAGGGCGTTCACCGCAATGCCCGCCAGGGCGTCCAGATAGGCCTCGCCCTCCGCCGTGTAGAGACGCACGCCCTCGCCTCGCTCGAACGCCAGTGGCGTGCGGCTGTACACGCCCATCAGGTGGTCGGCGGGAACGTTGAGGCCCTCGGGCTGCGTCTTCTGGGTCACGATCGGGAACCCTCCAAAACGTAACGTCCCCGCCGCGGGGCGACGGGGACTGGAAGGCTGCGACTTCTCCGCCCAATGGGCCGGAATGTCAACGTTTGCGGGTTCAGCTCTTGATCTTGTAGCCGGTGTCGAACATCCACAGGCAGACGCTCGTCAGGGCCACCACCAGGCCTGCGGTCATCACCGCCCCGGCCAGGACAGAGCCCTCGGCATAGCCCAGGAAGCCATACCGGAAGCCGTCGATCAGGTAGAAGAAGGGGTTGTAGTGACTGAGGGTCCGGAAGGGCTCGGGCAGGCGCTCGACCAGGTAGAAGGTGCCCGACAGGAAGGTCATGGGCATGATGATGAAGTTGGTCACCACCGCCATATTGTCGAACTTCTCGCTCCACAGCCCACCCATGATGCCCAGCAGGCCCAGGAT
>NZ_JADBZL010000189.1:0-4028 GCF_020402505.1 Phenylobacterium sp. | reverse complement strand
GTCCCGCCCTCGAAGACCTGGCTGCAGACCGCTTCGCCCCGTCCGGGAAGGAGGGCCAGGGTCCGGCCGGGGGCGGCGGCGAAGGGCGCCGCCAGAACCTCAAGGCAGCCCAGGCCGATCACCGGGCGCTCCAGAGCCAGCCCCAGACCCTTGGCGAAGGCCAGGCCCACGCGCAGACCCGTGAAGGAGCCCGGGCCCAGGGTGACGGCGATGCGGTCGAGGTCCGTGAAAGCGAGGCCGGACCGCGCCATGACCTCCCGGGCGAGGGGGGCGAGGCGCTCCTGGTGACCCCGCTCCATGGGCTCGGAAGCCCAGGCCGCCGTCCGCTCGCCGTCAAGGACCGCAACGGAGCAGGCCGCCAGACAGGTGTCGATGGCGAGGACCCGCACGCGGGACTAGAGGGTCTGCTCGACCCGCGTCACCTCGGGCACATAGTGCTTGAGCATGTTCTCCACGCCCGACTTGAGGGTGGCCGAGGACGATGGGCATCCGGCGCAGGCGCCGCGCATGTGCAGCCAGACCGTCCCGCTGTCCGGCTCGAACCGGTCGAAGAGGATGTCGCCGCCGTCCCGGGCGACGGCGGGGCGGATCCGGGTGTCGAGAAGTTCACGGATTTCGGCGACCACCTGAGCGGCCTCGCCCTCATAGACGGCCTCGTCTGCGGACGCTGCGCCGGCGCCATCGAACAGCGGACGGCCGGAGGTGAAGTGGTCCATGATGGCCGCCAGAACCGGCGCCTTGAGGTGATCCCAGTCCGCAGAGGCGAGCTTGCCCACGGTGATGAAATCGGCGCCGAAGAAGACGCGGTTGACCCCGTCAAGGCCGAAGATCTCGGCGGCGAGAGGCGAGACCTGAGCCTCTTCGGGCGCGCGGAAATCCTGCGAGCCGGCCTCCATCACGGTGCGGCCGGGCAGGAACTTCAGGACCTGGGGATTGGGCGTGTTTTCGGTCTGAATGAACATGGCGTTGATTTGGCGGTTCCCGGGCGACGACGCAAGACCGCCGTCACCGCGCCCCCGCCCCGATCCCGCGCATTGAACCCACCAGGGAAAGGGTGTATCGCGCCCCCGCGTCCGCCGGCATGGGGCCCTCTGGGCGGGACGCAGATCCTTCGGGGACAGTCATGGCGGATCCGGCCGAGCCTAACGGCGGCGCACCTGCCGCGCCCGCAGACGCCCATCATGGCCGGCCAGAGGGTTTCATGGCCCTGGCCTTGGGCGCTGTTGGGGTCGTCTTCGGCGACATCGGCACCAGCCCGCTCTACGCCATGCGCGAGGCCCTGGCTCATTCACGCGCGGACGTGCCTGCAGAGCTCTCGGTCCTGGGCGTGGTCTCGCTCATCACCTGGGCCCTGATCCTGGTGGTGACGCTGAAATACGTCGCCCTGATCATGCGCGCCGACAACAAGGGCGAGGGCGGGACCCTGGCCCTGATGGCCCTGGCGCAGCGCGCCCTTCCGGTGCGCTCGGGCGCCGTCCTCTTCCTGGGCATGGTCGGCGCCGCCCTGTTTTTTGGAGACGGCGTGATCACCCCGGCCATCTCGGTCCTGGGGGCGGTGGAAGGGCTGCGGGACGCCCCCGGGGTGAGTCCCGAGCTCGGACGGCTGGTCCTGCCCATCGCGGGCGTCATCCTGGTGACGCTCTTCCTCGTCCAGTCCCGGGGCACGGCGAGCATCGCCCGGGCCTTCGGGCCGATCACGGTCGCCTGGTTCCTGATCCTGGGCGGACTGGGCCTCTATCACATCTTCGACAGCCCCGACGTCCTGAGAGGTCTTCTGCCGCACTACGGCCTGATCTTCCTGCTGAACAACGGGTTCGTGGGCTTCGTCATCCTCGGCAGCGTCTTCCTGGCCGTCACCGGCGCAGAGGCCCTGTATGCCGACATGGGGCATTTCGGGAAATCGCCGATCCAGGCCGGCTGGCTGGTCCTGGTGCTGCCGGCCCTGCTGCTGAACTACCTGGGCCAGGGCGCCATGGTGCTGGCCCACCCGGAGATGCGGGAGAACCCCTTTTTCGGCATGGCGCCCACCCTGGTCTACTGGCCGGTCCTGCTGATGGCCACGGCCGCCAGCGTGATCGCCAGCCAGGCGGTGATCACCGGCGCCTTCTCCATGACCCAGCAGGCGGTTCAGCTGGGCCTGCTGCCGCGGATCGACATCCGCCGCACCTCCGAGACCCAGGCCGGGCAGATCTACGTGCCCCAGGTGAACACCTTCCTGATGATCGGCGTGATCCTGCTGCTGGTGACCTTCCAGACCTCCTCCAACCTCGCCGCCGCCTACGGCATCGCCGTGACGGGCTCGATGTTCGTCGACACCCTCCTGTTCTTCGTGATCATCCGCTACCTCTGGAAGAAGCCCCTGTGGCTCGCCATCCTGGCGGCGGTCGGGTTCGGCGCCCTGGACCTGGTGTTCTTCTCCTCCAACCTGCTCAAGCTGCCCCAGGGCGCCTGGCTGCCCCTGGCGGCGGGCGGGCTCATGGTGGTGATCATGTGGACCTGGCACCGGGGTACGCGAATCCTGGCCGAGAAGACCCGCCAGGACTCGGTGGCCCTCACCGAGCTTTCCGGCATGCTGCAGGCCCGGCCGCCGCACAGGGCCCCTGGCGCCGCCATCTTCCTGACCTCCGACCCCGACGTCGCCCCGGTCGCCCTGATGCACAACCTGAAGCACAACAAGGTGCTGCACGAGCGCAACATCATCCTGACGGTGATCACCGCCCAGACCCCCCGGGTCCGCGACGAGGATCGCATCCGGATCGAGCCCTTCAACGACGACTTCCGGAAGCTGACCGTGACCTATGGCTTCATGGAGAGCCCGAACATTCCCAAGGCCCTGACCCTCTGCCGCCAGCAGGGTCTGAAGTTCGACATCATGGCCACCAGCTTCTTCCTCGGCCGTCGCTCGGTGGTGCCCTCCGCCAGCTCGGGCATGCCCCTCTGGCAGGACAAGCTGTTCATCTTCCTGATGCGCAACGCCGCCAACCCGACGGACTTCTTCCGGATTCCGCCCGGCCGCGTCGTCGAAATGGGCGCCCAGGTCACCGTCTGAGGCCTTGCGCGCCCCGCCCGTCCGCCGCTAGAGGCCCTTCCTTTCCCGTCTCCCATCCGGAACGTCCGCCATGACCCGTGACATCAAGAAAGTCGTCCTCGCCTATTCCGGCGGCCTCGACACCTCGATCATCCTGAAGTGGCTGCAGACCGAGTACGGGGCGGAGGTCGTGACCTTCACCGCCGACCTGGGGCAGGGCGAGGAGATCGAGCCGGCGCGGGCCAAGGCCCTGGCCGCCGGGGTCAAGCCCGAGAACATCTTCATCGAGGACGTGCGCGAGGAATTCGTCCGCGACTATGTCTTCCCCATGTTCCGGGCCAACACGGTCTATGAGGGCCAGTACCTGCTCGGCACCTCCATCGCCCGGCCGCTGATCGCCAAGAAGCAGATCGATATCGCCCGCCAGACCGGAGCCGACGCCGTCAGCCACGGCGCAACCGGAAAGGGTAATGACCAGGTCCGCTTCGAGCTCGGCTACTACGCCCTGGAGCCCGACATCCACGTGATCGCGCCCTGGCGGGAGTGGGACTTCAAGTCCCGCGAGGCCCTGCTGGACTTCGCCGAGAAGCACCAGATCCAGATCACCAAGGACAAGCGCGGCGAGGCGCCCTTCAGCGTCGACGCCAACCTCCTGCACTCGTCCTCGGAGGGCAAGGTCCTTGAGGACCCGGCGGTGGAGCCCCCGGAATTCGTGCACATGCGCACGATCTCGCCCGAGGCGGCCCCGGACGAACCGACCGTCATCACCATGGACTTCGAGGGCGGCGACCCCGTCGCCATCGACGGCGTGCGGATGAGCCCGGCGACCCTGCTGACCCGCCTCAACGAACTGGGCCGGGACAACGGGATCGGCCGCCTGGACCTGGTGGAGAACCGCTTCGTGGGCATGAAGTCCCGGGGCGTCTACGAGACCCCGGGCGGGACCATCCTGCTGGCCGCCCACAGGGGCATCGAGTCCATCACCCTCGACCGGGGCTCG
>NZ_JADBZL010000188.1:0-5884 GCF_020402505.1 Phenylobacterium sp. | reverse complement strand
GGATCTCCGCCTCGGCGGCCCTGCTGTTCGCCCTCCTGAGGCCGCCGTCGTAGATCGGAAGGCTGAACCTGCCGCCCAGGTTCCAGCCCTTGGAGCCGCTGTCCAGAAGGGCGTCGAACTCGGTGGAGGTCTGGGAGAAGTCACCGGTCAGACGAAGCCTTGGAAACCGGTCCGCCAGCACGACGCCGGCCGCAGCCGTCACCGCGTGGAGGTCAGCTTCCGCCGCTAGGATGTCGGGACGGCGACGGACCAACTCTGAGGGCAGGGTGACTGGTACGACCGCCGGCGTGCTGATCTGTTCGAGACGAAAGTCCGGCGGGGTCCACTCGGCCGGCGCCTTGCCCGCCAGCAGGGCCAGTTGATGCCGGGCCTCGTCGCGTGACTGCAGGAGCGCAGGCATCTGCGCCTCGTCCCGCGCCAGCTGGGCCTCGATCAGGAGCACGCCGGACCGGGACAGTCCGCCCAGCTTCTCGGCCTTCAGGGCCAGTTCCAGCAGTCTGCGGTCGTCGGAGATGACGAGCTCGGCCGCCTCGATCTCGCCGTTCAGTCCGGCAAGGCGGACCGCCTGCCGGGCGACGTTCGCCGTCAGGGTGAGGGCGGCGGCGTCCGCCTGCCGGCGGGCCTTTTCCGCCCGGGCTCCGGCCTGCTCCGCATAGCGGCGATTGGACCCGAACAGGTCGAGGTCGTAGCTGACCACGCCACCGATGCTGAAGAGGCTGAACGTCCGGTTCGGGAACCCGGTGAAGCCGAAGGCCTGGCTGTTGAAGAGCTGGCGCTCCGTTCGGGCGTTGATCCCGATCTGGGGCTTCATCAGCGCCCGGGTCGCTGCTTCTGCAGCCTGGTAACGCTCCAGGGTTGCGCGCGCCTCCTCAAGACCTGGAGACACCTCGAGCGACTGCCGGATGACCTGGTCGAGCTCCGCCGAACCGAATCCCGACCACCAGGGGCCCTTGGCCGCCGCCGCCTCGTAGACCGCACGGGGTGCGGGTTGTTCTCCCGCCATGGCGTAGCCCCCCGGGGCTGTACGGTTCGCAGGTGACACGAAATCCTCGCCAACGGTGGCGCAGGCCGGAAGCGCGAGCAGGACCAAGAGGCCCGCGCCGAGTCGCAACGGGCGCCGCCTGCGGAGCATTGAGGAGGGCTCCCTCACCATCCCGGCCCTACCTGTCGTCACGGTTGGACTGGACATTCACCTTGACCGTGGCGGACAGCCCGGCCCGGGCCGCCATATCGGGCGGCGGCTCGGCGAACTCGATGCGCACGGGCAGGCGCTGGGTGACCTTCACCCAGTTGCCGGTGGCGTTCTGTGCGGGCAGAGCGGAGAAGGCCTGCCCAGTCCCGGGAGCGAAACTGGCCACCCGGCCTTTGAGCTTGTCCTGAGGGTAGGCCTCGATGTCGATCTCGACGGGCTGCCCCACCCGCATCCGCGCGATCTGGTCTTCCTTGAAGTTGGCCTCGACCCAGGGGCGTCCCGCCAGCAGCCAGAAGGCCGCCTGGGAGGCGTTGAGGTAGGCGCCGACGGGCAATTGGTCGACGCGGGCGACCACGCCATCCGACGGGGCCACAACTTCCGTGTATGACGCGTTGAGACGGGCGCGCTCAAGCTGGGCGCGGGCCTGGAGCACCACTGCCGCCCGGGATCCGGCGGCCGGATCCCCTCCGAGGGCGGCGAGCGCCGCCGCGGCCGACTGCTCGGCCGCCTTGAGTTGTTCTCGCGCCAGCCGGGCCGTGTGTCGGGCCTGGTCCGCCACCTGGACCGATCCGGCTCCGGCGGCGGCGAGCCCGGCCTGGCGCGTGGCCTCGGCTTCGGCATAGCTCAGGCTTTCGCGCGCTGCGGCCACATTGGCCTGCTCGCGTCCGTAGGCGGCGCGCTGCTGGGCGACCATCTGCTCGGCGTTGGCCAGCTGGGCCTCGGCCGCGGAGAGCGAGGCCTGGGCGTCCCGGGGGTCCAGCCGGAAAAGCACCTGACCCTTCTTCACGGGCTGGTTCTCGCGGACGAAGATCTCGACCACACGTCCGCTGATCGACGGCGCCACGGGCGTCTTCGCGACCTGTACAAAGGCGTTATCCGTGGTCTGGAAGCGACCCAGGCTCAGTAGATACCAGGCAAGCGCCGCCAGGATCACCAGCGGACCGCCGACCATCAGGATCCAGCGTCGCGGCACGCCCCCGCCCCTGCGGCCCCCGTCCGATGGCCCTTCCGGCGCCTTATCGCTCACGTATCTCTCCCCAGATCGCACTTTCGGAGCCGCTTCACCGCCCGCCAGACGGGGGATCGCCGCTCACCTTCTGGCCTCATTGTTCGGCCGATTGTTCCCGATGGGCAAGCGACGATGCCGCCCCGCAGACGATTTTCCCGCGCTTTTTCTTTAACTTAGCCGGACTGTACTCAGCCGTCCAAAATATCAGCCCCCCGGCTCCTTTCGCCAGGACAGCCCGGGCGCAGCCTGCGCAGGCTCGTCCTGTCGCCGACAGCCTCGCCGCGGGGCAGGTGTTGCCGGATCTTGCGCTCAGGCATGCGGCCTCCGCCCGCCTGGCCAGGGGTTAGACCGGGGCCTTCACGCCCTCCTGCAGGCCCTCGTCGCCCGCAGAGAAGGTCTCCTGCACCAGCCAGAGCCGCAGCAGATGGCGCTTCAGTTCCGGCGCGTCCCAGTCCTCGTAGGCGGTCCGCTTGTGAAGGATCGACGCGTTCTTGAGGAACTGGATGTCGCCGGGCTGGAAGTCCATGTCCAGGAAGTGGTCGGGGTCGTTGGCGGTGGTCTCGATGAATCGGAGGACCGCTTCCTGCTCGAAGGTCAGGCGCGGGGCGTCGGGGTGCTGCTGGCTCTCCCGGATGTACCAGGGGATGAAGAACAGGTTGAGGCGGCCATCCGTCAGGCGACAGATGGGACGGCTGAACCAGGCCGGCGATCCGGACCTATGCTGTCCCTGGGTGTCGAAGGGAAACACGCTGAAGAGGGCGGGGACGAGGTCGGGCCGTTCCGAAAGCAGCCGGTTGTAGATCGCCGCTGAACTGACGATGCGGCTGACGCCCCCTGACTTCGCCGCCTGCAGGCAAAGCAGGCCGATGGTGTCCGCCCCGTCGGTGTGGAAGTCCTGCTCGGCCCGGGTCTTGTAGAGCCGCACCCCGTAGGCGTTGGGATCCGCCCCCGTATCCCGCACATGTCCCAGCAGGTCGCCGTCGGTGTTCTGGGAGACCGCGCGGCCCATGTGCAGTCCGAGGCCCCAGTAGATGTCGGCCGCCGACTCCGCGCCGATCTCGGCCACCGGCAGGCCCCTCAGCAGGAGGAAGCCCCGGCCCCGGTCCAGGGCTTCGAGCCATGCAGCGACCTCAACCCCAAGGCGGGGCAGGAGAAAATCCTCTCGTGTCCAAACGCCCCGGTCCGGCGAGGTCGAGCGAGCGGCCGCCCGGGCCGCCATCAGCTCGCGGATCTCCTCATCACTCAGGACCCGCCGCCAGTCCTCCCGCCGGGCCATGTCGCGGCCTAGCCAGGCGTCGGTAGTGGTCAGGGGAGGGGGTATCCTCATTGGGGGTCCGGGGGTTCAAGTGACGCGTCCACGATGATCCCGGATTTTGAATTCGACAATTCCAGAAATTTCGATTTATGGTTCCGGGCCATGTCCACAAGAACCGCCTTGCTGTCCGCCGAGGCCGTCGCCGCCCTCAGCGCCCTCGCCCATCCCGGACGGCTGGAGGTGTTCCGCAGGCTCGTCGCGGCGGGCCCGCAGGGGCTTGCCGCCGGCGAAATCGCCCGCACCACAGGCAGCCTTCCGAACACCCTGTCGTCGAACCTCTCCATCCTCACCGCGGCGGGTCTGACGCAGTCGCGCCGGGAGGGTCGGTCCATCGTCTACTCCGCCGACTTCGGCGCCATGCGCGGCCTCCTGGCCTATCTGATGGAGGACTGCTGCGGGGGACGGCCCGAGATCTGCGCCGATGTCTCCCCCGCGTGCAGGGTCGAACTGGCCCCCTGATCCACCGCCTCGTCGCCCGGACCCGCCCATGACCGACCTTCGCCGCAACGTCCTCTTCCTCTGCACGGGCAATTCCGCGCGCTCGGTGATCGCCGAAGGTCTGCTTCGGAGTTTGGGCGGCGATCGTTTCCGGGCCCACTCCGCCGGGTCCTTCCCGACCGGCCGCATCAATCCGGGCGCAGTTCCTGTTCTGAGGTCAATGGGGCTGGACCCGGCCGACTTCCGCTCCAAGTCCTGGGATGAGTTCGCCGCCCCGGGGGCGCCGCCGATCGACTTCATCTTCACCGTCTGCGACAACGCCGCCGGCGAGGTCTGTCCTGTCTGGCCGGGACGGCCGGTCACGGCGCACTGGGGCGTCGAGGATCCGGCGGCGGCGACCGGGTCCGAGGCGGAGGTGGCGGCGGCCTTCGCAATGGCGGAACGCCGGCTTCGCCGCCGCGTCGAAAGCTTCCTCGCCCTGCCGGTCGAAGTCCTCGACGGCCCGGATGTCCGGGCCCGGCTGGAGGCGATTGGCAAGGATGCAAACCCGTGACCGCGGATCCGCCCGATTTCGGCCCGGCCCGCCGCCTGGCTGCGGAAGGCCTGGGAACCGCCCTTCTCCTGTCCATCGTGGTGGGGTCGGGGATTATGGGCGAGCGGTTGTCCGGCGAGAATGACGCAATCGCCCTGATGCTGAACACGGTCTCGACCGGGGCCGGACTGGCCGTCCTGATCACCCTTCTGGGACCGATCTCGGGGGCGCACTTCAACCCTCTGGTCAGCGTCCTTTCGGCCGGCGACAGGGACCTCGCCGCCAGGGAGGCTCTCGCCCGGGTCGCTGTCCAGGTCGTCGCCGCCGTCGCCGGCGTCTTCCTCGCCCACGCCATGTTCGAGCTGCCGCTGTTCCAGGTCTCGGGCAAGGTGCGGTCCGGCGGCGGGCAGGTGCTGTCCGAAGCGGTGGCGACATTCGGCCTGATCCTGGTGATCCGTCTGGCCTCGCGCCTCGACCCCGGAGCCACGCCCGCCCTGGTCGCCCTCTACATCACCGCCGCCTATGGCTTCACCGCTTCGACCGCCTTCGCCAATCCCGCCGTCACCCTGGCCCGGAGCCTGACCGACACCTTTTCGGGGATCGCCCCTCAGTCGGTTCCGGGATTCCTCCTTGGGCAGGCCGGGGGAGCCCTTGCGGCGGCGGTCGTCTCCCGGTGGTTGCTGGATAGGCCCCGGCCGTATTCCAAGGCGGTCCCTGAGGGGCGCCATCGCTGAGCGTCGGGTGCATTGCGAGGCGCAATTGCGACGCGCCGCCGTGGGGGCATGGGGCTTGGGCGACACGCCGTCCTTCTGGCCCTCCCCTTTTGGGGCGCCCTCCGCGCCGGATTTGCTGGCGGCCCGCGTTCCTTGAGGAGCGTGTTCCCGCTTGGACAAGGTTATCGTAATGCGCCCTCTCCTGAGGCTCAGCCGCAGCTCGTTGCCGCTCCTTCTTCTCTCGGCCTGCGGCGGAGGGGGTGGGGGAGGGGGCGGATCGACGCCGTCCCCGTCAGCGCCGGCGATTTCCGCCTTCTCGGCCTCTCCGGCGCAGATCCAGCCCGGTCAGACCGTGACCCTGTCCTGGACTGTCCAGGGCGCAACCTCCCTGACGATCAGCCCCGGTGTCGGATCCGTCGACGGGCTTACCAGCCGTGCTGTTACGCCTGCAGCCAGCACGACCTATGTCCTCACCGCCGCGAACCCCTCCGGCTCGGTCACCGCCTCGACGACCGTGACGGTCGCCTCTGCGCCCTACCCGCCCGGCCTCGCCTCGGGAAACCTTCAGGTCGGCGGCGTGACCCGCGAGTTCCGCGTCTACACGCCTGCGGGACTGACAGGGCCACCCAAAGCGCTTGTTCTCGTCCTGCATGGCGGGGGCGGGGCGGGGCTCAACATCGCCAAT
>NZ_JADBZL010000187.1:0-4802 GCF_020402505.1 Phenylobacterium sp. | reverse complement strand
CGGGGAGACTCCCGTCTCCTTGATGCGTTCGTGAATGAACATGAGCAGCTCGTGCTGCTTGCGCGTGAGCATATCCGGAGCCCCCTCCAGGGAACAAAGCAACAACTCTTGCGCGTGTTCTCTAGGTGTTCTTTCGGATTGTCAAGCTACCCGCTGGAGGGGCTCAGCCGCCCAGCAGGTCGCGCGTGGCCGCCGTGACGTCCGGTTGCCGCATGAGGCTCTCACCGACCAGCATGGCGACCGCGCCGGAGTGCGACAAACGCTCGGCATCCGCCCGGGTGAAGATGCCGCTTTCCGTCACAAGCTGAGCGTTTTCAGGCCTCTGCGCGGCAAGTCTTTCCGTGACGGCCAGGTCGGTGACGAAGGTTCTGAGGTCTCGGTTGTTGACCCCCACCAGCCGGGCGCCCAACTGGCCCGCCCGGTCCATCTCGACCTCGTCATGCACCTCGACCAGGGCGTCCATGCCGAGTCGCGCGGCCTCTGAGAGCAGCTCGGCGGCCAGAATGTCGTCCACCATGGCCAGAATCACCAGGATGGCGTCGGCCCCGAGCGCCCGGGACTCGGCGACCTGCCAGGGATCGACCAGGAAGTCCTTGCGCAGGCAGGGGAGGGTGACCGCGGCGCGGGCAGCGACGAGGTCGGCGTCGTCACCCTGGAAGCTTGGCCCGTCAGTCAGCACCGACAGGCAGGCGGCGCCGCCCTCGGCATAGGCGCGGGCCAGGGCGGGCGGGTCGAAGTCAGCCCGGATCAGCCCCTTGGAGGGTGATGCCTTCTTGATCTCGGCGATCAGGGCCAGACGGCCCGGGGACGCCCTGGCCGAGAGGGCGGCGGCGAAGCCCCGGGGCGGGGTGGCGGACGCTGCAGCCGCTTCAACCTGAGCTTGCGGGCGCGCCGCCTTGCGGCCCGCGACGTCGGCGCGCTTGTACTCGGCGATGCGGGCGAGGATGTCGGTCATCGGCCGTTCGAGATCCGGACCAGGGCGTCCAGGGCCGCCAGCGCACGGCCATCGTCGATCACCTGGCCTGCAAGTCCGACGCCTTCGGCGAGGGTCCGCACCCGGTCGGCCACCAGGAAGGCCGCCGCAGCGTTGAGGAGCACGATATGGCGATAGGCGCCGGGCGCACCGGAAAGCAGGGCGCGCAGGGCCTCAGCGTTATGCTGGGGGTCGCCCCCGACCAGGTCTTCCAGCCGTCCTTCGGGGAGGCCAGCTTCTGAAGGGCGAACCGCAAAGCGCCTAAGGGCGCCGTCCTTCAGCTCCACCACCTCGGTCTCGCCGGTGGTGGTCAGTTCGTCCATACCCTGGCCGTGCACCACCCAGGCGCGCTCCGAGCCCAGGTCCCGCAGGACCTCCGCCACGGGTTCCAGCCAGGCCCGGTCGAACACGCCCAGCACCTGGCGGGAAGCGCCGGCGGGATTGGTCAGGGGTCCGAGCAGGTTGAAGAGGGTCCGAAAGCCCAGCTCCGCCCGGATAGGCGAGACGTGCCGCATGGCGCCGTGGTGGGCCTGGGCGAAAAGAAAACAGACGCCGGCCTCCTCTAGCGCCCTCAGCTGGCGATCCGGCCGCGCCTCGATGTCGACGCCCAGGGCGGCCAGGACGTCGGCGGTCCCGGACTTCGACGACAGGGCGCGATTGCCGTGCTTGGCCACCTTCACCCCGCCGCCCGCGGCCACGAAGGCCACGGCGGTGGAGACGTTGAGGGTGTGCAGTCCGTCGCCGCCGGTGCCGCAGACATCAAGGGTGGGAAAGGGCGTCTCCAGCCGCACGGCGGCGGCGCGCATGGCCCGCGCTCCGGCGGCGATCTCCCCGGGGGTCTCGCCGCGCATTCTCAGGGCGGTCAGGGCCGCGCCCACCTGGGCGGGGGAGGGTTCGCCCTTCAGGCAGGCGGCGAAGAAGGCCTCGGCCTCGGCGCCGCCCAGGACCTCGCCGGCGACCAGACGGCCCAGCAGGGGGCGGAAGGCTTCAGACACGGGCCCTCGCCGCCAGCTCCAGGAAGTTTCCCAGGAGCTTGTGGCCGCCCTCGGTGGCGATGGATTCCGGGTGGAACTGGACGCCGTGGATCGGCCGCGTCCGGTGCTGCAGGCCCATGATCTCGCCGTCGTCGGTCCAGGCGGTGATCTCCAGCGCTTCGGGCAGGCTTCCGCTGTCGACAGCCAGGCTGTGATAGCGGGTGGCCGTGAAGGGGTTGGGAAGGTCGGCGAAGACCCCCTTTCCGCCATGGCGTATCGCGCTGGTCTTGCCATGCATCAGCGCCTTGGCCCGCACCACCCGGCCGCCGAAGGCCTGGCCAATGGACTGATGCCCCAGGCAGACCCCCAGGATAGGTAGGTCGTCCGGCGCGCGGCGCAGGAGCTCAAGGCAGATCCCGGCCTCGTCCGGCGAACAGGGGCCCGGGGACAGGAGGACCGCGTCGGGCCGAAGCCCCAGGGCCGCCTCGACGCTCAGATCGTCATTGCGGTGGACGCGCGTCTCCGCCCCCAGTTCGTTCAGGTAGTGAACCAGGTTGTAGGTAAAGCTGTCGTAGTTATCGATCACCAGGATCATGGCCCTGTCCCTATTGAAACCGGCGCGAGAGGGAAAGCCCGATTGTCACGGGGCGTATCCCGAGTGAGGCTTCGGCATGGTTGAAGATGATTCCCCGCGGGGGGCGATCAGCCCCGACGAGATGGCCAGGGCCAAGGCCCTGCTCGAGAGCCCGCAGCGAACCGACGGCGCCTGGGCGGCCCTCGCCGCCGCCGCCTTCGCCGCAGCGACCGCTTTGGCCCTGGCTGCGGCGGTCATCCTCGCCCCGGGGCCCTGAAGCGTCGCGGTCAGGGGTCAGACGAAGCGCCAGGCTTCCTCTGCGGCCCGCCGCAGGGCGCGGGCCTTGTGCAGGGTTTCATCATACTCGGCGTCGGCGTCGCTATCGGCCACCACGCCGCCGCCGGCCTGGATGTACATGATCCCGTCCTTGAAACAGGCCGTGCGCAGGACGATGCAGGTGTCCACCGAACCATCCGCGCCGAAATAGCCCACGGCCCCGGCGTAGGCGACGCCGCGTTTCTCGATCTCCAGTTCGTCGATGATCTCCATGGCCCGCACCTTGGGGGCTCCCGAAAGGGTCCCGGCGGGCAGGGCGGCCATCAGCACGTCGACAGGATTCAGGCCCTCGGGGGCGTCGCCCTCGACATTGGAGACCAGGTGCATGACATGACTGTAGCGCTCGACGAAGAAGCTGTCTGTGACTCGCACATGCGGTCCCGCCGCCCTTGCCGCAGGGGCGTTGGCTCCGGCGGCGTTCAGCATCGCCACCCGGCCCACGTCGTTGCGGCCGAGGTCCAGAAGCATCAGGTGCTCCGCGCGCTCCTTGGGGTCCGCGCGAAGCTCGGCCTCCAGGGCCAGGTCCTCCTCGGGGGTCGCGCCCCGGGGCCGCGTCCCGGCGATCGGGCGGATGGTGATCTTGCCGTCCCGCAGCCGGACGAGGATCTCCGGCGAGGAACCCGCCAGCTGGAAGTCACCGAAGTTCAGGTAGAACAGGAACGGCGAGGGGTTGGTCCGCCGCAGCGAACGATACAGAGCGAAGGGATCGTGCGGAAAGGGCGCCCGGAACCTGTGGCTGGGCACCACCTGGAAGATGTCCCCGGCGGCGATGTAGGCCTTCGCCCGATCGACGATGGTCCGGTAGTCCTCGCGGCTCACCGGGGTGGTGAAGCGGTCGGGCTCCGGGCTCGTCCCGCCGGCTGGCGGGGGCGCGGGGGCGGTCAGGTCGAAGCGTACGGCCTCCAGGCGGGCGCGGGCGGCGGCCCAGGCCCCCTCCGCCGTCAGCGCCGAGGGCCGAACAGTGGTCGCCAGCAGAATCTCCTGGGCGATGCCGTCGAAAACCGCCACCACGGAGGGGCGGATCATCACCGCATCTGGCAGGCCCATGGTGTCCGGGTTGACCTTAGGCAGGCGCTCGACGAGCCGCACCATGTCGTAGCCCAAGGCGCCGAAGACGCCGGCCGCCATGGGCGGCAGGCCAGGGGGCAGATCAAGCCGCGAAGCAGCCACAAGGTCGCGCAGGGAGTCCAGGGCGCCGCCCGGCTGGGTCGTGAACCGCCCGCCCGCGATGTCTTCACCTTCGGCGATCTCGGCGACATCCCCCCGGCAGCGCCAGACCAGGTCGGGATTCAGGGCGATCACCGAGTACCGGCCCCGCCAGGCGCCGCCCTCGACGCTTTCGAAAAGGAAGGCGTAGGGCCGGCCGTTGCCGATCTTCAGGTAGGCGGAGACGGGAGTCTCCAGGTCATCAATCAGCCGGGTCCAGACCACCTGGGCGCGACCGGCCTCGTAGATCCCGGAAAAGGTCTGGAAGCCGGGCTCGAGGGTCACTTTCCGGCGGCCTCATTCCCGGCCTTGGGCGTCTCGACCCCGAGGGACTGGCGGGCCAGGTCGGGCGCGGTGCGCACCTTCAGGACCGTCCGGGCGTAGCGGGGCATCTGGGCCCCGATCTCGCTGAACAGGGTCATGCCCAGCTGCGGCCGGACCTCTTCCACAGAACGGGCGTTCTCCGCAGCGGAGGGGGGTGAGATCGCCTCGACCCGCCCGATAGTGATGGCGAAGGCGGTCGGGTTCGCCGCCAGGAAGACCCCGCCCTTTGCAGCTCCGAAGGCCTCTGCAAAGTCCTCCTGAGACAGGGGACCGCCCTGCGCCGCGCCCTGGCGGGTCAGGCCGGCCAGGCGCCCGGGCTTGGCGCCGATAGAGGCGGCGACCGTGTCCAGGCTCTCGCCCTTGCGCACCCGCTCGGCAAGGGACTCGGCCTTTGCGCGCAGCCGCTTGGCCATCT
>NZ_JADBZL010000186.1:0-25450 GCF_020402505.1 Phenylobacterium sp. | reverse complement strand
CGCTACGGCCTCATCCGCAACCTCGGCAGCTTCAACATCCTGACCGTGGCCTTCCATGAATGGATCGCCATTGGCCGGGACCTTGCGTCGGCCCGGTCGCTGCGGGAGGTCGGCGGATACCTCTTCGGCCCTCCGGGCTGGAGCCCCGACGGCAGCCGGGACACCAGCAAGAGCCTGAGGGCCCGCTGGGCCGCCCGCCAGTCCGCCGCCACCACCCCGGCCGAGTAGGTTAGAGCCGAACCAGCATCTTTCCCGCATTGCGGCCCTCGAACAGGCCGATCAAAGCCTCCGGCGCGCGCTCGAAACCCTCAAGCACGGTCTCCTGGTAGCGGATCTGGCCCGACTTCAGCCAGCCGGTCATGTCGGACTGGAACTGCTCCTGCAGGTGGGGGAAGTCGGAGGCGACAAAGCCCTCCATCCGCATCCGCCCGTAGATCAGGACCGACAGGTTCCGCACGCCCTCGCGGTCGCCGTTGTAGGTCGAGATCATGCCGCAGACGGCGATCCGGCCGCGCAGGTTCATGCAGGCGAGAGCGGCGTCGAGGTGCGCCCCGCCGACGTTCTCGAAGTAGACGTCGATCCCCTTGGGCGCGGCGGCCTTCAGGGCGGTGCGCAGGTTCTCGGAGCGATAGTTGATGGCCGCGTCGAGGCCCGCCTCCTCCAGGAGCCAGCGCTTCTTTTCGTCCGAGCCCGTGGAGCCGATCACATAGCAGCCCTTGATCCGGGCGATCTGCGCGGCGACCGAACCTACAGCGCCGGCGGCGGTGGAGACGAACACCTGTTCGCCGTCCTTCAGGGCGCCCGTCTCCAGGAGGCCGCCATAGGCCGTGATCCCGGTGCCGCCCAGGGCGTGCATGTAGACGCTGAGGGGCAGGTCCGGGTCCGGGGCGAGGACCTGGACGCCACGACCGTCGCTGTTGAACCGCTCAGAAAAGCCCTGGCCATGCCGGACAAGATCCCCCTCCCGGAACTTCGGGTTGCGAGACTGCACCACACGCCCGATCCCGCCGCCGGCCATAGCCTCGCCCAGCTTCTGGTCGCCGTCGAGGCGCGGACGCATGTAGGGGTCCACCGAGAGGATCAAACCCTCGACCTGGATTTCGCCCTCGCCGGCGTCTGGAACCCGGGCTTCGACGACGGCGAAGTCCTCGGCAACCGGAACCCCGCTGGGGCGGCGGACGAGATGAACCTGGCGGGCGATGGTCATGGGCGTTTCCTCTGTTTGAAACCTCGATAGGCGAGGGGCGGCCCCCGGCCAAGCGCGAAAGGGTCAGTCCGCCAGAGGTCCGTCGATCCGGCGCAGGAATCGAAGCTTGCCTCCGGCGAGAACCTCGATCTCGAACCAGGCGTACTCGCCCTCGAAGTCCGGGACATCGGCGGGATCGAGAAACCGATGGGGCCGGTCCCTCGATGCGGCCCGGATCATGAGGTAGAGCGGCTGGCCATCGAGGTCGCGTCGGCGATGCAGCTGGCGTCGGATGCGGCGCAAGGGTTCCTCCCGGAAGGGAAGGAACAAAAACAGAACATCATGACGTGCGCCAGCGCGGTCTTCAGTCCCTGAGCAGGGGCAGGGACAGGCCGGAGGCGGGCCGGGCGGAGAGGGTCTCCCGGCGGAACCGAAACAGCTCTGCAGGCCGTCCGCCGGTCTCCTGGTCGAGGCGACCCAGCCCCTCGACCAGGCCTGAGCGCTCCAGCGCCCGGCGGAAATTCTGCTTGTGCAAGGCAACCCCTGCGACCGCCTCAACCGCCCGTTGCAGGGCTGAAAGGGTAAAGGCCTCCGGCATCATCTCGAAGATGACCGGTCGGTACTTCAGCTTGCCCCGAAGCCGTGAGAGGGCGGTGGCGAGAATCCGCCGGTGGTCCGAGAGCATGGGCTCGCCCAAGGCCGGGCCAAGCCGGGCGATGGCAGGGTCCGGCGCTTCGCCTCGGTCCCGCGCCGCCTCCGGCGCCAGCCCCGCCTCATAGAGCAGTTCGTAGCGCTCAAGGACCCGCTCCTCATTCCATGGCGCATCGTCCAGGGCAAACAGCAGGCGCGCGCGCGCCAGGCGGGTTGCGTTCTGTCCCGCCCAGTTGCGGAGCGCCGGCTCTATACTGACCAGGGCCTCGGGTCGTCCCTCACGCCAGTCTTCCCAGGGGAAGAAGCCGGTGAAGGTCGACCAGGAGGCGCCCTGCTGGGCCGCCGTGTCCGCGCGGGCGGTCAGGCCCAGATAGCCGACGGAGATGACCCTCGCCGCCGCCGAGCCGTCCACGGCGGCCAGGGGGGCGTCCCGGCCCTTGTCGCCGAAGGTGTAGAGTTGCTCCACATAGCCGGGGTCAAAGCCCGTCTGCGCCGAGACGAAGGACCTGAGAGCGATCTCGAAGGTGCGGTCGGCCTCGGGATCGAAGGGTCCGAAGGGCAGGGCGGCCGGTTGGTCCGATGAGCGAACCGTCAGCATGCGGGCCTCGCCCTCGGAAACCGCGGCGACCACCGCCGAAAGACCGATGACGATACGCTGGGGCATGGACTAGCCCGCCTGGCGGTGCGGAGCCGCCGCTCCGAACCCGGCCGCTTCGGACAGGAAATGGAAACGCTCCACATAGAGGGCCTGGGCTGGGGCCGGGGCCAGCGGCTCGATCTCGATGGCGTAGCCGGGGGGCGGGGCGCCGAACAGGGTGACGGATTCCTCCCACCCGAAACCCGCCAGCTGGACGGCCTCGAAGAAGGCGCAAACCCTGTCGGCGGTCTTGATCAGCTTGCGGATATCGGCGGGCGTCCGGGCGGGCAGACCGAACCGAATGTGGATGGCCTGCTCCAGCCGGTGCTCGATCGCCTTGTAATCGTACCCCAGGGCCGCCTTGAAGGGACTGATCATGTCCCCGATGACGTACTCGGAGGCGTCGTGCAGGAGGGCCGCCAGCCGCCAGCGCGGGTCGAGGTCCGGGCGAAGGTGAAGGCAGATCTCCTCGACCACCAGGGAGTGCTGGGCCACCGAGAAGGCATGGTCGCCGGTAGTCTGGCCGTTCCATCGCGCCACCCGGGCGAGGCCATGGGCGATGTCTTCGATCTCGATGTCGAGGGGGGAAGGGTCCAGAAGGTCCAGGCGGCGTCCCGACAGCATGCGCTGCCAGGCCCGCGGAGGGCTTGCAGCGGCGCGCTTCAATGCAGATCTCCGATGCCGATCATGGCCGACAGGTGCACCGGGGCTTGAGAAAGATCAATGACGGTGCGCAGGCTGTCAGCCTAGGGTCCACAGGAACCAGGGAGAAGCTTCATGAGCTGGGCGAGGGTGATGGCGCCGCTGGCGGGCGCCGAGGGTGACGCCGCCGTCCTGTCCGCCGCCGTGAAGGCGGCGGGCCCCTTTGAGGCGGAGGTTTCCGCGGTCTTCGCGCCGGCGGACGTGGCCGACATCATGCCCTGGCTGGGCGAGGGTTATCTCGGCGGCATCCAGACTACGGCCATCGAGACCCTCAGGCAGGCCGCAGCCACTGGAGAGGCCCGATCGAGGGCCGCCTACGAGGCTTGCGATTACGCCAAGAAGACCTTCGTCGCCCTTCAAAGCCCGGTGTGGGCGGCGCTGTCAGCGGAGGCGCGGCTATCGGACCTGGTGATCTTCGGGGATGACCCGGCGCGGGGGCGCGGTCCCCTGGCCGAGTGCTTCCAGCAGATCGTCGCCGACGAACAAAGGCCTGTGCTGATCGCCCGCAGGGGCTTCGAGGCCGGGGGCGTAGTCGCCGTGGCCTGGGATGGCGGCAAGGAGGCCAGCCGCGCGGCGCGACTCGCCCTGCCTTTGCTCGAGAAGGCCTCCCGGGTGGTGTTGCTCGCCGCGCCCCGGGCGACCTCCCGGCATTTTGATCCGGCCAGGCTCCAGGCCTATTACGCCGCCCGCGGGGTCCAGGCGGAGATCGAGATTCTGGGCGACAAGGGCGAGGCCGCCAGCCTGCTGCTTGGAGCCGTCAAAAGGGTGGGCGCCAACCTGCTGGTCGCGGGAGCCTTTGGTCACCCCAGGTTGCAGGAATTCATCTTCGGAGGTACCACCCGATCGCTGCTTGCGGCGGAAGCGCCGTCACTCTTCCTGTCCCACTAGAGGTTTCGCGCATGTCCCTGTCGCGCATCGTCATGCGGCTCGCCCGCAATCCCGGTTCCGAGTTCGGCGGTGACGACCGCCGAGGCTACACCCTTACCGCGCCGCTCACCGGAGAGGGCCTGCTGGACGCAGAGACCTTTTCGAAGGTGCGTGCGGACTGTTCCGTCCGCCGTTTCGCCCCGGACGAAGATCCCGTAATCGGCCGCCTGGCGCGCCGGGGCCAGAACTGGTTCTTCGACTACGACTCGGACTCCAGCGACGATGACGAGCCGGTTCACCGTCTCGGTGATCATCGTTTCGTGGTCGGTGAGTACGTCACCGTGACGGATGAGGACGGCCAACCCCTGACCTACAAGATCGTCGAGGTCCAGAAGGCCTGAGCCTTCACGGAAGGTCCGGAAATGCAAACGCCCCGGTCGTCAGGCCGGGGCGTCTTCCATTCAGGGCTGCGCCGCCCTTACAGGCCGGGGCTTTACTGGCCGGGGCGGGGAGGGCCGCTTTCGCGACGGGCCAGGAAGGCCAGGCGTTCGAACAGCTGGACGTCCTGCTCGTTCTTCAGGAGTGCGCCGTGCAGGGGCGGGATCAGCTTGGTGGGATCGCGCTCCTTCAGCATCTCGTCGCTGATGTCCTCCACCATGAGGAGCTTCAGCCAGTCGAGCAGCTCGGAGGTGGAGGGCTTCTTTTTCAGGCCCGGCACCTTGCGCATGTCGTAGAAAATCCGCAGGGCCTCGGAGACCAGCTTCTGCTTGATGCCCGGATAGTGGACCTCAACGATGTCATTCATCGTCTCGGCCTCGGGGAAGCGGATGTAGTGGAAAAAGCAGCGGCGCAGAAAGGCGTCCGGCAGCTCCTTCTCGTTGTTGGAGGTGATGATCACCACGGGCCGGATCTCGGCGCGGATCGTCTCGTTGGTCTCGTAGACGTAGAACTCCATCCGATCGAGCTCCTGCAGGAGGTCGTTCGGGAATTCGATGTCCGCCTTGTCGATCTCGTCGATCAACAGGACCGGGCGCTTGGGGGCGGTGAAGGCCTCCCAGAGCTTGCCCTTCTTGATGTAGTTGCGGACGTCCTTGACCCGCTCGTCGCCCAGCTGGCTGTCCCTCAGGCGGGTGACGGCGTCGTACTCGTAGAGGCCCTGGTGCGCCTTGGTCGTGGACTTGATGTGCCAGGTGATCAGTTCCGCGTCGAGGGCCTTGGCGACCTCATAGGCCAGCACGGTCTTGCCGGTGCCGGGTTCGCCCTTGATCAGCAGGGGTCGCTCAAGGGCGATCGCGGCGTTGACGGCCACCTTGAGATCGTCGGTGGCGACATAATTGTCGGTGCCTTCAAAACGCTGGCTCATCTGGGCTCCCCGAAAACGCCGGCCCTTTGGACGGACGCCCGAAAAAATGTTTCAAACCTGCGGGCACACTAAAGGCTGGACGGCGACATTCAAGCCGCTTCGTCCCTGCAGCCGACCTGCGCGTCAGACCCGCCGGCCGAATTCGCGGGCGAGGTCCCCGGCGACCCGATCCATCACCGGTCCCCATTCGGCAAAGGCGGCGGGCTGGTAGAGCCGGACCTGGGGGTACCACGGGTATCTATCGGTTCCGAGGGCGGTCCAGGCGCCCTTGGCGGCGATCATCCAGGCGGGCGCGCCTGCGGCGGCGGCGAGGTTGAAGCTGGCGTTGGAGAAGCCGATCACAAGGTCAAGCGCGCTGGAAAGGGCGGTCAGGTCATCGAGGTCCTGCATCAGATCGATTTCCGCAGGGTTCCAGATCTCGACGCCGAACTGATCCCGGGCCATAGCCAACTCCGCAGCGCAATCGCCGTACTGGAGGTTTACGAAGCTCACCCCTGGGGTGCGCAGCACCGGCGCCCAGGAATCAAAGGGTGAGAAGAAGGCTTGCCGCCTGCCGGCGAGAATGGCGCTTTTCCAAAGCAGGCCGACCCGGGGCCCAGGCAGCGCCCCTTCCAGAACCCGCCGCCAGTGAGCTACCCTTTCTGGGTCTGGTTTCAAGAATCCGCCGCCAGTTGCAAAGGACTGTATGGTCGGACGGAGCTCCTGGAGCAGAGAGGCGATCGGGGTCCAGAGATCGCAGCCTCCTTCAGGGAGCCAAGGAACGGCTCGCACCCCGCGCCCGCTCACCTCGCCCATTTGGTGCGGACCTACCCGGACGTTCGGGAAGCTTCGCGACATCAGATCGACCAGCCGGGGCTCTACGGCGAGAATGAGCTCGCTGGTAGGGCTGAGCCGCTCGATGACCTCGGGAAGAATCCCAGCGAACATGACCTCGTCGCCCAGGCCCTGCTCGCCGAGGATCAGGAGCCGGCGACCAGTTATGTCCAGGCCGGGTCGCCAAGCCGCCTCGGTTCGGACATTGCGGACAAAGCCCGTCCAATCGGGATTGTTGCGGTATTCGTAGCACCTCCAACCTTCCTCGAGATCACCGAGCGCCAGGCAGGCCAGGGCGCGATTGAAGGCGGCCATTGCCATTCCGGGCGCCAACCGCAGCGCTTCCACAAATAGGAGGTTCGCGGTCTCGGGGTCCCCTGTTTCCAATACAAGGCTAGCTAGGGTGTTGAGGAGATTGGGGTGACCATGCTGCCTCTCCAGGAAGGTCCGCAAGACGTCGATGGCTTCTTCGATCCTGCCCTGGGCGGCCAGGGCGATCGCCAGGTTGTTCGTTCCCTCGGGGTTCCCCGGGTCTGAGTCCAAGACCGCCCGGATCAGTCTCTCGGCAATGTCGTTCAGGCCCATGGTCAGGGCCAGACGGCTCAGATTGAGCGGCACGATCAGGTTTCCGGGAAGCAGGGCCAAAGCCGCCTCGTAGCAGGATAGGGCGGTAGGGAAGTCCTTTCGGGCCTCATGAGAAATCGCCAGCACATGCCAGGCTTGGCCATTCCGCTCATCTGCATTGAGGACCTTGAGACAGAGCGCCGCGGTCTCTTCAAAGTCGCGACGTCCGAGCGCAGCAATGGCCAGGGCCAGGTCTGCCGCCTCCGACCCCTTCCCCTCGGCGATCTGGCTTACGGTCTCACCGAGCATGTCGTCGGAGCCGCTGGAGCCCATGACGGCAAGGCCCGGAAGACCGCCCCCCCGAGAGTCACCCCCCCGAGCGGTCATTTGTCTCGTCTTCCGGAGCGCGACCCGACCGACCCGCCGACGCCGAATTCCGCCCTGAGATCAGCGGCGATTTTCGCCATCACCGGCTCCCACTCCGCGTAGGCGGCGGTTTGGTAAAGTCGCACCTGCGGATACCAAGGGTAACGATCCGTCCCAAGGGTCGTCCATGCGCCCTTGGCGGCGATCAGCCAGGCGGGCGCGCCCGCGGCGGCGGCGAGGTTGAAAGTCGCATTTGAGAATCCGATCACAAGGTCAAGCGCGCAGGACAGGGCGGTCACGTCGTCCAGGTCCTGCTTGAGGTCGATACCCGGCGGGCTCCAGATCTCGACGCCGTAACGTTCCCGCGCCAGCTGCAGCTCCGCCTCGCAGTCGTCGTACTGAAGGTTCACGAAAGTGACGCCGGGCGTCCGAAGGACTGGCTCCCAGGCATCGAAGGGCGAGAAGAAGCGGTTTCGTCCTCCTTTGAGAACTGCGCTCTTCCAGAGTAAGCCTACCTTGGGCCTGGTCGGTGCGGCGTCCAGTATCTCGCGCCAGTAGGCGACCCGCTCCGGGGCCGGCTGGAGATACCCCGTCCTCTGTGGGAAGTCTTCCGCCCAGCTGCGGAACTGACCGAGAAGCGAGGCCATCGGCGACCAGCACCCGACCTCAATCTCACCTGCTTCCAAAGCTGGAACCAGTCTCACGGTTCGGCCGGCAGCGCTGACCGTCCTGTGGGTCTCAACCCGCACGGTCGGAAAACTCCTGGACATGAGCGGCGCCAGCCTGGGTTCGATCGCCAGCGTCAGTCGCCCCTCCGGCCCGAGGCTCTCCAGCACATCGGGGAGGATGTTCGCAAACATAACCTCGTCTCCGAGGCCCTGCTCGCCGACGAGCAGAAGCGACGCGCCCGCCAAGGGCGCGCCCTGCTCCCACTTTGGTTTCTTGATTGCGAAATAGACGGCTTCGGGGAAGTGGATATCATTGCGGACTTCGTAGTTCCTCCAACCCTCCGTAATGCGACCGGTGGCCAGCTGGGCCAGACCCCTGGTTACGGTCATCATGGCCTTCTCATCGGCGGCGAGGGGCCGCTTCAGGGCGCTCTCAAACTCTCTGAGCGCTGAGCGAGGATCGCCTGTGTCAAACCACAGGGAACCGAGATTGTAGCGAGCTCTGGCGAGGCGGGGGCTTAGACGAAGCGCCTCCCTGTAGAACATCTTGGCATTCTCGATGTCACCCTCTTCCAGCACCATGCTCGCCAGGCTGTTCCAAAGGTTGGCGTATGTCGGGTGCCGGGAGATGAAGTCCTTGAGCAGAGAAATGGCCTGTTGATTATGGCCCTGCGAGGCCATCGCGAGCGCCAGATTATTGATACCTTCCGGGTCATTGGGTTTCCGCGACAGAAAGTGAAGGAACAGTTGTTCCGCTATCGGGTGCATACCCATTCTTATGGCCAGCCGCCCAAGGTTGAGCAGGATGTCAGGGTCGTCGGGGAGGAGCTTCAGCGCCGCTTCATAGCAGCTCAGCGAAGTGTTGAAGTCCCCGCAGGCCTCCTGTGCGACCGCCAGAATATGCCAGCCAATTCCGCTGCGTTCGTCAATCTCCAGTGCTTCCAGCGCCAGGGCCGCAGCTTTCTCTGGTTCATGCGCCTTGATGTGCACGACGGCGCGCTCAAGGAGCGGGACCACACGACGGTTTTTCTGTTCAGCGAGCCCCTCGCTCAACAGCTTGAGGGCGTCAGACGAGGCGCTTGAGCCCATCAGGTCGGCGGCGCCTCCGCGCCCTTGCCCGCCCACCGGCGTCTTGTAAGCTTCTGGCATTGTGCCGCCCCGGAGAAAGCTGCAAAAATCTTGAATAGGGAACGGTTAATGCACCGCTAACCGTGATTTGCCATTCAATAAGGATATCGTTAACCAATGATGGCCTACTCGGATGTCCTCATCCGGCGCGCCGCTCTGGTCCCACTCGGAGAGTCCGTATCGTGCCCCTCAAGCTATCACTGAAGCCCGGTGAAAAGTTTGTTCTCAATGGCGCTGTCGTTCAGAACGGCGACAGGCGAGGCGTACTGGTTCTCCAAAACAAGGCGTCCGTCCTTAGGGAGAAAGATATTCTCCAGCCAGAAGATGTAAATACGCCTTCTCGTAGGATATACTTTCAGGTCATGTTGATGTACATTGACCCGGGCGAAGCTGAAAAATACTACGATGAATTTGTCTGCCGGATGAGCGAATTCATGGATGCTATCCGGAACCCGGAGATTCTCTCCGAGTGCGTGACGGTATCGCGTTGCTGTCTGCAGCGTGATTACTATAAGGCTCTCCTGAGCTGCCGGAAGCTCATCGCATACGAGGATATGAGGTTGCGGAATGACCCTGCGGGCCTATCAGCAGACAGCGATTAGCGCCGAGAGCCCGAGAGACGCCGAGTTTCGTCTGTTCTCGCAGGTGACCCGCGCCCTCGTGGACGCCTCCCGTCTCGACCCGAAAGACCTCTCTGGCCGGGTTGACGCCCTCGACTGGAACCGTCGCCTCTGGTCCACCCTTGCTTTGGACTGCAGCGACCCCGGAAACCAGCTCCCCAAAGAACTCAGGGCCAGCATCATTTCCCTGTCCATCTGGGTCAACAAGTACACCAGTGAGGTGATCCGCGGCAAAGAGGACATCCAGGACCTGATCGACCTCAACCGCACGATCATGCAGGGTCTCAGCGCCAGGAACGGGTCTTCGACCTGATTCCCCAAGAGAGTTCGGAGCCTGAGGGTCGCATGAAACGCATTCTGGTCACCGGCGGGGCCGGTTTCATCGGCTCGCATCTCTGCGAGCGGCTGATCGACGAGGGGCACGAAGTGCTCTGCGTCGACAATTTCTACACCGGCGCCCGACGCAATGTAGCGCATCTCCTCGGCAATCCGGCCTTCGAGCTCCTGCGTCACGACGTGACCTTTCCGCTGTTTGCGGAGATCGACGAGATCTACAATCTGGCCTGCCCGGCCTCGCCGGTGCACTATCAGTTTGATCCGGTCCAGACGACCAAGACCTCGGTTCACGGCGCCATCAACATGCTGGGGCTCGCCAAACGCCGGCGGGCCCGCATCTTTCAGGCCTCCACCAGCGAGGTCTATGGTGACCCGGCGATTCATCCGCAGACGGAGGACTACTGGGGCAATGTGAACCCGATCGGCCTCCGGTCCTGTTACGACGAGGGCAAGCGGTGCGCCGAGACCCTGTTCTTTGACTACCACCGCCAGCATGGGCTGAAGATCAAGGTCGCCCGGATCTTCAACACCTACGGTCCGCGCATGCATCCCAATGACGGCCGGGTGGTGTCCAATTTCATCGTTCAGGCGCTCAGGGGCGAGGACATCACCCTATATGGGGAGGGTCTCCAGACCCGGTCCTTCTGCTTCGTCGATGACCTGGTCGAGGGCGTCCTGCGGCTGATGAAGACGCCTGACGCGGTCACCGGCCCGGTCAACCTCGGCAATCCGGGAGAATTCACCATCCGGGCCCTGGCGGAGCGGGTCATCGCCCTGACGGGATCCCCCTCCCGGCTGGTGCACATGCCGCTGCCCTCGGACGATCCCCGACAGCGGCGCCCGGACATCGGCCTGGCCAGCAGGCTGCTGGACTGGAAGCCCACGATCGAACTGGACGAGGGACTGACGCGCACCATCGCCTATTTCGACAACCTGCTCGCCGGAGAGCGGGGTGAGATATCAAAGTGATGAAGCTTGTTTGCCCGGCGTCGGGTTGGGGGAACGGGGTTGCGAAACGCCAACCTCTGCGCCGGGAGATCCCGGATGAAGCCCCACGAAGTATATCCATCTGAAGCCGGCGGGCCAGGTTGGGCGGGCGCCGCCAGGACCCTCGCGCGGCGCCTGGGACGAATTTGCCGGGCTGGCCCGGCAAGAGTTGCCGATGGCTCGGCGCCTTCTGCCGGCCATTCACATGCTTAATTCCAAGTTAATTCAATAAAACCAGATAGTTATGGAGCGCCAAGGGCGCCTGACGTCTGGCTCAGTCCTTGCTAGACTACCCCCGGAGCAAAACGCTCCCCGCCATCAGTAGGATGGTTGGACATCCAGAAAGAAGGTTAGCAGAATGGCTGCAAGCATTAACACCAATTACGCCGCTATGTTGGCGGCGCAGAACGTGAACGCCACGACCGAGATGCTCAGTGGGGTTCAGCAACGTATCGCCACGGGCTTGAAGGTCTCGTCCGCGAAGGATAACGGGGCCATCTACGGCATCGCCCTGCGCCAGCAGGCCACCTCCCAATCTCTGAACGCGGTGCGGGAATCCCTTCAGCGGGCCCAGTCCGTCACCGACGTCTCACTCGCAGCCGGCGAAACCATCACCGACCTGCTGGTGCAGATGAAGGAAAAGGCGCTTGCGGCGATCGACACCACGATCTCCGCCACCGACCGGCAGGCCCTGGCCACCGATTTCGCTGCGCTTCGGACCCAGATCAATACCGCCGCCAACAACTCGGGCTTCAACGGCGCCTCCTTGATCAGTAACACGGCGGTCGCAATCCAGGCTCTGGCGGACGATACCGGAACAAGAGTGATCTCGATTCAGGTGCAGAGGCTTTTCCTCGGCTCCACCAATATGGCCGTGACGACGACGACCTCGCTCGGTACGACTGCGCAAGCTTCGAACGCTCTGTCCCTGGTCAACCGGTCGATCACTCAAGTGGCGCTGTCGCTCTCCCGGATCGGTACGGGCTCGAAGGCGCTTGCGAACCACACCGTGTTCATCAACAAGCTGCAGGACGCCATCGACGCGGGCGTGGGTAACATCATTGACGCCGACATGGCCAAGGAAGCCTCCAGGCTCCAGTCTGTCCAGGCCAAGCAGCAGCTGGGCTTCCAGGCTCTGGCCATCGCCAACCAGGGTCCTTCCAATCTGTTGAGTCTCTTCCGATAGAGGACGGGTCGCGCGTCGCTTTGGTGACGCGCGGCGGGTTCGGGGCGGCGCTCAACGCCGCCCCGGACGCCGTCATGGATCCCATGGCCCTTCGGCATCGGGGGCGGTTCACATGGACAACAAGATCAACGCCGCGCCGTCGACCGCAGACCCTGTGAAGGGTAATCTGCAGCCACCCGTGGCCAAACCAACAGCAGACAAGGCGGAGTTGTTCGTTCCCAGGTACGAACCCTCGCCAGCCTCCGAGCGCCGGCTGGTCATCGAACCGTCAGGCGGATCCTATGTCTACAAGATCATCGATCGCAAGACCGGGGAGGTGATCTGGCAGTATCCTCTGGAAGAAGTCGTGAGGAGGCGTAACGAAGGGTCGTACGCTGCGGGAGACATCATCCGTACCTCGGTCTGACCTTCGGCCTGTTCAGGTTGTCGCCAGAGATCTCTGAGCCGCTCCGGGAAACCGGGGGCGGTTTTTTCATACGTGCGTTAACGCCTTGCTAACCATGTCTTGGGAGAACGGGACTGCCCAGAAGGGCGCAGATCCGGCGGGTCGCGCAACTGAAGCGCGTCGCTCAGTCGCCAAGGAGGCGGACATGTCGCTGACGATCGTAACCAACAAGGCGGCGATGACCTCCTTGCAGAACCTGAACGTGACGACGGGCAATCTCGAGGAGGTCCAGAGCCGGCTCGGGACGGGGCTCAGGATCGCCACATCGAAGGACAATTCCGCCATCTGGGCCATTGCTCAGAACCAAAGGGCCGATATGGGTGGCCTTGCCGCTGTGAGGCTGGGACTCGACAGAGCCCAGTCCATCGGCGACACCGCCCTGTCGGCGGGGCAGTCAGTCGCCGAACTGCTTGTCAAGATGAAGGAGAGGGTGGTCGCGGCGCAGGATACCTCGATCAACAGCGTTTCTCGTCAGTCTCTGGAGGAGGACTTCAAGGCGCTCCTAAAGCAGGTTGCTCAGGTAGTCCGGGACGCCGCCTTTGATGGCACCAAGTTGTTGGATAACTCCGTACCGGGCGGGGTCCGGTTCCTTGCCGACGCGGAGGGAAGCTCCTTCATCACCCTTTCCAACCAGGATCTCCGCCTGGGCCAGGCGATCATTACCTTGTCATTGGGTTCCTCGATCCTGACCCTGACCGCTGCTGCGGGGTCCCTGAGCCTGCTGAACGCCTCGATCGACAATGTCAGCCTGGCCCTCGCGGAGATGGGCGCGCAGCTGAAGCAGCTGGAGCAGCACAATACCTTTGTCGGCAAGTTGAACGACTCCGTGGAGGCGGGCGTCGGCAACCTGGTGGACGCCGACCTCGCAAAGGAGAGTGCTCGTCTTCAGGCCTTGACCGTTCATCAGCAGCTGGGCGCCCAGGCCCTGGCTATCGCCAACCAGGCTCCCCAGATCATTCTCTCGCTCTTCCGCTGAAACCCAGTGACTTCCTAGTATTTTAGTAGTAAGTTGAAACCGTCAGGCGAGTTTTCATCGTCGGAAGGTTTGCATCTTGAGCTTGATCGGAAGTCTGTCCTCGTCTCCACAGTTCTCGCTTCCGCAGTCGGGTAGCGTTCCTGCTCGTCGCTATGCGCCCACGGCGCCCTGGTCGCGTGCGGCCCAGCCTAACCTGGCCAACGATGCCGGTCTCCTTTCCAGGGCCGCCAAGGAGGCGCTGCGGGGCGCGAGTTTCATCAACGAGGGCGCCGCGAAGCTGGACCTTCCGAATGCCAGCAATGACTACAAGAAGCTCTTTGCCCTGTACGGCGGCCTCAAGACCTTGTCTCAGCTTACGGAGGACGCCCAGTCAAAGACGATCTCCAAGACCGCTGCAGCTGAACTGAACAGAGTCTTCCAGAAGGGGGTCGCTGAGGTTGTCGGCTATGCTAGATCCGCACAGTTCGAAGGGGTAAGGCTATCCCTCGGCGAGGTCAGCACCTCCGCCAGAGCGACATCCGTCGCCCGATCGGCGGCTTCCGCCTACCAGACGCCCCCCCTGGTGGCGACGGATCAGAACGCGGTGTCTGACGCCCTGCAGGGCGACGTGAAGTTCACCATGTCGATCGTTCGCGGCAATGTGACCAAGATCATCAATGTCGACTTGGCCTCTGTGGCTCCGGCCGACCGGACTCTGCCCAACTTCGTGAACCTGGTGAACACGCAGCTTCAGGCGGAGGGGCTGACGACCCGGTTTGAGACCAAGCGGGTTCCGGGGCAGGAGCGCACCATAACGGCGGGTGGGAAGACGATATCCCTCGGCAGGGACCCCGACTCCTGGGCCCTCAATCTGAAGCTCGACACCGCAGAGAAGGTGACCCTGATCCCGGTGACGACGGTTCCGGCGGTCTACATCGCCCAGAAGGCGGGTAACCCGGACCCGGACGGAAAGCCGGCCACCAAAGACGGCGTGCTCACCAACCAGTTCCTCAAATTCCAGACGGGGCCTGACACCCTGTCGCCCCCGAACGTGCTTCAGTCTCCGCAGGGACTTGTCGAGGGCCAGGTCTGGTCTCGGACGATCGATTCCGCCCTGACGTCCGTCCGCTCCATGAAGACCCTGGCGGACGGCTCCGTACTTATCCTGTCCGACGTGACCGGTGAGTCGACAGGACAGCAGATTCGGGGCGAGCGGGACGTCGTCCTGCAGAAGTTCGACTCCGCCGGCAAACTGCTCTTCTCCCGCGACCTTGGAGCCTCCGACGAAGCCTTTGGCATGTCCATGGCCGTCGCCGCTGACGGTCGGATCGCCATCGCCGGCAAGGTGAAGGGAGTGCTCGAAGGCGCAAAAACGGGGCCTATCTCAGAGACCAAAGGAGACGTCACCGACAGCTTCGTCACAGTCTTCAATGCAGCGGGCGAGGAGGTCTGGACCCAGCGTCGAGGGTCCGTTGGAGACGATGAGGCGACCCACCTGGCCTGGGATTCCAGCGGCAAGCTCTACGTGGCCGGGAATACCAGCGCCGGCCGAGGCGGCCAGGCGGGGATCGGACAGTCAGACGTCTTCCTGGAGCGATACGAGACGGTCAATAACAACAATGTGATCTACTCCGCCTCAACCGTTGTCGGCGGTGTGGGCAAGGACCTCGCCCGCGGGCTCTTCATCAATGGCTCGGATCTCTATCTGGCGTCGAATGACGGCGGGTCCGGCGTCATAAGGCGGTTTGATCTGTCCACGGGCTCGCCTGTTCTTCAGGCGACGCGCGATCTGGGCAGTCTGGAGGGCGGTGATCTGACCGGGCTGGGCATCGCCAATGGTCGATTGATCGTGGCCGGCAACACGGGTGGCGGAAACATCAACGTCGGCAACATCGTGAGCGCCTATTCAGGGGGTCGGGACGGCTTCGTCGCGCGCATGTCCGACTCCTTAAGCGTTTCCGCTGAGGATCGCCTGACCTATTATGGCGGGACAAGCGAAGACGTCATCACTGGAGTGTCCATTCAGAATGACCGGGTCTTCGTGACCGGGACCAGCAAGGGCAACCTTCCGTCCCTGAACCAGATCGCGACCATCGACGGCTTTGTGGCTGAGATAGATCCGGTCAGCGGCGGGACCCCGTGGTCGCGTCGTTTCACCGGCAAGGACGGCATAGTCGCACCCTCGGCCATCGCCGTGGACACCGCCGGCGCCAGCGTCCTGGATCGCCTGGGCCTGCCCACCGGAACTCTGAACGTTGCCGACTCCATTCGGCTGGATGCGATCAGCTCCATCCGGACGGGGGACCAGTTGAAGGTGCGCAAGAGCCTGAACGGTCAGACGACCACCATCACAGTGAAGGAGGGAGACACCCTCACCACGCTTGCGGACCGGATGAAGCGGGCCCTCGGATCCCAGGCCGATGTCCGCGTCATGACCGTTGAAGGGGGTCGCCGTCTCCAGATCAAGCCCGCCTCCGACCGGAATGTGATCGAATTGGTCGCCGGTCCCGAGGGCAAGGACGCCCTCTCGGCCTTGGGCCTGAAGGAGGGTGTGCTCCGCGCGACCGACATCGAAAAGGGTGGGAAGATCGTACCTGCGGACGGCGGCAGCCCCATCTTCGGGCTCAGGATGAACACCAAGATCAATTTGGACAATCTGGTAGAGATCCGACACGCCGCCGCCGAGCTGGCCGGCGCCATCAGTGAATTGCACTCAGTGTACCGGGAGTTGAAGGACGCCTCCACGCCGGCCGCGGTGAAGGCGGCTGAGGCGGCGAGGGCGTCGGGAAAACAGCAGGTTCCGCTCTACCTCCAGAAGCAGATCGCCAACTACCAGCGAGGCCTGGACAAACTCACCGGCGTCAGCTGATGTCCGCCTTGCATCCAGGCCGGCCAGCCTCTAGCGAAAGGCCATGGATTCCCATCCGGACCCGAAGTCCAGACGACCCATACTGATCGGCGCCATCGTCGCCCTCGCCGCAGGGCTGGCGTCCGCGCTGCTCCTTCTCATCCTCGGGCGTCCGGGAGAGGGGCCCCCGCCCGCTTCAGAGGGCGGCCTGGTGGTCGAAGCTGGTCCCCGAACAGAGGCCCGCCTGGTCCCGGGCGTCCCGCTTCGCTGCTACGTTGCGGGCAAGCTCGTCGGCGATCTTCCCCTTGAGGAATGCGCCCGGCGCAACGGAGTCGCCTCCGGCGCCCTCGACGTGGGCATCGATGCCTCCGGGGCCCTTGGCGCCGGCGCCGGGGCCGGCGTCCTGACGCCTTTGCCGCCGGTGGAGAGCCCGGCGCCCGTCGAGGTGATCCGCCCGGCTGTGCCCGCCGCCCCCGCGGCTGCAGAGCCGGCATCGGCGCCCCTCGCCGCCTGCTGGCGGTACGCCGGTCCGGACTGGCGGCGGCTGTCCGGTGAAATATCCCAGACCGCCTGCGTCATGGCCCTCTTTTCCGGTCGGTGCGAGCGCCCGGGTGAGGCGGCCTACGGGCGTTGGGGAGGGCAGACCCTCAGGCTCGTGCCGGGACGCGTGGAGGTCTCGTCCGACAATCGCACCTTCCGTCCCCTGATGGAGCAGGGCGCAAATTGCGGGTTTGTACAGGGCGGCTGACCCCCCGGAAACGGGGCTCGCGAAAGGGCCGCGGGAGTTGTAGTCTGGAACCTATGCGCACGCCTCTGATCTTCCTCGCCCTGGCGGCGGGTTTCGTCCTTCAGGCCTGTTCCCGGCAGATTGAACCGCCGGGAACCCCGGGCGCCTGCTACCACGTCCAGCCGACCAAGGAGGGTCTGAAGTTCAACCGCCTTCCCTCTGCCCAGCCCAGCCTTGAGCACTGTGCGGCCGCCCTTGAGGCGATGCGCATCCGTTTTCTCAGAATGGGCGGCAACCAGACGGAGATCGCCGGCGCCTACCAGAGCAACTTCCTCTTCCTGGTGTCGGCGGGCATCTACACCTCGACCTCCTGGGAGGGGGCCCGGTTCCTGGCGCTTGTCAGGTCCGGGGACGGACGGCTCGTGCTCCCGGGCGCCATGCCCGTGAGCCCCGAACCCTAAATTCCCCTGTGGATGAGGGGGAGAAAACAGAACATATATAGAACATTTTGCATTGCCGCGCGCCTGACCGTCGGCTAGTTTTCAACCGGGCCTTGGCCCGCACCTACGGAAGCTGATGGAGAATCGCATGGCGGGCAGCGTGAACAAGGTCATCCTGGTGGGAAATCTCGGCGCCGACCCCGAGATCCGAAGCCTGAATTCCGGTGACCGGGTCGCCAATCTGCGGGTGGCCACATCCGAGACCTGGCGCGACCGCGCCACCGGCGAACGCAAGGAGAAGACCGAGTGGCACCGGGTGGTCATCTTTAACGACAACCTCGTCAAGGTCGCCGAGAATTACTTGCGCAAGGGTTCCAAGGTTTACATCGAGGGCGCCCTGCAAACCCGAAAGTGGTCCGACGCCTCGGGGCAGGAGAAGTTCTCAACGGAGGTCGTCCTCCAGAAGTTCCGGGGCGAACTGACCATGCTGGACGGTCGCGGCGACGATGCCGGCGGGCGTGAGAGCGGCGGCGATTATGGCGGCGGATTCCAGTCCGGGGCCCGGGCCCAGCCCTCGGGTCCGCGCGAGGATTTCTCCGCGGATCTGGACGACGAAATCCCCTTCTGAGCCGGGCGGCTCGCCCGCGATCAGGATGGCGGCGGGCGGCTTCTCCGCCTGCCGTCTGGTTGGCCCGCAGCTCTGAAAATGGTAAGGAAAATCAGGTGAATTCCTGCCTGATTCTAAGGGCCTTACCCCCCATTGAGCACCACCGGTTCCCCCCCGTCCGAGGACGGCCGCGCGCCCGGCGTGGCGCCGATCACCATCGAGGACGAGCTTCGCCGCTCCTACCTCGACTACGCCATGAGCGTGATCGTCAGCCGCGCCCTTCCGGACGTCCGTGACGGCCTGAAGCCGGTCCACCGGCGGATTCTGTTCTCGATGAACGACCTGGGCATGAGCCCGGACCGGCCCTATTCCAAGTCCGCTCGTGTGGTTGGCGACGTCCTGGCCCGACTTCACCCCCATGGCGACCAGTCCGTCTATGACGCCCTCGTGAGGATGGCGCAGCCCTTCTCCATGGGTCTCCTTCTGGTGGATGGCCAAGGCAACTTCGGCTCCGTCGACGGCGATCCTCCGGCGCAGATGCGCTACACCGAGTGCCGGATGACCCGGGCGGCTACGGCTCTGCTTGCCGACCTCGACCTTGATACGGTCGACTTCAAGGACAACTACGACGGCAAGGAAAAGGAGCCGGTCGTCCTGCCGTCCCGAATCCCGAACCTGCTGGTCAACGGGGCCGGCGGCATCGCCGTGGGCATGGCGACGAACATCCCTCCCCACAACCTGGGTGAGATCATCGACGCCGCCCTGGCGCTGATCGAGCGACCGGACATCCCCCTAGACGAACTCCTGGATATCGTTCCGGGTCCCGACTTCCCGACCGGCGGCGAGATCATGGGCCGATCCGCCTCCCGGACCGCGCTGATGACCGGACGTGGCTCCGTGGTGATGCGCGGTACGGCCGCCATCGAGCAGATCCGCAAGGAGCGCGAGGCGATCGTCATCACCGCCATCCCCTATCAGGTGAACAAGGCGGTCCTGGTCGAGCGGATTGCGGAACTCGTGCGTGACAAGCGGATTGAGGGCGTGGCGGACCTGCGCGACGAGAGCGACCGTCAGGGTATGCGGGTCGTCGTCGAGCTCAAGCGCGACGCCTCGGCCGACGTCGTGCTGAACCAGCTCTATCGCTTCACGCCCTTGCAGACCTCCTTCGGCGTCAACATGCTGGCCCTCAATCGCGGGCGGCCTGAACTGATGGGCCTGCGCGAGATGCTGCAGGCCTTCGTCGACTTCCGAGAGGAAGTGGTCCTCAGGCGAACCCGGCACGAGTTGGCCCGGTCCCGGGATCGCGGACATGTCCTGGTCGGTCTGGCCATCGCCGTGGCCAACATCGACGAGTTCATTCAGATCATCCGCTCATCCAAGGACCCTTCCGAGGCGCGCGAGCGCCTGGTGGCGCGGGACTGGCCGGCGGGTGACATGCTGCCCCTGGTGGAGCTGATCGCCGATCCCCGCACCCTGGTGGTGGACGGGAACAAGATTCGCCTGACCGAAGACCAGGCGCGGGCCATCCTCGCCCTGACCCTGTCCCGCCTGACCGGCCTCGGCCGAGACGAAATCTTCGAGGAGGCCGGCGAATTGACGGGAGGCATCTCAGGCCTTCTGGCGATCCTGGAGTCCCGCGAGCTGCTCATGAGCATCGTCCGCGACGAGCTGGTGCAGGTGAAGACCGACTTCGCCATTCCCCGCCGTACCGAAATCGTCGATGGCGGCGGCGACCTGGAGGACGAGGACCTCATCGCCCGGGAGGCCATGGTGATCACGGTCACCCATGGCGGCTACGTCAAGCGCACCCCCCTCGTTACCTACCGGACCCAGCATCGGGGCGGCCGGGGACGGTCGGGCATGGCGACCAAGGAGGAAGACGCCGTCATCCGGGTGATCTCGGCCTCCACACATGCGCCCATGCTGTTCTTCTCTTCCGGCGGTAAGGTCTACAAGCTCAAGGTCTGGCGCCTGCCGGTCGGAGCACCCACAGCGCGGGGCAAGGCCTTCGTCAACCTCTTCCCGATCGAACCGGGCGAGACCATGACCTCCATTCTCACCCTCCCGGAGGATGAGACCGAATGGAACGGCCTGGATGTCATGTTCGCCACCCGGTCGGGGAATGTACGTCGCAACCGCCTGACGGACTTCGTGCAGATCAACCGCAACGGCAAGATCGCCATGAAGCTCGACGAGGGGGACTCCATCGTCGGCGTCGCCCTCTGCAAGGCGGATGAGAACGACATCCTCCTCACTACAGCCCTCGGGCGCTGCATCCGGTTCGCTGTCGACGAGGTCCGCGTCTTCGCCGGTCGGGACTCCACCGGCGTCCGCGGCGTCCGCCTTGCCGAGGGGGACGAGGTCATCTCCATGGCCATCCTCAGGGCAGTGGACGCGACCGCCGAGGAGCGGGCGGCCTATGTGCGTCACGCCAACGCCATGCGCCGTGCGGCGACAGGTGAGGGCGCGGACGCCGAAGACGTGTCGACCGTCGAGGAGGATGTCGAGGATGAGGCGATGTCGAGCCTGACCGCCCTCAGCCCTGAGCGGATCGCAGAGCTCGGGGCCGCCGAGGAGCAGATCCTCACCGTTTCAAGCGAAGGCTTCGGAAAGCGGTCCTCCGCCTACGAGTTTCGCCGCACGGGCCGGGGTGGACAGGGCCTCCTTGCCCAGGACCTTTCGCGCCGCGGCGGTCGCCTGACGGCCTCCTTCCCGGTCGAGGAACATGACGAAATCCTTCTCGTCACGGACCAGGGCCAGCTGATCCGTACGCCTGTCACCCAGATTCGGGTGGTGGGCCGCAACAGCCAGGGCGTAATCATCTTCCGCACAGCAGAGGGCGAGCAGGTCGTTTCCGTAGAGCGCCTTGCCGATCCCGCAGGAGCCTCCGAGGAGGAGGCGGAGGGTTCCGACCCGGGCGTCTGAGGCGATCCCCGGACCGGAGCGCCGGCAAATTTGTTCTTGCCAGACCCCGCCAACCCGGCGAAAGGCGAGGGCGGGTTCAAGTTGGGGACACCTTGATGGCGAAGCGCGTGGGTCTTTATCCGGGCACGTTCGATCCAATTCACAATGGCCACACCGACATCATCGGACGGGCGGTAAAGCTCGTGGACCGTCTGGTCCTTGGGGTCGCCATCAACACCGGCAAGGGCCCGATGTTTACCCTCGAGGAGAGGGTCGCCATCGTCGAGGCGGAGGCTGCAGCTCTGACCGGCGGTGCGGAGATTGTCGTCCAGCCCTTCGAGGGCCTGACCATGCACTTCGCCCGGGAAGTCGGCGCCAACGTCATTGTGCGAGGCCTGAGGGCTGTGGCGGACTTCGAGTTTGAGTTTCAGATGACGGCCATGAACCAGCAACTCGACCGTGAGATCGAGACCGTCTTCCTGATGGCCGATCCGCGCCACCAGGCGATCGCCTCCAAGCTGGTCAAAGAAATCGTCACCCTGGGCGGCGACGTCACCAAGTTCGTCAGCCCTCGGGTCAAGGAAGCGCTTCTCTCCAAGGTCGGCCGTTGATCCGCCTGGCTCCCGCGGTCCCTGCCGCCCTGCTCCTCCTGGCGGGCGGATCTGCGCCCGTCTGGGCGGCCCAGAAGCCCGCACCCGACGCTCCAGCGCCCCAGGCTGTCGCCGCGCCGACGGCTGCGGACTGGCGAACCCCTGACCCTCAGGACATCCTTGTCATCGACACCAACAAGGGTCGGATTCTTGTGGAACTGGCCCCCCTGGCCGCCCCGAACCATGTGGCGCGCCTGCGGGAACTGACCCGCAAGGGATTGTACGACGGTCGCAGCTTCTTCCGGGTGATCGACGCCTTTATGGCCCAGACCGGAGACCCGGAGGACCGGGGGACCGGGGGCAGCGACCTGCCGGACCTCGCCGCCGAGTTCACGTTCAGGCGGGGGGCGGAGACGCCCTTCGTCCGCGTCGCCGATCAGACCGTGGCCGAGATCGGCTTCATCGGCTCCCTTCCCGTCATGACCCAGAGCTCCCAGCTCATGCCGTTGACCGCAGACGGTCGTGTATCCGGCTGGGCGCTGTTCTGTCCCGGGGTGGCGGGCATGGCCCGCGGCGGAGCGCCGGACAGCGCCAACAGCCAGTTCTTCCTGATGCGTCAGGCCTACCCCTCCCTGGAGAAGCGCTACACCGCCTTCGGGCGCGTCATCTCCGGGCTCGAAGTCGTCCGCGCCATCAAGACCGGCGAGCCGGTCGATCCCCCCCAGGACGTCATGACCCGCGTCCAGGTCCTGGCGGATATGCCCGCATCCTCCCGCCCGAAAGTACGTGTGATCGAGACTCGCGGCGCCTGGTTCGCCGCTGAGATCGCCCGCGTCAGGGCCAGTCTCGGCGCGGATTTCACAGCCTGCGCCATCAGCATTCCCTCGGAGGTGAAGTAATGGATCCTGAGAATACCCTGCTGATCGATACCGAGACCGGTCGGGTCACTATCCGCCTCCGTCCGGATCTGGCCCCCCAGCATGTCGACCGGATCAAGGAGCTGGCCCGGGAAGGCTTCTACGACGGCGTCGCCTTCCACCGGGTGATCCCCGGCTTCATGGCCCAGGGAGGGTGCCCGAATGGCACCGGAACGGGTGGCTCATCCAAGCCCAACCTGCCGGCGGAATTCTCACGGGAGCCGCATGTCCGCGGCGTCTGCTCCATGGCCAGGACAAACAATCCGAATTCGGCGAACAGTCAGTTCTTCATCTGCTTCGACGACGCCACCTTCCTTGATGGCCAGTACACCGTCTGGGGCGAGGTGACCGGGGGAATGGAGCACATCGACGCCCTGCCCAAGGGCGAGCCGCCGCGCACGCCTGGCAAGATCGTCTCGATGAAGGTCGCCGCCGACGCCTGAGGTCGAGCTTGACGCCCGCCGCCCGGCGTGGGCAACAGCGGCGCCATGCAGCTATCGGACTTTGACTTCGAACTTCCGGAAGACCGCATCGCCCTGCGACCCGCAGAGCCGCGCGACTCCGCCCGACTGCTCCAGGTGGCGCCCGGCGGCGTCCTTTCCGATCATCAAGTGCGGGACCTGCCGTCCTTGCTGCGCAGCGGCGACATCCTTGTGGTCAACGAGACCCGGGTGATCCCGGCCCGGCTGAAGGGCCGTCGGATAAGGACGACCTCCGACATCGCCGTCGAGGCCACGCTTCACCATCGGGTGTCCGAGGTGACCTGGCGGGCCTTCATGCGGCCCGGAAAGAAGATCGTCGAAGGAGATGAATTGCGCTTTAGCGACCTTGCCGCCCGTGTTGCGGGGAAGGGTGAGGCCGGCGAATTCACTCTGGACTTCGCCGTTGCCGGGCTGGACCTCGACGCCGCCATCGCCCGGGTCGGAGAGTTGCCCCTGCCCCCCTACATAGCCTCCAGGCGGAAGCAGGACGAGCGTGACCTCATCGACTACCAGACGGTCTACGCCCGGCGCGAGGGCTCGGTGGCGGCGCCAACCGCGGGCCTGCACTTCACGCCTGAGCTGCTCGACAGGCTGCAGGCCTCCGGGATCGGCATGGCGAGGGTCACTCTCCACGTGGGCGCCGGCACCTTCCTGCCTGTGAAGACCGACGACCTATCGCAGCACCGGATGCACGCCGAATGGGGCGAGATCACCCCGGAGACCGCCGACCAGGTCAACGCAGCGCGTGCGGCGGGCGGTCGGGTGATCTGTGTCGGAACAACCTCCCTCCGACTTCTCGAGAGCGCGGCGGAACCCGCCGGCGTCTTGCGCGCCTGGACCGGTGAGACCGATATCTTCATTACGCCCGGCCACCGGTTCCGTATCGCCGACGGACTGATGACCAACTTCCACTTGCCGAAATCAACCCTGTTCATGCTGGTCAGCGCCCTTTCGGGCCTGGAGGTCATGAGGACCGCCTACGCTCACGCCATCGCCAAGGGGTACCGCTTCTACTCCTATGGAGACTCCAGCCTGCTCTGGAGAGTCGATTGAACGCGCTGGCCTTCGACATCGCCGCTACGGACGGTGAAGCCCGCACGGGCGTCCTCAGGACGGCCCGGGGCGACATCCGGACGCCCGCCTTCATGCCCGTGGGGACCGCCGCCACGGTGAAGGGCCTGACCGTTGACCAGGTGCGCGCCACTGGCGCCGACATCATCCTGGGCAATACCTACCACCTCATGCTGAGGCCCGGCCCCGAGCGGCTTCAGCGTCTCGGCGGCCTTCATCGCTTCATGCGCTGGGAGGGGCCGATCCTGACCGATTCCGGAGGCTTCCAGGTCATGTCCCTCTCGGGCATCTCCGAGGTGACCGAGGAGGCGGTGACCTTCCGCAGCCATATCGACGGCTCCCGGCACGTCCTGACCCCCGAGCGTTCCATCGAAATCCAGGCGGACCGGCTGGGCGCCGACATTGTCATGCAGCTGGACCAGTGCGTGTCCTGGCCCGCAGAGGAGGCGGCGGCGGCCGCCGCCATGCGCCTCTCGGATCGCTGGGGGCGGCGGTCGAAGGCCGCCTTTGGCCAGCGCGACCGCCAGGCCCTGTTCGGTATCCAGCAGGGCTCGACCTTCGAGGCTCTTCGCCGGGAGTCCGCTGAGCGCCTGGTCGAGGCCGGCTTTGACGGCTACGCCATCGGCGGTCTGGCCGTCGGGGAGGGCCACGAGGCGATGTGCCGGGTTCTGGACTGTGCGCCCGGCTTCCTGCCTTCAGACCGCCCGCGCTACCTCATGGGCGTGGGCAAACCGTTGGACCTAGTTGAGGCCGTCGCCCGGGGTGTAGACATGTTCGACTGCGTCCTGCCGACCCGCTCCGGCCGTCATGGGCAGGCCTGGACCTGGGCCGGCCCGGTCAACCTTAAGAACGCCCGCTTTGCCGAGGACGACAGCCCCCTGGACGAGACGCTGGATTGCCCCGCCTCCCGGGACTATGCGAAGGCCTATCTCCATCATCTCGTAAAGGCAGAGGAAATCCTCGGTCAGGTCCTGTTGTCCTGGCACAACATCGCCTTCTACCAGTCCCTGATGGCGGCCATGCGGGCGGCGATCGCCGACGGACGGTTCGAGGCCTTCCGGAAAGAATTCCACCTCCGCCTGCAATCGCGCGAATAGGGCGGACTCCAGCCGAGCGGGATCAGAGGGCCTTTCCTCTCTAGGCTCCCGGGCTCCTCGCAAGCGACAGACGCGGTGACGGGATCTTTCCGGAGCGCCCGCCTGAGGGCTTGCGTGACGGCCCGGCGCACGATCCGGCCGGCGCTGAACAGCTGCCGTCCGAATCGAGGCGCCCACAACCGAACCGCAAACAAACACCGTTATGGGTCTCTCCTGATGAATTGCAGGGCGAACGGCGCATCGACGAACCCGTGGGCGGATCATCGTATCCGTCGGCGGGGCTCCGGAAACCT